>NZ_JBFUDK010000002.1:0-433365 GCF_056404755.1 Sphingomonas sp. P2_B6
CCCGGACGACCCGGATCGCGCAGCGCCTGCTCCCCGCCCGCCCGCACCGCATTGCGCCACCGGTACAGCAGATTATCCCTGATCCCCAACTCGAGCGACAAGGCTGACACCCGCTCGCCCGACTCAATCCGACCCAAAACCCACAGCTTGAACCCCCGGTCGTGCCGTCGTCGATGGTCCTTCGACATTCTTGCCCTCCATCCAGAGAGCTCTCTCTTATTTCATGTCTCAGTCTAGGGGGTCATTCCACCGGATAAACAGGGCAGGTGAAAACCATAACAGGCACCACTGGCGTCATGGAAAAAGCATTCCCTGGTTCGCGCGGACACGGAGGTTCATGCCCTGAATCATCGTTGCCATGTCGGCGCGCAGATGTGAATCGATAGCGACGGCGCCTTCTGGACCATGGGCGCGCGTGTGCCGGGCGATCAGAAGCTGTAGACGATTGACGCGCGGCCTGTCGTGTCGGTGCCGACCCGCCCGATCGGCGGCATGCTTTCATGCTGGACGGCATAGGAAATCTTGCCGGCGAGCGGCCCGATGAGTTTTGCATTGAGCGCCGTCGTGCTGCTCACCGTGCTGTTGTAATGCTGGAGATAGGCTGAGGCGTCCTGGCTGATCGAAATCGCGCGCGTCAGCCGCCAGTCGAAATCGATCGATCCGCGGGCCGCCAGGCTGCTTTCGCGGGTGCGATCCGTGTAGGAGGTGTCGCGATAAGCCGGGCCAAGTTCCATGTCGAGAGTCACGCCGGGCTGCTTGATCGCGCTGTATCCGGCGCCGAGCGATGCCGAGTAGCGGCTGGTGTAACCAAGGAAACGGTCGCTCTCATATTGGGCGGCGCCGTAGACATATCCGCGCGGCGAGAATTTGAAGTTCGGCTCATAGGCCGCGAGATAATGTTCGCGGCTGACCACACCGGCGCTGCGTTTGTAATCGGCGGCGAGATGCAGCTTATGACGCCAGCGCAGGGATTCCCGCGTCAGGTCGATCGCGCCGCTCACACCGGCATCCTGAGTGTTGCCGGTGGTCAGATAGCCGCCAAGCTCGGCGCGGCCGCTCCATAGATCGAGCAGGCCCGCATCGCGCAAGGTCGCTTCGCGGCTGGCGGCCCGCTCCTTCGCCCAGTCCGTCACCAGGGCAGCGATGGCATCCGCCGATTCGGGGGCTGCGGCGCGGGCGTATTTGGAGACGGTCGCGACCTCGGTTTCGCTGCCCGATGCCATCGCGGCGTCGAGCATCGCCTTCACGGGCTGCGGAATCTGCGCCGGCTCCGCATTGGCGAGCAGCAACGGCATGGCGAGCAGGAGCGGACGGCACAGCATGGTCCGCGAATAGCGCGCGTCCGCTTTCACGATCAACCGAGCTGATCGGCGAAGGCCGACAGAACGTTCTCGTAGAGCGCCTTCTTGAAGGGCACGATGATTTCGGGAAGCTCGGCCGGATCGACCCAGCGCCAGGCGCGGAATTCCTGGTGTTCCGTCGCGATGTCGACGTCGCTGTCCTCGCCGAGGAAACGATAGAGGAACCAGCGCTGGCGCTGGCCGCGCCATTTGCCTTTCCAGACCTTGCCGACCAGGTCGGGCGGAAGGTCGTAATAGAGTTCTTCCGGCGCCTCCGCGATCAGCTCGACCTTGTCGGGCTGAACCCCGGTTTCCTCGCCCAGTTCGCGGATCGCGGCGGTCTCGGCATCCTCGCCGTCATCGATCCCGCCTTGCGGCATCTGCCACGCCTCGACCGTCGCATCGATGCGCTGGCCCACGAACACCTGCCCGGCGCGGTTGATCAGCATCACGCCGGCGCAAGGGCGATAGGGAAGGGTAGCCGGGTCGGTCATCCCGCCGCCTGCGCCATGACACGGTCGCCCTCGGCTTCGACGATCACCGTCTTCAGGGCTGCCAGCGCGCCGGCGACGTCGCCGGCCGAAGAGGGGATGGCCTTGCGCAAGGTGACGAAGCCGTGGACGTTCCCCTTCGCCTCGCGAAAGATCACCGGCACGCCCGCCACCGCAAGCGCGCCGGCATAGGCGCGTCCCTGGTCGCCGATCGGGTCGAGACTGGCGGTGATCACCACCGCGGGCGGCATGCCGGCGAGATCGCCGATCAATGGCGAGGTGCGGATATGGGTGGCTTCGGCATCATAAGAGGCCTGGAACCAGTCCATGCTGTCCCGGGTGAGCAGGAAGCCTTCGGCGAAAATGGCGTAGGAAGGATAGTCCTTCGAGGCGTCGGTGGCCGGATAGATCGGGAATTGCGCGATCACCGGCACGGCGGCGGGCGCGTCGCGCAGCGCCATGGCGGTGACGATCGCCAGATTGCCGCCCGCGCTGTCGCCGGCGACGACGAGGCAGGTGACCTTGCGGCCGAGGTCGGCCGGGTTGCCCGCGACCCAGCGCGCCGCCGCTTCGCAATCATCCGGGGCGGCGGGCCAGGGATTTTCGGGGGCGAGGCGGTAGTCGACCGAGATGACCGGGATATCGAGGGTCCGGGCGATCTCCGCACAGAAGCTGGCATGAGTCTCGACATTGCCGATGACGAAGCCGCCGCCATGATAGAAGAGCAGTGCCGGACCGGGCTCCCGGCTGGCCTTCGCATCGAACAGGCGCGCGGGAATCGGGCCGGCCGGACCGGGAATGGACAGGTCAGTGACGGTGGCCAGATCGCCCAGCGGCAGATCGGCGACATCCTTCATCGCGGCATAGACCGCGCGCGCCGCCGGCGCCTCCAGTTCATGCATCTTCGGACCGGGCAGGTTGTTGAGATAGGCGAGAAATCCACGAACATCCGGGCGGACAAAGGGTTCGGTCACGGCGTTCTCCCATATCCCGCATTGGCGCGGCGGGTGTCGGCCGACTACCTAGAGGCGATGATCCCCGTCGTCCATCACCCCGCCTATCTCACCGCCGGCCGGCAGGTGGGACGGCTGACGAAGAACGCCGCGATCCGCGACCTGCTCCTCGACGAAGGCGAGGGGATCGAGTGGATCGAGCCCGACCCGATGCCCCGGGGATGGATCGAGGCAGTCCATGACCCCGATTATGTCGAGGAAGTGCTGAGCGCGCGGGTGCCGCGCGAGAAGGAGCGGCGGATCGGTTTCCCGGTGACCGAAGCCGTGGCGCTCCGGTCGCAGATCGTGGCGGGCGGCACCTGGCTGGCGGCGCGGATCGCGCTGGAGCGCGGTTTTGCGGCGAACAGCGCGGGCGGGAGCCATCACGCACTGGCGACCACCGGGGCGGGCTATTGCGTGCTCAACGATCTCGCCATCGCGGCGGTGCGGCTGGTCGAGGACGGCACGGTCGCGCGGGTGCTGATCGTCGACGGCGACGTGCATCAGGGCGACGGCACTGCGGCACTGACCGCGGGCAGGACGGGTATCGCGACCTATTCGATCCATGCCGAGCGCAACTTCCCGGTGCGCAAGGCGCGCTCCACGCTCGACGTGGCATTGCCCGACGGCACCGGGGACGCCGCCTATCTGGACGCGCTGGAATCGAGTCTCGCGCCGCTCATCGACGAGCAGCGGCCGGGGTTGATCCTTTATCAGGCCGGAGTGGACCCCTTTGGCGGCGATCGACTCGGGCGCCTGTCGCTTACAGATCAGGGCCTGATCGCCCGCGACCGACTGGTCGCGCGACTGGCGCGGGAGCATGGCATTCCGCTCGCCAGCACGGTGGGCGGGGGCTATGACGAAGACCTTTATGCCGTGGCGCGGCGCCATGTCGCGGCGATTTTGGCGCTCGGATCAGTGCTCGCGCCCGGCGGCCACGGGACACTCGCTTAAAAGAACCATTTGCAGGCGCCTCCGATCAAACTAGGTTGGCCAGTCAACGCTCCGGGCATAGAGGGCGTCGGATAAATCCGCAGGACACATATTGATGGCATCCGCCGTTCACGAATTGACGCCCGCCGAGGCGTCCGCACATCCCGCCGCAGAATCGATCGTTGTACGTTTCGCCGGAGACTCCGGTGACGGCATGCAGCTCACCGGCGGGCAATTCACCCTCTCGACCGCGCTGGCCGGCAACGACCTGGCGACCTTCCCCGATTTCCCCGCGGAAATCCGGGCGCCGCAGGGCACGTTGTTCGGCGTCTCCGCTTTCCAGATCAATTTTGGGTCGACCGCGATCGAGACCGCGGGCGACGCGCCCGACGTGCTGGTGGCGATGAACCCGGCGGCGTTGAAGACCAATGTCGATGCGCTCAAGCCGGGCGGCCTGATCATCGCCGACGAGGGCGAGTTCGGCGAGCGCAACCTCGCCAAGGCGAAATATGCGGTGAACCCGCTGCATGACGGCAGCCTGGCCAAATGGCAGGTGCTGGCGTTCAACATCTCGCAGCTGACGCTCGACGCGGTGAAGCCGTTCGGCCTCGGTAACAAGGAAGCGCTGCGCTGCAAGAACATGTGGACGCTGGGGCTCGCGCTCTGGATGTTCGATCGTGACCGCCAGCCGCTGATCGACTGGCTGAAGGCCAAGTTCGCGAAGAACCCGACGCTGGTCGAGGCCAATGTCGCCGCGCTGAACGCCGGCCATGCTTACGGTGAGACGGCCGAACTGGCCGGGCCGATGAAGCAGCATCATGTCGCGGCGGCGCCGGCCGAGCCGGGTTTGTACCGCACGGTCACCGGCGCGGAGTCGATCTCGCTCGGGCTGGTCGCGGGCGTGCAGCTGGCCGGCGTGAAGATGTTCTTCGGCGGCTATCCGATCACGCCCGCCTCGGCGATCCTGCATCATCTGTCGCGGCTGAAGGAATTCGGCATCACGACCTTCCAGGCGGAGGACGAGATCGCCGCGATCGCCAGCGCGATCGGTGCTTCCTATGCGGGGCAACTGGGCGTCACCTCCTCGTCGGGGCCGGGCATCGCGCTCAAGGGCGAGGCGATGGGGCTGGCGATCATGACCGAGCTGCCGCTGGTCATCGTCAACTCGCAGCGTGGCGGGCCCTCCACCGGCCTGCCGACCAAGACCGAGCAGTCGGACCTGTATCAGGCCGTCTATGGCCGCAACGGCGATTCGCCGATGCCGGTGATCGCCGCGCGCTCGCCGGCCGATGCTTTCGATTGCGCGATCGAGGCGGTGCGCATCGCGGTCCAGTACATGACCCCGGTGATGCTGCTGACCGACGGCTATATCGCCAATGCCGCCGAGCCGTGGCTGGTGCCGGACATGGACAGCTACACGCCGTTCCCGGTCACCTATCTCGAGGAAGCGCCTGAGAGTGGTTTCCTGCCCTATGCGCGTGACGAGAAGCTGGCGCGGCCCTGGGTGAAGCCGGGCACGCCTGGCCTGCTCCACCGCATCGGCGGCATCGAGAAGCAGATCGGCACGGGCAATATCGACTATGGCGCCGCCAACCACCAGGCGATGACCGACATTCGTCGCGACAAGGTGCTCGGAATCGATGTGCCCGACCAGAAGGTCGAGATGGGCACGGAGAGCGGCAAGCTGGCGATCGTCGGCTGGGGATCGACCTATGGCCCGATCCATCAGGCGGTGCGCCGTGCCCGTGCGCGCGGGCTCGACGTCAGCCATATCCATATCCGCCATATCTGGCCGATGCCGGCAAATCTCGGTGCGCTTCTGAAGAGTTACGAGAAGATCCTCGTACCCGAGATGAACACCGGCCAGCTCAAGACCGTGCTGCGCGACCAATATCTGGTCGACGCCAGGCCGCTCAACAAGATTTCCGGTCAGCCCTTCATGATCGCCGAGATCGAAGCGGCGATCGCCGAGGCGCTCGGTGGCGGGCAGACGCACAGCGAAGTGCCGGCGGATACCCATCAACTACCAACGTCGCTGGGCGACGAGGATCTCGATACGGCCGCGATCCATATCGGTGCCAACCGCAATCCGGAACCACGCTCATGAACGACATGACCCCAATCGCGAAAACGAGCCCCAAGGACTGGGAGACCGACCAGGAGGTGCGCTGGTGCCCGGGTTGCGGCGATTATGCGATCCTGAAGGCGGTGCAGCGGACCATGCCGGAGATCGGCGCGCGGCCCGAGAACACCGTGTTCGTCAGCGGCATCGGCTGCTCGTCGCGCTTCCCTTATTATATGGAAACCTATGGCTTCCACACCATCCATGGCCGTGCGCCGGCGGTGGCGACGGGGGTGAAGCTGGCCAATCCCGAGCTCGACGTGTGGATCATCACCGGCGACGGCGATGCGCTGTCGATTGGCGGCAACCACACCATGCACCTGATCCGCCGCAATCTCGATTGCCAGGTGCTGCTGTTCAACAACGAGATCTACGGCCTGACCAAGGGGCAGTATTCGCCGACCAGCCATGTCGGCACGCGCAGCCCTTCGACGCCGTTCGGCTCGCTCGACCGGCCGCTGACGCCGTGCGCGTTCGTGCTCGGCAGCGGCGCGCGGTTCGTGGCGCGGGCGATCGACGTGAACAAGAACCTGCCGGCGGTGCTGAAAGCTGCCTATGCCCATAAGGGCACCGGGTTCGTCGAGATCTTCCAGAACTGCATCGTCTATAATGACGATGTGTTCGCGCCCTTCACCGAGAAGAAGAACGCCGCGACCGGGCAGCTCTGGGTCGAGCAGGGCAAGCCCCTGCTGTTCGAGGGCGGCACCAAGGGGCTGGCGCTCGATACCGAGCGGCTGACGTTGAAGGTGGTCGATGTCGTGGACGGCGACTGGGAAGCGGCGCATGTGATCGTGCACGACCAGACCAACCGCGCGGTCGCGCACATGCTGGTCGAGATGCCGTTCGGGGCATTCCCGATGGCGCTGGGCGTACTCTACGACGATCCGGCCCCGACCTTCGAGAGCGCGGTCGTCGCGCAGAACGCGCAGGCCAGCACGGGCAAGACGCCGAACCTGCAAAAGCTCCTGTCGCAAGGCCAGACCTGGCAGGTCGAGAAGCAGCCGCACACGATGTAGGCGGGCGGAGGCCGGCAATGACGTTCGTCGTCACGGATGCGTGCATCCGGTGCAAGTTCATGGACTGCGTCCAGGTCTGTCCCGTGGAAGCGTTCCGCGAGGGGCAGAACATGCTCGTGATCGATCCGAACGAGTGCATCGACTGCAATCTCTGCCTGCCGGAATGCCCCGCTGACGCGATCCTGCCCGATATCGAAAGCGGTGCGACGGCCTGGATCGAGCTGAACAAGACTTATGCGGCGTTGTGGCCTTTGGTGTCGCGCAAGCTCAACCAGACGCCGGACGACGCCGAGGCGTTCAACGGCATGGCGGGCAAGTTCGAGAAGTATTTCTCGGCCGAGCCCGGGAAGGGCGACTGATCCCCGGCGTCAGGCGGGCTCGTCGGATAGCAGCACCAGTGACTTGCGCGCGAGGCCGGACACGGCGGCGCTGATATCGTGCGCGGGCAGGTCCGGCAGGGCCTCGATCAATCCAGTGAGGGTGGAGGCGTCGCGGTCGAGCAGATTGGCCAGGACTATGCGTTCGGTGGGGCTCAGCGTCGTCGTCGCCGGGCCGTGGCGCAGTTGGGTCATGCCCTCGGGAAGGGGCAGGCGACGGCGTAGCGTCGGTCGGATCACCACGGCCGGGTCGAGCGGATCGGACAGGCCGAGGTTGAGGACCTTCAGCGACTCGCGCTGGCGATCCGCCGTCGCGAGGAAGCGGTTCAGGTCGAGATCGTCCACCGCGCGGTGGAGCGCCGCGCGCAGGTCTTCCTGCCGCGTCGCCAGCGCTTCGGGGCCGGCCAGGGTCGAGACGTCGCGGCGGAAGAGCGCGTCCTCGAGGCAGCGCCGGCCGATCCAGCGCACGACATCGTCGCCGCGGGGAAAGGCGAGGCCGATCGTCAGATGGAGTGAATGACCGTCCTCGATCTCGGCGCGGTGGAATTCGCCGCGCGGGATGTAGAGCACATCACCGGGTTCGAGCATTTCGCTCCAGACCGGTTCCTCGGTATCGCCGATCTTCGTGACCGCCGGGGCGCCCTTCATCGGATAGGCGTCGCGCTGGCCGTAGCCGAACCAGCGTTTCCGCCCATGGACCTGCAGTACCAGCACGTCGTGATCGTCCCAATGCGCCCCGAACGCGCTGTCCCGGCGGAAGCTGACATAGGCGTTGACGCCGACGCGGGCGCGGAGATGGCGCTCGACCATCGCGGCGATAGCGCCGATGCCGGGCACCAACCGGTGGATGTCGTTGATCACCAGGCTGAGACCCATGTCGGCCATGGATTGCAGCGAATCGGGGGCGAGTTCCTGATTGTCGAACCGGCCCGCACGTGCGGTGAACATGCCGAGCGGCACGTCGTGCCCGTTGCGGATCGCGCGGACCTGCCCGCGCTGGAGCCGATCGAAGGTGATCAGGGCATTGAAGGCGGGCCATGGCAGCAGCCGCGCGAAATCGGCCTGGTGAGTCGTTTGCAGGTGAAGGCGCTGCTCGCCGACCATCGCATCGGTGAGCGTGGCGAGCGGGTGCGGCGCAACCAGGCTGCGCAGGTCGGTTATCATGTGCTGGAGCCACTCCCGCTGCTGTGGTCCGTGACTAGACCAGGATCGGCCGCGTTGGGAAGCGGTTCGCCTGCGGCGCTTGCGGGTATGGCGGGCGGCGGGCATGTCGGGGGCATGTACTGCTTTTCCACCCGCCGCCGCCGTTGACCGCGCCGACGCTCCTCTGGTTCCGTCGCGATCTGCGGCTGACCGATCAGGCCGCGCTGATCGCGGCGGTCGATGAGGGGCGGGTGATCCCGGTCTATGTGCTCGACGACGAGACGCCGAAGCATCGGCGCATGGGGGCTGCGTCGCGATGGTGGCTGCATCACAGCCTCGAGGCGCTCGACCGGCATTTGCGCGACAAGGGGTCGCGGCTGATCCTGCGGCGGGGCGATGCGGCGGTCGAACTGGCGAAGCTGGCGGAGGCGACGGGGGCAGGGCGGGTGCATTGCCTGCGCCATTACGAGCCGTGGTGGCGCAATGCCGAGCGGGCGGTGGCGAAGACGCTCGATCTGATATGCCATGACGGCAATTATCTCGCGCCGCCCGGGTCGGTCACTACCGGGGCGGGGCAGCCTTACAAGATCTACACGCCGTTCTGGCGCGCCTTGCGCGAGCATATGCCGCCGCCTGCTCCTGCGCGGGTTCCGCACAGCATCCCCGTTCCCGGGACATGGCCGGAGAGCGATCGGCTGGAAGATTGGAAGCTGTTGCCGGTGAAACCCGACTGGGCCGGCGGCTTTCGCGACGAATGGACGCCGGGCGAGCAGGGCGCGGCGGAGCGGCTGGAGGATTTCCTGCCCAAGGCCGCCGCCTATGACGTGGACCGCAACCTGCCGTCGGACGAAGGCAGTTCGCGCCTGTCGCCGCATCTGCATTTCGGGGAGATCTCGCCGGCGACGGTCTGGCACCATGTCGAAAAGGCGCGGGGCGATACCACGACTTTCCTCAAGGAGGTCGCCTGGCGGGACTATGCGCAGAATGTGATCCTGCAATTCCCGGATTATGGATCGAGGAATGGGCGCGCGGCGCTGGATTCGCTCGCGTGGCGTACTGGCAAAGCAGCCGATGCCGATCTTCGCGCCTGGCAGCAGGGTCGCACCGGCTATCCGATCGTCGATGCCGGCATGCGGCAGCTCTGGGCGAGCGGCTGGATGCACAACCGGGTGCGGATGATCGCGGCGAGTTTCCTGATCAAGCATCTGTTGGTCGACTGGCGCGAAGGCGAGGCGTGGTTCTGGGACACGCTGGTCGATGCCGATTACGGCAACAACAGCGTCAACTGGCAATGGACCGCCGGGACGGGCGTGGATTCGAACATGTTCGTGCGGATCATGGCGCCGCTGACTCAGTCCGAGAAATTCGATGCGGCCGACTATATCCGGCACTGGGTGCAGGAGCTCGCGCATCTCCCGGATGCGACGATCCATGATCCGGATGCGGCAGGGTGTCGTCCCGAGGCCTATCCGGCGAAGATCATCGGGCATCGTGAGGCACGGGAACGGGCGCTGGCCGCGGCGGCAAGGGCGCGGTGACGAATCGCTTTTCCCGCACTCGCTCCGGGTGCATGAGAGCCGCCTGATGAACGTTCCAGCGCCGAACAGGGGCCGTCGCTTCGGCACGCGCGCAAGACCGGCGACTGGTCGCGTCGACCGGCTGCTGGCCCCTTTTGCCGGCATGTTCCACCGCCTGCTCGACCGGATCGACCGGGGCCTCGAGGCCGGCGCGATCGAGGCATCGCTGCCCGACGGGACTGATCGCGTGCTTGGCGGGCGGGGCGAGGGGCCGGTCGCGATCGTCGAGATCAGGAGCTGGCGCGCGCTGATCCGGCTGGCGATGGGTGGATCGGCCGGGTGGTTTGTCGCCTGGTCGCGCGGCGAATGGCGCAGCCCCGATCCGGTGCCCTTGTTCGACCTGTTCATGCGCAACCGCCGCCCGCTGGGCGAGGCGGGGCGATCGCGCGGGCCGATGCGGGCAGTGCGACGGCTCTGGCACCTGCTGCGCCGCAATCATCGCAGCGGGGCGCGGCGGAACATCGAGTTCCATTACGATCTGGGCAACGACTTCTACAGCCTGTGGCTCGACCCGGGCATGACCTATTCGAGCGCGCTGTTCGAGGAGCCGATTGCAGCGGCGCAATCGCTGGAGGAGGCGCAGGCGACCAAGCTTCGCGCGGTGCTCGATCGCACCGCGACAAAGCCCGGTGATGCCATCCTGGAGATCGGCTGCGGCTGGGGCTCTTTCGCCGAGGTCGCGGCGCGAGCGGGGGTGAAGGTGCATGGCGTCACCCTGTCCGCCGAACAGAAGCGCGCGGTCGAAACGCGCATGGCGGAGGCGGGGCTGGACGGGGTCACCGTCTCGCTGACCGATTATCGCGACGTGGCGGGGCAGTATGACGCGGTCGCGAGCATCGAGATGGTCGAAGCGGTCGGTGAGGAATATTGGCCGGCCTATCTGCAGGCGGTCGCGCGGGCGCTGAAGCCGGGCGGGCGCGCCGCGATCCAGTATATCGCGATCGATGACGCGATCTTCGAGGCTTATGCCGCGAATGTCGATTTCATTCAGCGCTTCGTTTTTCCGGGCGGCATGCTGCTGTCGGAAAGCCGATTCCGTGCGATTGCCGAAGCAAATGGCCTGAGCTGGCACGACCAGCATGATTTCGGCCTTCATTATGCCGAGACGCTAAAGCGCTGGCGTAAGGCGTTCGACCTTGCCGTGGCGGCGGGAAGGCTGCCCGCCGAATTCGATCGCCATTTCGTCGATCTGTGGCGATATTATCTGATGTATTGCGAGGGCGGATTCAGAGGCGGCGGGATACATGTCGCGCAGGTCACGCTCATAAAGGTGGGATGAGATGAAGAGGCAGGTGTTGGGTGCGCTCGCGCTGGCGGGCGCCGCGATGATTCCGGCGCAGGGCTTCGGTCAGGCGCAGCCGGCCGAGGCGACTCAGCGTCAGGTCGGCGCGGAAGTGCTGTTCTGGTCGCAGGCGCAGCGCGATTCGAACTTCCCGGCGATGGAGAAGATCTTCCCGGGCAACGTCATCAAGGCCGATCCTGCGAAGGCGCGCAAGCTGCCAGCGGGCAAGCCGCTGCCCATCGCGGCGGCGGATGTGGATGCCTTCATCGCGTCGATGAATGTTGCGGGGCTGATCGTGCTGCAGGACGGAAAGGTGCGGCTGGAACGCTATGCGCGCGGCTTCTCCGCGGAAGGCCGCTGGACAAGCTTCTCGGTCGCCAAGTCCTTCACCTCGACCCTGGTCGGCGCGGCGATCAAGGACGGCTTCATCAAATCGCTCGACGATCCGGTGACGCGCTACATCCCCGATCTGGCGGGCAGCGGCTATGACGGGGTAACCGTCGCGCAGCTGATGACGATGACCTCGGGCGTCAAATGGAACGAGGATTATACCGACCCCAAATCCGACGTGGCGCGCATGTTCCTGGAGCCGGTGCCGGCGGGCGTCGATCCCACGGTCTATTTCATGCGCAAGCTGCCGCGCGAGACCGCGCCGGGCACCAAATGGGTCTACAAGACCGGCGAGACCAACCTGATTGGCGTGCTGGTGCGCCGGGCGACGGGCAAGACGCTAGCCGCTTATGCCCAGGAGAAGATCTGGGAACCCGCCGGCATGGAACGCGACGGCTTCTGGATGAAGGACCAGACCGGGGCGGAGGTCAGCGGGTGCTGCCTGTCGGTGTCGCTGCGGGATTATGCGCGGTTCGGGCAGTTTGCGCTGGAGGGCGGCAAGGGCGTGGTCGCGCCGGGCTGGTTCGTCGAGGCCACCAGGGCGCACGCCGAGGTGGCGCCGGGCGGGTTCGGCTATGGCTATCAATGGTGGACTTATCCGGGCGGCCGATATGGCGCGCAGGGGATTTTCGGGCAGATGATCACGATCGATCCCAAGTCGAAGCTGGTGATCGCGATGGTCAGCGCTGCGCCCAAGGCGAGCGAGCGGTCGCTGACGCTCGCGCGGCTGGCGTTTTTCGAGAAGCTGATGGCGGCGGCGAAGTAGTCGGGTGTCTATTCCTTCCCGGTAACGGGCGGGGAATGATGGTGAACATCATGCGATTAGCCGCGTAGGCACGTGCCTCCCGCCGGAGCCCGTTCTTGATACCCCGCGCCACATGTGATCATCGTCGCGTTAGCCAGCGGGGGAAGCCGATGACCATTTTTCGCGCCTGGAGCGTTCTCCCCCTGTGGCAGCGCGTGCTCGCCGGGCTCGTGCTCGGCATCCTGCTCGGGGCTTTTTTTCCCGCCGCCGCGCCGTGGATATCGCTCATCGGCGAGCTGTTCTTGCGACTGATCCGGCTGCTGGTCTTGCCGGTGCTGCTAGTCGTGATCGCTGCCGGTGTCACCGAGTTAGGCGATCCCAGGCGACTGGGCACGGTCGGCGGACGCGCCATCGGCCTTTTCGCCGCGCTGATGGTGATCGGAATGGCAAATGGCATGGTCGTCGGCCTGCTGTTGCGGCCCGGCGCCAATAATCCGCTGGGCCATCATCTGCCCCCGCACGACCTCGGGGTCGCCAAGAGCCTGGCGCAACAGGCGCTCGACATCGTGCCACCCAACATCTTCGAGGCAATGGCAGCGGGCAATATGCTGGCGCTGATTCTGTTTTCCGGTCTGATCGGGGTTGGTGCCTTGCTTTCGGGTGATGCCGGCAAGCCGCTTGCCGCGTTCCTTCAATCGGCTTCGGCGGCGCTTCTCAAGGTCGTTTCGCTAGTCATGGAACTCACGCCGTTCGGCGTTTTCGCGTTGGTCGCGAATGCCGTTGCGGCGAATGGCGTCGCCGTGATCGCGAATGTCCAGTGGCTGGCGCTCGGTACGGTGCTCTGCGTGATCCTGCAGATTGTCATTGTCCATGCGACCGTCCTCGCGCTGATCGCGCGGCGATCCGTTGTCAAATTCTACGGCGGTATCGCTGAGGCGCTGACGATCGCCTTCTCCACCGCGTCATCAACCGCGACAATGCCGGTCGCGCTGCGTTGCGCCGTCGAGAATCTCGACGTCCCGCGGCCAGTCGCGTCGACCATCCTTCCGCTCGGTGCCAGCGTCGGCAAGGATGGCACCGCCGCCTATGTCGGCCTGATCAGCATCTTCAGTCTTCAGGCGCTGGGGATCGAGCCGACCGCGGCCAATCTTATGGTGATCCTGGTCGCCGGCAGCCTAGCGGCGTTCGGCACGGCCCCGGTACCGTCCGCCTCGCTGTTCATGCTCGCTGCGGTGCTTTCGACGATCGGCGTCGACAGCGCGCAGACCGCGTTGGTTGTTGGCTTCATCCTGCCGTTCGACCGTCTTCTGGATATGACGCGCACCGTCGCCAGCGCCAGCGGCAATCTGACAGTCACCGCGACAGTTGCGAAACTCGAGCGCAAACACGAAGACCCGTCACGGCTCGACCTGGACGCTGCCTGACGAGCTCAGGCTCGGTGGCTCCGTCGTATGACCCGGCGTGCTTGTCAGCTTTGAACCGACTCGGGCCTCACCGGGCTGGAAAAGGGACAAGACGGGTCAGTCGATCCGCTCGAAATGGCCGTTCTCAAAATCGCCGGCGATCAGCGCCACGAGCCGGTCCGCAACCACTTCCGGCGCCTTCACCGAAGCCGGATCCTCGCCCGGATAAGCCCGCTCGCGCATCTTCGTCCGCGTCGCGCCRGGGTCGACGATCGCGGTGCGGATGCTGCTGATATGCTCCATCTCGTCGCCGTACGCGCCGACCAGCGTTTCGAACGCTGCCTTGGAGGCGCCGTACAGGCCCCAATAGGCGCGGGGCGCGCGGCCGACACTCGAGGTGATGCCGATGACGCGGGCGCGCTTCGATTTGCGCAGCATCGGGTCGAACGCCGTGATCAGCGCGGCCTGGGCGCTGACATTGAGGGTCAGGACGGTCGCCAGTTCCTTGGGATCGATCGCCGGTACGGCGGCGAGGCTGCCCAGAGTCGCGGCGTTCATCACCATGATGTCGAGCTGCGGCCAGCGCTCGCCGATCGCGGCACCGAGGCGGGCGATGCTGTCGGTCTCGGTCAGGTCGAGCGGGGCGATGGTCGCGCTGCCGCCGGCATCGAAGATGTCGGTTTCGACCTGTTCCAGATCCTTGGCGGTGCGCGCCGTGATGACGACATGCGCCCCGGCCGCGGCGAGGGCCCTGGCGGTCGCGGCGCCGATGCCGCGACTGGCGCCGGTCACGAGGGCGATCTGGTTGGCGAGGAGGAGGTCAGTCACAATAAATTCCGTTCGCCCTGAGCTTGTCGAAGGGCCGCTCTTCTATCGCGCGCCGTGGGAAAGAAAAGAACGGTGCTTCGACAAGCTCAGCACGAACGGAAATTTATATGACCCGTTCCGCCAGGAGCGCGAACTGGTCGACCGAGGCGACCTCGTCCTGGTCAGTCAGGGTCGTCGGGTAATCCCCGGTGAAGCAGGCATCGCA
This sequence comes from Sphingomonas sp. P2_B6, assembly GCF_056404755.1. Classification (NCBI taxonomy): domain Bacteria; kingdom Pseudomonadati; phylum Pseudomonadota; class Alphaproteobacteria; order Sphingomonadales; family Sphingomonadaceae; genus Sphingomonas; species Sphingomonas sp. P2_B6. The sequence goes on from NZ_JBFUDK010000002.1 coordinate 14,845, forward strand.
ATGGCTCGGGCGGATATCGGCGCGGCGCGGCTGGCCGAGCGCCTTGTACAGGCCGTCGATCGAAACGAACGCCAGGCTGTCGGCCTGAATATAGGTGTTCATTTCCTCGATATTCTTGGTCGCCGCGAGCAGCTTGGCACGTTCCGGGGTATCGACGCCGTAGAAGCAGCTGTGCCGCGTTGGCGGGCTGGCGATGCGCATATGCACTTCGGCCGCGCCGGCTTCGCGCATCATCTGAACGATCTTCAGGCTGGTGGTGCCGCGCACGATCGAATCGTCGATCAGCACGATCTTCTTGCCCTTGATCAGCGCGCGATTGGCATTGTGCTTCAGCTTCACGCCGAGATGGCGGACCTTGTCGCCCGGCTGGATGAAGGTGCGGCCGACATAATGCGAGCGGATGATGCCGAGTTCGAACGGAATGCCGGACTGCTGGGCATAGCCGAGCGCCGCGGGCGTGCCCGAATCGGGCACCGGGATGACGATGTCGGCGTCGACCGGGCTCTCGATCGCGAGCTGGGCGCCGATTTCCTTGCGCACCGTATAGACGCTGCGGTCCTCCGAGATCGAATCGGGCCGCGAGAAATAGACATATTCGAAGATGCACGGCCGTGCCGAGGCCGGCGGGAAGGGGCGGTGCGAGCTGATCTCCGTCCCGCGCACGATTACCAGCTCGCCGGGTTCGATCGAGCGGACGAACTCGGCGCCGACCACGTCGAGCGCCACCGTCTCCGAGGCGAAGATCACCGCGCCGTCGAGCGTGCCCATGACCAGCGGGCGGATGCCGAGCGGATCGCGGCAGGCGATCATGCCCTCCGGCGTCATCACGATCAGCGAATAGGCGCCCTCGACTCGCTTCAGCGCGTCGATGAACTTGTCGACGAAGGTGCGATAGCTCGACGTCGCGACGAGATGAATGATCGTCTCGGTATCCGAGGTCGACTGGAAGATCGACCCGCGCTGGACGAGATCGCGGCGCAGGCGCATCGCATTGGAGATATTGCCGTTATGCGCGATGGCGAAACCGCCCGAGGCGAGATCGGCGTAGAGCGGCTGGACGTTGCGCAGCGCCGTTTCGCCGGTCGTCGAATAGCGGACATGGCCGCAGGCGACGGTGCCGCGCAGCGCGCCGATGATGTCGTCGCGGTCGAAATTGCCGGCGACATGGCCCATCGCGCGGTGGGTGTGGAACTCGGCACCGTCGAAGCTGGTGATGCCGGCCGCCTCCTGGCCGCGGTGCTGCAGCGCGTGCAGGCCGAGCGCAACCAGCGCCGCGGCGCCGTCGCTGCCGGATACGCCGAAAATGCCGCACTCTTCGCGCAGCTTGTCGTCATCAAATGGATTCGTAGTAAGCATGGCGCCCTTCGGGGGGAGTAGCGTCGCCCGCCATATAGGGGCGCCTTTCGGCTTTGTCGCGCTTTTGTAACAAGGATTAATCGCCACCCGTCGCATTGGCGGTTTTGCGTGCGTCGCGCTAAGTGCTGGCCATGCCCGATTCCCGCGATACCGGCCTTGTGCTCGACCCGAAATTTGACGCCGCCGGCCTGATCACCGCCGTGGCGACTGACCGCACCACGGGCGAGGTGCTGATGCTCGCCCACATGAATGCGGAGGCGCTGGCGGCCACCGTCGCGACGCGGGAAGCCCATTTCTGGTCGCGCAGCCGCGGGCGGCTCTGGAAGAAGGGCGAGTCCTCGGGCCATGTACTGCGAGTCGCCGATATCAGGATCGATTGCGATCAGGATGCGGTGTGGCTGATCGTCGATGCCGCTGGCCCGGCCTGTCACACGGGGGAGCGCAGCTGCTTCTATCGCCGGATCGATGGCGACCGACTCGCGCCGGTTGAATGAGACTCGGGCTGTCGCTGGTATTGATGCTGTTCGTCACCGGCTGCCGGGGCGATGAGCAGAAGGCCGCCAGCAATGCCGTTGCGGCGACAGGCCTCGAGGCTGCCGCGATCGAGGCTGGGGTCATTCCCGACCCCGACAATACCGACATCAGCGGCCTCTACGCACATGATACCGATCGAGTCTGCATCGTGCCCGGCGCCACTGGCTTCCGGATCGGCGTGTTTGTCGACTATGGCGACAAGATGAATTGCGGTGGCGCAGGCACCGTCACCCGGACGGGAGAGAAGCTCCATCTCGAGTTCTATGGGGCAAAAGGGTGCGGGTTCGACGCGCAATTCGATGGAGACAGGATCCAGTTTCCGGGCGCCTTGCCCAGTGCCTGCCAGAAGCTCTGCGCGCAGCGCGCGTCGATGGCGGGGCTCGACGTGACTCAGTTGAGCGAGTCGGTGTCAGAGGCCTCGACCTTGCGCGACGGCAGGGGCAAACTGCTCTGCGGCAGCGGCGGATGAGCTTGACGTTCACGTAAACGGCATCTAGCTTTCGGGTCATGTCCACAGTCGCCGCCTATGCCGCGATCGAGCGCCACCCCGATCGCGATCACTTCTCGATCTCCGACCTGTCAGCCGAGTTCGGCGTGACCGCACGGGCGCTTCGATTCTATGAGGACGAGGGACTGATCGCGCCCGAACGGCGCGGCACCGCCCGCATCTATTCGCAGCGCGACCGCGCGCGGCTCGCCTGGATCCTGCGCGGCAAGCGCGTCGGCTTCAGCCTCGCCGAGATACGCGAGATGATCGACCTTTACGATATCGGCGATGGCCGTCAGGTGCAGCGCGCCGTCACGATCGATCGCTGCCGCGAGCGCGTGTCGCTGCTTACGTCACAGAAGCAGGATATCGATGCCGCGATCGACGAACTCAACGACTTCATCACCCTGCTCGAAACGCACGGCGCGCAAGGCCGCCTGAAGGACTGATATCATGCCGCAATATACCCCGCCCGTCCGCGACACCCGCTTTATCCTGGAGCATGTGGTCGGCCTCGATCGCTATGCGAACCTGCCCGGCTTCGCCAACGCCACCCCCGATGTGGTCGACGCTGTGCTCGACGAGGGCGGCAGGTTCGTGGCGGAAGTGTTGTTCCCGCTCAACCAGTCGGGCGACCTCGAGGGCTGCACGCGTCACGAGGATGGCTCGGTTTCGACGCCCAAGGGTTTCAAGGAAGCCTATGACAAGTTCGTCGAATCGGGCTGGGGCACCTTGTCGGCGCCGGCCGAGTTCGGCGGACAGGAGATGCCGCACGTCGTCTCGACCGCGTTCCAGGAATATATGATCTCCGCGAACATGGCGTTCGCCATGTATCCGGGCCTGACTCACGGCGCGATCGCCGCGCTGCTGGTCAAGGGCACCGACGAGCAGAAAGTGAAATACGTCCCCCATATGGTCTCGGGCAAATGGGGCGGGACGATGAATCTGACCGAGCCGCAATGCGGCACCGATCTCGGCTTGATCCGTACCCGTGCCGAGCCGCAGGCCGACGGCTCCTATACGATCACCGGCACCAAGATCTTCATCTCGTCGGGCGAGCATGACCTGACCGAGAACATCATCCACCTCGTCCTGGCCAAGACCCCGGGTGCGCCGGAAAGCTCCAAGGGCATCTCGCTGTTCGTGGTGCCGAAGTTCATGGTCAATGACGACGGATCGCTCGGTGCGCGCAACGCGGTGTCGTGCGGCTCGATCGAACACAAGATGGGCATCCACGCCAATTCGACCTGCGTGATGAACTATGACGGCGCGACCGGCTGGCTGGTCGGCGAGGAGATGAAGGGCCTCGCCGCGATGTTCATCATGATGAACGCCGCCCGCCTCGGCGTCGGCCTCCAGGGTCTCGGCGTGGCGGAGACGGCGTATCAGAATGCCGTGCAGTATGCGCATGACCGCCGCCAGGGCCGGTCGCTGACCGGCGCCAAGGAGCCGCAGGAAAAGGCCGATCCGCTGTTCGTGCATCCGGACATCCGTCGCATGCTGATGGATGCCAAGGCGCTGACCGAGGGTCTGCGCGCCCTGTGCCTCTGGGGTGCGCTCCAGGTCGATCTCGAGCATGCCGCGGGAAGCGAGGAGGAGCGTCAGCTCGCCGAGGATCTGGTCGGCCTGCTCACCCCGGTGATCAAGGGGTATGGCACCGACAAGGGCTATGAGATCGCGACCAACGCGCAGCAGGTCTATGGCGGCCATGGCTACATCGCCGAATGGGGCATGGAGCAATATGTCCGCGATGCCCGCATCTCGATGATCTATGAAGGCACCAACGGCATCCAGGCGATGGACCTGGTCGGCCGCAAGCTCGCCATGAACGGCGGCCGGGCGGTGCAAGCCTTCTTCAAGGTCGTCGGCGAGGACGTCGCGGCCGGCAAGGCCGATCCGGCCACCGCCGATTTCGCCGCGCGCCTCGAAAAGGCCAATGGCGAATTGCAGCAGGCGACCCTGTGGTTCCTCCAGAACGGCATGCAGAACCCCGACAATGTCGGCGCGGGCGCGCAGCCCTATCTGCATCTGATGGGCATCGTCGCAGTCGGCCTGATGTGGCTGCGCATGGCCACTGCTGCCGCGAAGCTGAAGGCGGCGGGCGAGGGTGATGCCGCCTTCCTCGACGCCAAGCTGGTGACCGCGCGTTACTTCGCCGAGCGGATCATGCCGGACGCGGGCGCGCTGCGTCGCAAGATCGAGGGTGGGGCCGAAGCTCTGATGACGCTGCCGCCGGAGATGTTTGTCGCGGCCTGAGTTCGATAGTCGCGGTAGGTAGCCAATTCCGTCATGCCGGACTTGTTCCGGCATCCATCGCGCGCGCCAAGGGCCGACGCGTGTCGTACGCGGCGCGATGGACCCCGGAACAAGTCCGGGTTGACGTTGGATGATGGGATCGCTCCCTAACGCACCGGCGGTTGTGTTGCAGGCACTTGCGGCGCGGCGACAGGCCTGGCCGGCGACGGGGTCTCCGCCTTGCGCCGCACGCCCGACAGCTCCGGTACCGGTTTGATCGTCGCCGTCACCGGCGGGGGCGCGACCTTCGTGGTGCCCGTGAGGCTCTCAAGCTTGAAATTGTCGACCTGGCGCGCAACCGGCACCAATACCTGCAGCTTCATGCACTGGCTGAAATCGGCGCGCTTGAACTCAGTGCAGTTCCACAGCGCCTTGTCGTAGTTGCGGCTCTTGTCGCGCAGATAGCTGAACGACATCGCCGCGATCTGGGTCGGCTGAAGCGGTAGCGCGCCCGGCGTCTTGGCCTTGCTGGTCCAGCCCATGACTTTGCAATAGGGGCGGTCGCCGCACGTACGCGCCGCCAGCAAGGCAAAGGCGTCCGCTGGCATGCGCGGGTCGAGCGTCAGCAGGAAACTGTTGGTGTCGGTCGTCAGCGCGGGCGGCAGCGCCGCACCCGCTGCGGCGGCCTCGACGGTCGCGGCGGTGGCGTCGACCAGCGCGGCGCCTGTCTTGTGCGCATCGGAATAGAGCGCGAGCTGGGCGATGACCGGTTCGTCGGACGAGACGTGCCGGTTGAACGCGGGCGGGGTGCCCCACCAGCCGGTCCAGCGAAAGAACAGGTGAGTCTCGACCCGGGCGATCTTGTCGAGGCTGGACTGCCAATAGGGTACGACCCAGTCGGTATGGTAATGAGTCGCATAGCCGACGGGCTTGTAGACCGCGCCGTTCAGCGCGAGCGTGGCGGTTTCCCGCGCGCGCACCCAGGCGGCATCGGACCAGCGATGCCGCACCAGCGCGCCATCGCAGGTGAAGGTGAACTGGCACCCGGTCACGCGTTCGGACCCCTGGAACACTACGCCGCAGATCGTCTTGGGGAAGGCAGGATGGCGCGCCCGGTTGATCACGACCTGTGCCACCGAGCGCTGGCCCAGCGTATCGTCGCCGGCCTCGTAGAGCACGCCGGCGGCCATGCAGTCGATCGCCCGGGCGCGCTGCTCGTCGGTGCCGACGAATTTGAAGGGCCGGGCCGCGGGATTGGGGCCGGTCGAGAAGGGGACCGAGGCGTTGAAGGCGCGGGCGTCGTCCGGGTCCAGATTCTGGAACGCGACCGGCTCGACCGGCGGCAATTCCGCCTTCGGCACCACGCGTTGCGGCAGGCGCTTGACCACATGGTGCGGCACGACCGGCGGCGCATTGCGGACGATAAGCGCCGGAGCCGCGATCGCGATGACCGCGACCAGCGACAGCAGGAGGTTCAGGCCGGGACCGGGATTGCCCGGCGGGGCGGAGGGCTGGGGCATGGGCGAAGGGGTTTCAGCGATGAAGGGAGCGACGCGAAAGGGGGGCAAGAGCGGCTCCTGGCGACGACAAGCAGGGGCCTTTAGCCCAGAACGCTTCGGATACGAAATGGTTCGCGGCCCAAGGCGAACGCGGCGCGGTGGGACGCTGCGCCCGAGCCGCGACGCTCGACGACATTCCCGAGCATTGCCCCGCCTGCCCCGACCAGTGAAATATGGTCGAGGCCGGCTGTGCGCGCGAGATCAGCTTTCCGGCAGGAAGTCCGGCACGGACAGGTAGCGCTCGCCGGTGTCGTAATTGAAGCCGAGCACCCGGACGCCATCGGGCAGATCGGGCAGCTTCTGCAGGATCGCGGCCAGGGTCGCGCCCGAGCTGATGCCGACCAGCATGCCTTCCTCGCGGGCGGCGCGGCGCGCCATGTCCTTGGCGACGGCCGCATCGACCTTGATCGCGCCGTCGATCGCCTGGGTATGAAGATTGGCGGGCACGAAACCGGCGCCAATGCCCTGGATCGGGTGCGGCCCAGGCTGGCCGCCCGAGATGACGGGCGACGCCTCGGGCTCGACCGCATAGACCTTGAGGTGCGGCCATTCCTTCTTCAACGTCTCGGCGACGCCGGTGATGTGGCCGCCGGTGCCGACGCCGGTGATGATCACGTCGATCGGCGAATCGCGGAAATCATTGAGGATTTCCTGCGCGGTGGTGCGCACATGGACGTCGATATTGGCCGGGTTCTCGAACTGTTGCGGCATCCAGCTGTTCGGCGTCTGCGATACCAGTTCGAGCGCGCGCTCGATCGCGCCCTTCATGCCCTTTTCGCGCGGGGTGAGATCGAAGGTCGCGCCATAAGCGAGCATCAGGCGGCGGCGTTCGAGCGACATGCTCTCGGGCATGACGAGGACCAGCTTGTAGCCCTTCACCGCGGCGACCATCGCCAGGCCGACGCCGGTATTGCCGCTGGTCGGCTCGATGATCGTGCCGCCGGGCTTGAGATCGCCCGACTTCTCCGCCGCCTCGATCATGCTGAGCGCGATGCGGTCCTTGATCGAGCCGCCAGGATTGGAGCGCTCGGACTTGATCCATACCTCGGCGCCGGGGAACAGCTTCTGCACGCGGATGTGCGGGGTGTTGCCGATTGTGTCGAGGATCGTGTTGGCTTTCATCGTGCGGCCTCCATCTCAATATCTGCGGCGTCCTGGGGCGTCGCGGGTGGGTCGAATGTACGGGCGTTGCGGATGCTCGGGAAGAGCCAGGTCCACAGGATGGTCACGACAATCGCGCCGCCGCCACCCACCAGCACCGCCCCGACCGGCCCGAGCGCCGATGCGAGGAAGCCGGATTCGGCCTCGCCCAACTCATTGGACGCGGAAATGGTCAGCTGCGAGACAGCGCCGACCCGGCCGCGCTTGTCGTCGGGTGTGTGGAGCTGAATCAGCGACTGGCGGATATAGACCGAGAACATGTCGGCTGCGCCGGCGACGGACAGGGCGATGAGGCTGAGCAGCATCGATGTCGACAGGCCGAATATCACGGTGGCGGAACCATAGACCAGCACGGCGCCGAGCATCTTCGGGCCGACATTGGTCTTCAAGGGCCGGAAGGAGAAGAACAAGGCGGTCAGCGATGCCCCGACCGCCGGGGCGGCGGCGAGGGCGCTCAGACCCTGCGGCCCGACTTTCAGGATATCATGGGCATAGATCGGCAGCAGCGCGCTCGTACCGGCGAGGAACACGGCGAACAGATCGAGCGTGATCGTGCCCAGAATCATCTTGTTCTGCCAGACATAGGCGAGTCCGTCAGCGATCTGCTTCAGCGGGTGCGCGGTGCTGACGGCGATGGTGCGCGCGACGGGACCGATCGCCAGCAGGCAGATCAGCGCGCCGCTGAACAGCGCGGTTGCCAGGAAATAGGCGGCGGACGGCGCGAGCGAATAGGCGAAGCCGCCGATCGCCGGCCCGATGATCGTGCCGACCTGCCACGAGATCGAGCTCAGCGCGATCGCGGTCGGCAGCACTTCGCGCGGCACGAGATTCGGCGCGAGGGCAGAGAAGGCGGGACCGGCAAAAGCGCGACCGATGCCGAGCAGCACCGCGACCGAGAACAGCACGGGAAGCGACATCCAGCCTTCATAGGTCGCCATGGCGAGGATGAAGGCGCAGAGAATCTGCAGCGCGACGGTTACGCGCGTGATCCAGCGCCGGTCGAAACGATCCGCCACCCAGCCCGTGACCGGAGTCGACAGGAACAGCGGCACGAACTGCAACAGGCCGATCAGCCCGAGCTGAGCCGCGGCGCCGGCGGGCGACATGGTCTCGCGCGCGATGGTGTAGGTCTGCCAGCCGATCACGATGATCATGCCGTTCTGCGCAAGGGTCATGCAGAAACGGGCGGCCCAATAGGCGCGGAAGTTGGCGATGCGGAACGGGTGAGGAGGCGAATCCATTGCGCCGGCTTTAGGCGCGCGATCCTTGAGGGGGCAATCTCCGATTGCTTTGGTAGGTGAAACTTCTGTTGTGCTCAGACGATTGATGTCCGAGAGGAAACGGGCCTATAGGCTCGCCGTCCTCCCCTACGGAAACGAGGTTTCCCTCACGTGGCCAAAGCCCCTGCTGCTCGGAAAGCCGAGCCCCTGACGCCCAATCGCGAGCGTCCCGACGAACCCAAGCCCTACAAGGCGTCCAAGGAAGAACTGCTCGATTTCTACAAGCAGATGCTGCTCATCCGCCGCTTCGAGGAGAAGGCGGGACAGCTCTATGGCCTCGGTCTGATCGGCGGCTTCTGCCATCTCTATATCGGGCAGGAGGCCGTCGCGGTCGGCCTGCAATCAGCGCTGACCGACAAGGACAGCGTGATCACCGGTTATCGCGACCATGGTCATATGCTGTTGTGCGGGATCCCGCCACAGGACGTGATGGCCGAGCTCACGGGGCGCCAGGCCGGCATCTCGAAGGGCAAGGGCGGCTCGATGCACATGTTCAGCGTCGAGCATAAATTCTATGGTGGCCACGGCATCGTCGGCGCGCAGGTCTCGCTCGGCACCGGGCTTGGCTTCAGCCATAAATACAAGGGCGATGGCGGCGTGTGCCTTGCCTATTTCGGCGATGGCGCGTCGAATCAGGGCCAGGTGTACGAAAGCTTCAACATGGCCGAGCTGTGGAAGCTGCCGGTCATCTACGTCATCGAGAACAACCAGTACGCCATGGGCACGAGCGTCAACCGCTCCTCGTCCGAGGACCAGCTCTATCGCCGCGGCGAGAGCTTCCGTATCCCCGGCATCCAGGTCGACGGCATGGACGTGCTGGCGTGCCGCGGCGCGGCCGAAGAGGCTTTGGCCTGGGTCCGCGCGGGCAAGGGCCCGATCATCCTCGAGATGAAGACCTATCGCTATCGCGGGCATTCGATGTCCGACCCGGCAAAGTATCGCAGCCGCGAGGAGGTGCAGGCCGTCCGCGACAAGTCCGACCCGATCGAGCATGTGAAGAAGCTGCTCGAAGAGCTCGGCGCGAAGGAAGACGAGTTCAAGAAGGTCGATCAGGAGATCCGCAAGGTCGTGAACGAAGCCGCCGATTTCGCCGAACAGACGCCCGAACCGGAGCCAGCCGAGCTCTACACCGACGTGCTGGTGGAGAAATACTGATGGCGATCGAGATCAAGATGCCGGCACTTTCCCCGACGATGGAGGAAGGCACGCTGGCCAAATGGCTCGTCAAGGAAGGCGACACGGTCAAGTCCGGCGACATCATGGCCGAGATCGAGACCGACAAGGCGACGATGGAGTTCGAAGCGGTCGACGAAGGCACGATCGGCAAGATCCTCGTCGCCGAGGGTACCGATAACGTGAAGGTCGGCACCGTCATCGCGACGCTGAACGTCGAAGGCGAAGAGGCGGCGCCTGCTGCTCCCGCGCCGGCCAAGGCCGCCGAGGCCCCGGCACCGGCGGCACCCGCAGCCGCGCCTGCCGCTTCCGACGGAGAGGAAGACGGCGCGGCGACGCCCGAGCCGCTCGAGATCAAGACCAGCGCGCCCGAGCCCGAAGTGCCCGCAGGTACCGAGCTGGTGAAGATCACGCTGCGCGAAGCGCTGCGCGATGCGATGGCCGAGGAAATGCGCAAGGACGACCGCGTCTTCGTGATGGGCGAGGAAGTCGCGCAGTATCAGGGTGCCTACAAGGTCACCCAGGGGCTGCTCGACGAGTTCGGCGACAAGCGCGTGATCGACACGCCGATCACCGAATATGGCTTTGCCGGCGTCGGCACGGGCGCGGCGATGGGCGGGCTACGCCCGATCGTCGAGTTCATGACGTTCAACTTCGCSATGCAGGCGATCGACCASATCATCAACTCSGCCGCSAAGACCAATTACATGTCGGGCGGCCAGATGCGCTGCCCGATCGTGTTCCGTGGCCCCAACGGCGCGGCGAGCCGAGTTGGCGCGCAGCATTCGCAGAATTACGGTCCCTGGTATGCCAGCGTGCCGGGCCTGATCGTGATCGCGCCCTATGACGCGGCCGAYGCCAAGGGCCTGCTCAAGGCRGCGATCCGCAGCGAGGATCCGGTCGTGTTCCTCGAGAACGAGCTGCTCTATGGCCGCAGCTTCGAGGTGCCGGCGCTTGACGATTACGTCCTGCCGATCGGCAAGGCGCGGATCATGCGCGAGGGCAAGGACGTGACCATCGTCAGCTATTCGATCGGTGTCGGGCTGTCGCTCGACGCGGCCGAAGCGCTGGCGGCCGAGGGCATCGACGCCGAAGTGATCGACCTGCGCACCTTGCGACCGCTCGACAAGGAAGCGGTGCTCAAGAGCCTCAAAAAGACCAACCGCATGGTGGTGGTCGAAGAGGGCTGGGCGACCTGCTCGATCAGCTCGGAGATCGTCGCGATCGCGATGGAGGAAGGGTTCGACGACCTCGACGCGCCAGTGCTGCGCGTGACCAACGAGGACGTACCGCTGCCCTATGCCGCCAATCTCGAAAAGCTGGCTTTGATCAACGCCGACAAGATCGTCGCGGCGGTGAAGAAGGTCACCTATCGCGGTTGACGCATGACGGAGGCGAGGTCGGTACCTCGCCTCCTCACCATCGGACGATCAACTTCCTCTGTTATTGAACCAGTCTCGCCGACTGGAGGACCGTGGAGAACAGCTGCTGGAGGGCAGTGGTGATGTTCTCGTTTGCCGTCACCGTCTGGACCAGCGGCGAGCCGTTGGTGCCGGGCGACGCGCAGCTCTGCAGCGCGGTGACGACCCGATCGGAGGTCCCGGCATTCCCTGCCGGATAGGGCGAAGGGGGAGCCGGCAGAAACGGCGCGATGTTCGTCTGCGACCAGCTGTCGCCGGCGAGTGATTCCGGCAGATATTGCGTGTAGAGGATGGCGATCTTGATGCCCTTGGCCTTGATGGCGGTGCATTGAGTCAGGTCGGCCGTCCGCATCGGCCCGAAATAGCGACCGCCCCCATCCGGCTGGTCCAGCATGCCGTCAGTGATGATGAACAGCACCTTTTGCGGCGTGGCGCCGGGAGCGCCGGTCCCGGCATTGGGGATGGTGTCTTTCATCTTGGTGAGCATATTGGTCACTTCGGTGGACCGGTCGTCGTTGCTGGTGCCGTTGGTGGGCTGGGAATTCTTCCACCAATAATCGTCGACCGGGAACAGGGAGGCTGCCGAAAAGCCGCTGCCGTAGGACGCGACATCGGTCAGCGTATTGAGCGTCTTGACGGGCGAAGAGCCGCCGGATCGCGTCCAGTCGAAGGAAAACATCTGCGCCTGGTAGGTGACATGATATTGCGAGGCCTGGTTGGCCGCGAAGGGAATCAGCTGCGACGCCGCCGAAACGACCTCGTCCTTGCGCAGGACGATGCTTGCAGGGCTGCCGTAGATCTGCCCGTAATTGTGGGTCAGCCAATATCCGTCGGCCCAGTAGCCGGTGTCATAGACGGTATTGGTCGTGGTGGCGTTGCCCGTGGTCGTGGTGGTGGTCGAGGTGCCGCCACTGGCAGGGGTGGTCACGACTGTCGTGGTCGGCGTCGACGTCACCTTCTTGTAAACGGTCGCGGGACCGGTGGTGCTGTCGGTGACCGTATAGGTAGTGACCGCGACGGTGGTCACGGTCGTGTCGATGTTCTTCTTGGTGGTTCCGGTTCCGGACGTCGTCCTGGTCGGTCCCGACACCGATGTCGAGGAGGAAGTCATGAGATTGCCGGCGCTGTCATAGACCTGGTTGGCCGTCGAATTCCACCGATAATAGACATTCTGCGTCGATGAGCCGGAGGTATAATAGCCCAACGACAGCAATATATGGCGGGATTGCGTATCCCTGATGTAGATGTTGTCGCTTTTCGGCATTTGCGCATGACATGCAAAGGCGCAGCCGTCCGGCTTCTGGGATATTTTGGTCGCCGCGATGATCTTGCTGATCCCATCGGAGGTCGCGGGCAGCAGCATCGAGGGTGAATTGTCCATTGCCAGGTAGAAATCGACATTGGGCGGCTGAGCGGCGCTTGCCGTTGAGGTTCCCCTTATCGTCAGCGTATGGGCCCCAAGAATCCCACCGAACACGTTGATCGACTCAGCCGTGTAGCTGACGGTAGCCTTTCGAAGGTAGCCCAGCGCGCCGCTGCTCCCGGAGGTGCCGTCGACCACCACGGGCGTTACCACCAGATTCTCGTAACCGGTCAGCAGGCCGGCTTGCGCGTCGAACATGTGCCTTGCCGCGTCGGTCGACGTGCTGTTCGGCTGGAGGATCATCGCGGGCCCGACAGCCGCCAGCGCGGCAGCGTCGGCGGCCGCGTTCAGGTGAGTCTGCAGACTCATGGCGCGAGAATAATCCAGGCCGAAACCCAGCGCGAAGGTCACCGGGATGATCGCGAAGCCGGTTATCATCATGACCCCGCCTTTCCGATCGGCCTTCAGCCGAGCGAAAAGTCCGGCCAATAGGGCCGAGGGCCTGAAGGAGAGGCGTTTCTTCATCATGTCAGCACCTAGTAAAGGCGAGGGACCATATAGATGGTGTGAGTCAGCGCCGAGGGGGCGACGGCGACGAAGCCGACCACCGGCGTGAAATTGTAGGTAATCTTGCCCATGAACAGCCAACCCCCGGCCGTGCCGACCTGAGTCTTGGTGCTGGTGCCCGGAGCAAGATTGTCACATATGTTCGAGCCGTCGGGCGATGTCGGCACCATCGTGGAAGTGATCATTTCGCTCGGGATGGAAATGATGTTGTTGGCCGACTGCGCCGCATTCGCCGGCAGCGTGCCCGCTATGTGGCCAGAGGTGGTGGGCGTGACGACGCTGCCATTGGCGTTCTGCGTCTGGGCCTGAGTCCAGACGACATAGGCATGGGTGGCGTCGCAGACCCTGATCAACGAAATCTGCTCGGTCGCGTTATTGAGCTTGTAGGGCGCCAGGACGACCGCGCTGGCGCTGAGATAGGACCTCGCACTGGCGCCCAGTGGGTCGTTATAGATGATCGCGGGGGACATGGCCCGGCTGGTGAGGTCGACCAGCGACCGGGTCGCGACGGTCACCTTGCGACTGCAGGAGAGCATGTCCGACAAACAGCATCCGCCCGTGTACATGAGCAGGAGCACGGGCACGCAGAACGCGAATTCCACGATCACCGCGCCGCGCGAATCCCGGGCGAAGCGCTTCAGCACGAAGTCTGCGACGCGCTGCATGAATAGTCCTCCGTCGTGAACACCGACGTCGCCACGAGTTTGTGATTGGCATTGGGCTCATCGATCAGGTTCAGACCGAGCGGCCCTTTTCCCGTCGGCCACAGATAGATCAGCTGCAGGACGACGATGCGGTTCTTGCCCTGGCCGTTCGACTGGTAATTGTAGCCGGTGCCGGTCGAGGTCAGCACGCCATTGCTGTTATAGGTGAAGGTCGGTGAAGCGGTGCTGGCGATATTATAGGCATTTGCGGTGGTAACGTTGACCGTAAGTCGGGAGCAGGAGAGCGTCGGAGGCAAGAGCGGGCGAATAGTCATAGCCTGGCCATTGGAGCCGGTGCCGGACACGCCGTTGCAGATGGCATTCTTGAAGTCGCTCGCCGACATGCCGACATGGCCGTTGGCCAGCTGCACCGTCTGAGCCGAGCCGGTCAGCAGCAGTCGCCCGGCGCTCTCGGCCGCCGTTTCCAGCATCTGTTGCGCGAGGTAGATGTGCATCGTGTACAAGACCGCGAGCAGCAGCGCGATAAAGGCCGGCCCGACGATGGCGAACTCCAGGACGGCCATGCCCTCACGGTTCTCCCACAGATTCGTGCGGAATCGGTGCCCCGGGCTCCGTGCACGAATGATAGTGCGCAAAATCGCCACGCATGGCCTCCTTGAGTCCCTTCTCCGGGAACGACGTTCAGATTTCGTAAACGGCCCGTAACGCCGGGCGGCTGGGGCGTTGCAGCGGTATCCCAGTGATGTACATCCGGCGCATGAAACAGAGCGTCATCGCCAGCATCTTCGGTCTTTTCTGCGAGTTTTCCGCGGCATGAGCGCGGACGGCCCGTTGCACGATCCGGAACTGCGGCTCGCCCTGCTTTATGCGCCGCGCGCCGCGTTGCCCGCGCTGGAGGCGTTGTTCGCGCTCGATTCGAGCCTTGCCCAGATCCTGCGCACGACCCGCGAACCGATGGTCGGGCAGATGCGGCTGACCTGGTGGCATGAGGCGCTGACCCGCCTCGACACCGCGCCGCCACCGGCCGAGCCGGTGCTGCAGGCGCTGGCGCTGCATGTCGTGCCCAATGGCGTCTCGGGCGCCCGGCTGGCCTGGATGATCGAGGGCTGGGAGGAGCTGCTCGAGCCGGAACTGGATGACGACGCAATCGCCCGCCACGCCGCGCGGCGCGGCGGCAAGCTGTTCGAGATGGCCGGGCTGCTGCTCGGCGCGGCGGAGACCGATCCGCTGGTTGCGGCGGGCGAGGGATGGGCACTGGCCGATCTCGCGCGGCATCTGAGCGATCGCCCCACCGCCGACCATGTCCTCGCGCGCGCCGCTGCGCCGCTGGCCCAGGCGACTCGCCGGAAATGGAGCCGGCAGGCGAGGCCGCTTGGTGCGCTGGCGCACATCGCGCGTCTCAACCTCGACATCCCGTTCGATCAGCCGATACCGACCGGCGCTCCCCGGCGCGTGGCGCGCTTGCTGCTCCACCGATTGACCGGCCGCTAGAAGACGATAGCTTTCCAACACGGATCGGGAGGAGAGTGGGATGTGGCGTTATGTCGCAGGCGGCGCTTCGGCGCTGCTGCTGGTAACCGCGGGGATCATGCTGTCGACCGGCAAGGCCCGTCCGCCATCGCCCCTGGCCGCGGCGCCGGTCGTGGCGGCCGCGCAGGATGCACCGCTTCCCGCCACCGTGCCCGAGGCGAGCGAACGCACGCGCGAGCAGAAGCGCTTCGACCGCTACGACAAGGACCGCAACGCGCAGGTGACGCGCGAGGAATATCTCGCGCAGCGCCGCAAGGCCTATGCGAAGCTCGACGCCAATCACGACGGACAGCTCTCGTTCGACGAATGGGCGGTGAAGACGACGACCAAGTTCGCGGAGGCCGACAAGGACAAATCGGGCGCGATGACCCCGGTCGAGTTCGCGACGACCGCGCCGAAACGCACCGTCAAACGGCAGCCCAATTGTCCGCCCGCTCAGGCTCCGCGTGAGGACGAGGAGACCTGAAAGGTCGAATCCTGCCGTTATCCCGGACCTTGTTCGGTGATTGTCCCCCTTCAGCCAGGTACGCGATATTGCTGAAAGTCTCCTTGTGCTCCCGCGAAGGCGGGAGCCCAGACCGGGTCAGTGTCGGGCCGGATCGTCCCCCGGACGATCCTTGCCCCCTGCGGGGCAGGGGCGACCCGACACGCCTTCGCGGGGACACAATGAACAAGTCCGGGATGATGATGAAGCAAGCGACGTCGACGCGCTTGTGCTGCCACGATCCCATCGGCCATTGAATCGATGGTGACGATCAGGCCGCGATCCATCCCTCGAATGCCGCCCGCGCGCGATCGGTATACATCTTCTTGCGGTCCGCTTTCTTCGTGCGGCCGGGGATGGGCGGCATCAGGCCGAAATTGACGTTCATCGGCTGATAGGTCTCGGCGACCGCCGCGCCGGTGATGTGGTGGAGCAGCGCTCCGAACGCCGTCTCGACCGGCGGCGGGGTGAGCGCCTGCCCGCCCAGCTCGGCMGCGGCGAARCGGCCGGCGAGSAGGCCKATSGCGGCGCTCTCGAYATAGCCCTCGCAGCCGGTGATCTGGCCGGCGAAACGGATATTGGGCTTGTTCTTCAGCCGCAATGTCGGGTCGAGCAGCTCGGGCGAGCGGATGAAGGTGTTGCGGTGAAGACCGCCCAATCGCGCGAACTCGGCATTCTCGAGGCCCGGGATGGTGCGGAACAGGCTGACCTGCTCGGCATGCTTCAGCTTGGTCTGGAAGCCGACGATGTTCCACAAGCTGCCCTGCGCATTGTCCTGGCGGAGCTGGACCACGGCATGCGGCCAGCGCCCGGTGCGCGGATCGTCGAGGCCGACCGGCTTCATCGGACCGAAACGCAAGGTGTCGAAGCCGCGCTCCGCCATCACCTCGATCGGCATGCAGCCCTCGAAATAAGGGGTGTCCTTCTCCCATTCCTTGAAGTCGGTCTTTTCGCCCGCGATCAGCCCGGCGTGGAAGGCGGCATATTGCTCCTTGTCCATCGCGCAGTTGATGTAATCCTTGCCCTCGCCCTTGTTCCAGCGGGACTGGAACCAGGCGGTCTCCATGTCGATCGAATCGAAATGGACGATCGGCGCGATGGCGTCGAAGAAAGCGAGCGAATCCGCACCGGTCGCGGCGCCGATGCTGGAGGCGAGACCGGCGGCGGTCAGCGGGCCGGTGGCGATGATGGCGAGGCCGTCATCGGGCAGGGCGTCGACCCGCTCGCGCACCACGGTGATGTTGGGGTGCGTGGTGATGGCAGCGGTCACGCCCGCCGAGAATCCGTCGCGGTCTACGGCGAGCGCGGAGCCCGCGGGGACCTTGTGGATATCGCCTTCGCGCATGATCAGCGAGCCCAGCGCGCGCATCTCGGCATGGAGCAGGCCGACCGCGTTGCTGACCGCGTCGTCGGAGCGGAAGCTGTTCGAGCAGACCAGTTCGGCCAGGCCGTCGGTGTGGTGGGCCGGCGTCATCTCGCCCGAACCGCGCATTTCGGAGAGCTTCACCTTGAAGCCGGCCTCGGCAAGCTGCCACGCGGCTTCGGAACCGGCGAGGCCGCCGCCGATGATATGGATGTCATGAGTCATGGCGCGGGCAGATAGCAGCGTGTCCGGCGATGGGCCAGCAGCGGGTAGTTTATCGGGATTTGATCCTCCCCGGCACGGGGAGGAATTATCCCTCCTCCTCCTGCGCAAGCTCGGCACAGACCCGGGCGGTGTGCTCGTCGGCGGGGAAGGTACAGTCGATCCGGATTTCGTCGAGCGTTACGTCGTGGGGTGCAGCGAAGGTCGTGAAGGTTTCGAAGAAGCGCAGCTCGCCGCGCGGGCTGGCGAAGGTGAAGGTGATGATCGGCGCGGGCTCCTCGCCGAGATCGCGCAGCCGCCAGCGCTGCGGCACGCCGGTGTACTGGAAAACCTCGTCGAGCAGCTGCCGGGTCCGGCGATCGGTCGGGTTGGCGGCGAGGTCGTCGTGCAGGTGGCGGATGAAGCGCCCGGCCACTTCGGGCCAGTTGACGATGACCGAGCGGAAATCGGCGGGGTCGAACAGCTGGTGGAGCAGATTGGCGTGCGGGCTCTGGCGGCCGCCGGTCAGCAGGGTGTTGAGGCGCACGGCCGCCGCGTTGGTCATCAGCACGTCCCAGTGCCGGCTGATCACGAAGGCGGGATAAGGCTCCTGATGCGCGATGATCAGCTCGACGGCCTGGCGGACCCGGTCGAGCGCGGGCGCGGTGAGATCGCGTTCGGGGTGCATCGCCGCATAGCCTGCGGCCCGCAGCAGGACGTTGCGCTCGCGCAGCGGCATGGCGAGCGTATCGGCGAGCCGCGAGATCGTCTCGCGGCTCGCCCTGGCCTTGCCGGTCTCGATGCAGCTCAGATGCCGGGTCGAGATGCCGGCCTCGAGCGAGAGGTCGAGCTGGCTCATGCGGCGTGCCGCGCGCCATTCGCGCAGCAGCATGCCGATGGGCGGATAGGCGTCGTCTGTCGCATGTGTGGCCAAGGCGTCCTCCCGCTTTCGTCGCAGGATAGCCGGGTTCGGGCGGCGCGATATAGCCCCGCCCGGTCGCGGAGCCCCGTCACCAGGTGATCCGGCGGCGACAGATCAAGGCGCAGCAGGCACCGGTGAAAGTGAAGGCGACGAGAGTCGTGGAAGGTTCGCCGGCCGGTCTGGAATCGGCGGCCACGACGAAAAAGGCGGAGGCAAGCGCCCCGGCCAATGCCCACATCACCGGCAGACGAGCGGCGTCGTTGCGATTGCCCAGCCAGGTCATGAGCCAGGCACCGAGGAGATTGGGCAACACCGCGACGATCGCGCCGAAAAATACCGTCAACAGCGCGATCAGGGGTGTCGCCGGGATGATCGATCCGGTCAGATCGATCGAGCGCGCTGTCCCGGGATCGTCGGCCCATAGACCGATGCCGATGCCCAGCAGGAAGAGCGGTCCGGCAGCCACCGAGGCTAGCGTGATGCTCGACGTGTTGATCGAGGCATATGCCACCGTCCGCCCCTCCTGCGCGCGGGTCATGCGACAGTCGGCCGGCGGTGGTCGCGATCATCGAGCCAGCCATTCACCTTGCGGCCGAACTGCGCGATCGCGCCCATGTTGAAGAAGTGCATGGCGCCCAGCACGATCACCGCGAGGCCGACCTTGCCGCTGAGGAAGCGCATTGCGCCGGTGATGGTGGTCGGTTCCTGGCCGAGGCTGAGGGTGAGGGTGATGAAGCCGATATTGACGAGGTAGAAGCCGACCACGAGCAGATGGTTGGTCGAACGCGCCAGCGTCTCGTTCTGGCCGAAGCACTGGCTGAGGAACACGACGCCGTTGCTGGACAGGGTCCGCGCGACCCAGATGGTGATCGCCAGCGTGATCGCGAGATAGAGGATGTAGACGGTCTCGACCATGGTTATTTCCTTTCTTTCTGTAATTTGAGAAATAGAGCGGCGTGAAATTGCCCTTCTGCGACGATTTTTAGTCCTCAGTGGCGGGTGTTGGAGGTGATCGAAAGCGAGGTTTCAAACGGGGCTGGTGGACGATTTGATTCACGCGACGCCGCGGAGACGCGAAGAGAAATCGTGTCGGGCGGGAGCAATCCGGCTTCGGGCCGAGGAGCACGTCTCGCAGATTTGAATCGCGCTGCCATTCGCCTATTTCCTCCGCGTCTTCGCGGCTTCGCGTGAAAAATTCTTCTGCCGGGGCGAGTGACGTGCCGACCGCCCATCGACCTACTCCCCCTTGGCCTTCGCCCCCGGGATGAAGCGGGCGACCTTGCTGCCGAGCTTCATCAAGGTGACCAGGGTCGGCTTGGGCAGGGTGCGGACCTGGTCGTACCAGCCGCCCAGGGTCGAGATGAATTCGTGCATCCGCGTGACCCGCTCGCGGACATGAGCGGGCGCGGCCTTGTCGTTCTTCATGCGCTCGGACAGCTCGGCGAGCAGGGCGAGGGTGGGGTCGATCTCGCGGCGCTTGCGCTCGGCGGTGATGCGCATCAGCATTTCCCACAGATCGGTTTCCGCGACGAAATGGTCGCGCCGGTCGCCCTCGACATGGACGCGGCGGACGATGCCGTATCCCTGCAGTTCCTTGAGGCCGGTCGAGACGTTGGACCGGGCGAGGCCAAGCGCCTCGACGATTGCCTCGGCATCGATCGGCCTGTCGGACAGATAGAGCAGGGCATGGATCTGCGCGACCGACCGGTTGACGCCCCATTGCGTGCCCATCTCCCCCCAATGGAGGATGAAGGCCTTGACGTCGGGATAATCGGTGAGGGTCATGTATTTCTCTTTTCTGTAAAGACAGAAATATTAGATATCGAGGAGGGCGTCAAGGGGGTGTCCACCATGTCTCCGAACGGTGGGTTTCGTTGTGGTGCGGATCGATGTCCGGTGGAGAATGCGGGGCGGCGTCGTGCGGGAATGGGCGATTGTTTCACGCGAAGACGCGAAGGAGAAGAAGGGGAAGCTGGCACAGATGGTGGAGCCGCTCTCTTCGCGCCTTCGCGTCTTCGCGTGAAAAATCTTCCTGGAGAGTTGGGCGAACGGATCGTGCAATCAGCTGCCGGCCGGTCGCTGGGGCGAGAAAAGGGGTGTTCGCGCGGAGGCGCTGAGGCGCGGAGAGTGTCCGGTCGGTCGCACCGTCATCGCAAAATCGCGAGCCCTGTGAATGCGCGATGATGACGCGACCACCATGCCAATGCCCTCAGCGCCTCCGCGCGACCATTCCTGCACGGCCTGACACACAAGGCGGGTTTGAGGGGCCTCAACCGGGCCCGGTGCCGGGCGCGCCGGGCATCAGGGCGCACTATCATCCGCATTATTACGCGGCGTTCGTGTTCGATCCCGACGGGATCAATGTCGAGGCAGTCTGCCATCTGCCCGCATGAGGACGGATTGCGCGATCCCTCGCGGAGCGCGATACCGTTGCGATGACCGAGACCAGAACACCGCCCTTCCCGAACTTCTGGCTCTTCCCGGCCGCGATCCTTGCGGGCGCGACCTTCTGGGCGGCGAGCCATATGGGGCTGTCCGGCGCGCTGTTCGTGGCCTGGAAGGGCGTGTGTGTCGGGCTGCTGACGCTGTGCGCCGGTCTCGCCGCGCGCGAGCGCAATGGCTGGCTGCTCACCGCGCTGCTGGCGCTGGGAACGCTGGGCGATGTGGTGCTGGAAACCTCCGGCATCGTGGTCGGCGGGGCGGCCTTTCTGGCGGGGCATCTCGTTTCGATCCTGCTCTATCTCTCCAACCGCCGGAAGGAAGGCGGCGCGGTGGCGATCGCGATTGCCGTGGCGGTACCGGCCGCTGCCTTCGCCATTACCCGGGATGCCGGCGCGACGGTCTATGCGACCGGGCTGGGCGGGATGGCGGGCGCTGCCTGGTACAGCCGTTTTCCGCGGACGCTGGTCGCGACCGGCGCCCTGATGTTCGCGGCATCGGACCTGCTGATCTTCGCCGAGCTCGGGCCGTTGAAGGGCTCGATCCTGCCGGTCCTGACGATCTGGCCGCTCTATCTCGGCGGCCAGACGCTGATTGCGTACGGCGTGCTCAGGACCCTCGAAGCGAGGAAGCGGAATGAAGATCTTCACCATCGGCTATGAAGGCACGACCATGGCCGACTTCCTCGCCGCGCTGAAAGGCGCGGGGGTGGAGCGGGTGATCGACGTGCGCGCGCTGCCGCTGTCGCGGCGGCCGGGTTTCTCCAAATCGTCGCTCGCGGCCTCGCTGCTGGAAGCGGGGATCGGTTATGTCCATCTCAAGCAACTCGGCACGCCGAAGCGGGGCCGGGATGCCGCGAAGAAGGGCGACCGGGCGACGCTGGAAGAGGTCTATGCCGGGCAGCTCGAACTACCCGAAGCGCAGGCCCAGGCGGCGCAGATGCTGGATCTGGCCGCGGAGAAGCCGAGCGCCCTGTTGTGTTTCGAGCGTGATCCCTGTGTGTGCCACCGCACCTTGCTGCTCGATGCGGTGGGCGGAGACGCCGAAATCGTGGACCTGTTCGCCTGAACCCTGAAAGGACAATCGATGATCGATCATATGGGCATCGCCGCGTCGAACTTCGACGCTTCCCGCCGCTTCTACGAGTCGGCGCTTGCGCCGCTCGGGATCGGGCTGATGATGGAGGTGACGCCCGAGGAAAGCGGCGGCTATCACGGGCTCGGGCTGGGCAAGCAGGGCAAGCCGTCTTTCTGGGTCGGCAATGGCGGGCCGCGGGGCGCGGGCATGCATGTCGCCTTCACCGCTGACAGCCGTGCCGAGGTGGACGCCTTCTACGAAGCGGCGATGGCGAGTGGCGGACGGGACAATGGGGCGCCCGGCGTGCGGGAATATTATCACCCGAATTATTACGCCGCATTCGTGTTCGACCCCGATGGGATCAATGTCGAGGCGGTTTGCCACCGGCCGGAATGATCGACGCGGAAGTCAAGAGCAGGGCTTCGACGAGCTCAGCCCGAACGGGTGACGCACTGACCGGACGAGCGCGCGCCCCGATCAACCGGCGACCGGAAGCCTGACCTTGCCCTGATCGTCCCGTTCCATCGGGCCATAGGCGATCACCGTTTCCAGCAGCAGCGGGCCATAGATGTGCGGAAACAGCTGACCGCCGCGCGACGGCTCCCATTTCAGCGTCTCGCCCTGCGCGTCGAGATCGACCGCGGCGATGTGGAGATCGGTCTGGCCGGCGAAATGCTTGTCGACCGTCTCGTCGAGCTGCTGCGCGGTGGAGAGGTGGATATAACCATCGGCCAGGTCGATCGGCGCGCCGGCGAAGCTGCCGGTTTCGAGCACGGCCATCTGATCGGCGGTCAGGACCTTGTAGGCGGTTAACGACGTCATGCGATTCCCTCTCCAAAACTAACGGATTGTGAGTCACCCGAGGGACCGCGCATACAACGGTCAAGCTTCCTGGTCGTCTTGAAGCTGCGCGCTGTGGCGAATTCCCACGATAAAGACCCGGTCGCCGTCAACCAGATACCGAATGACATAGGGCTGGATCGTGACCAGTTCCCGCCTTCCTCCCGACACCGGGCGACCGCGATGCGGATAGGTCTGCAGACTGTCGCCCGCCTCGATCAGGCGACGCGCCATGCGTCGCGCTGCCTGTGGATCGAATTGGTGAATGTAGGAGCGGATCAACTCAAGATTGGCGAGCGCTTCCCGCGTCCAGACTATGCGAGCCATTCGGGCGGCGCGGGAGTCTCTTCTGGCGTGCCCCATTTGGCCAGCCACGCGACCACCTCCGCGTGATCGACGGTACGCCCCGCCTTGATATCGGCGTCTGCCCGCGCGTCGGCTGCCGTCTCGGCATCAGGATCCGTCTGCTCGAATATCGCGCGTTCAGCCTTCATAGGCGGAATATAGCATGATCCAGCCGGCCTTGCGAGGGTGCCCGCCGCCCGAAGCGGCGGACGTCATCCCATCAGGCCTCGCCGCCGTCGGCCAGATCCTCGCTTGTGTCGCCGTCGGGCGTCGGCGCGCCGGCGATCGGGCCGTCGGACAGATCGACCTCGGCCTCTTCCTCGGTTTCCTCGATGCGCGCGGCGGAGACGACATGTTCGTCCTTGCCGACATCGAACAGCTTCACGCCAGCCGAGCCGCGGCCGATGACGCGCAGGTCGCCGAGCGACATGCGGATCAGCTTGGCCTGATCGGTCACCAGCATCAGCTGATGCCCCTTGGAGGCGGGGAAGCTGGCCACCACCGGGCCGTTGCGGGCGATATTGTCGATGTTCGTGATACCCTGGCCGCCGCGACCGGTGCGGCGATATTCGAAGGCGCTCGACAGCTTGCCGTATCCGTTCGAGCAGACCGTGAGGATGAATTGCTCGCGGCTCATCAGCTCTTCGAAGCGGGCGTCGTCCATCAGGCGCGGCGCGCGGTCAGCGACCTCGGTATTCTTCCAGGGGGCGTGGCGGAGATAATCGTCACGTTCGTCCTGATCGCGGACACCCACCTTGTGCAGGATCGAGAGCGACATGACCTCGTCGCCCGCCGCCAGCCTGATGCCGCGTACACCCGTCGAGTTGCGGCTCTGGAACTCGCGCACCTCGTCGCCCGCAAAGCGGATCGCCTTGCCCTGGCGCGTGGCCATCAGGACGTCGTCGGCTTCGTCCAGCAGCGCGACGCCGATAAGCCGGTCGTCCTCGTCCTCGCCTTCGAACTTCATCGCGATCTTGCCGTTCGACGGCACGTTCGTGAATGCGTCCATCGAGTTGCGGCGCACATTGCCCTTGGCGGTGGCGAACATGACGTGGAGCTTGCCCCACTCCGCCTCGTCTTCCGGCAGCGCCAGCACGGTCGAGATCGTCTCGCCCTCTGCGAGGGGTAGCAGGTTGATCATGGGGCGGCCGCGGGTGGCGGCGCCGCCCTCGGGCAGGCGCCAGACCTTCATGCGGTACACCTTGCCGAGCGTGGAGAAGAACAGCACCGGGGTGTGCGTCGAGGTGACGAACAGTTCGGTGATGATATCCTCGTCCTTGGTCGCCATGCCGGCGCGGCCCTTGCCGCCGCGGCGCTGGGCGCGGAAGGTGTCGAGCGTGGTGCGCTTGATATAGCCCTGCATGGTCACGGTGACGACCATGTCCTCGCGCTCGATCAGGTCCTCATCGTCGATGCCGTCGGCGGCGGCGGCGATCTCGGTCTTGCGCGGCGTAGCGAAGGCCAGGCGCACGGCGGCGAGTTCGTCCTTCATCACGCCATAGAGCTTCACCCGGTCGCCCAGGATCGCGAGCAGCTCGGTGATCGATTCGGCGAGCGTCTTGAGCTCCTCGCCGATCTCGTCGCGGCCGAGCGCGGTGAGGCGGTGCAGGCGCAGGTCGAGGATCGCGCGGACCTGGATGTCGGACAGGCGATAGGTGTCGCCCTCGACCTCTTTTTCGACCGCTTCGACCAGCTTGATATAGGGCAGAATCTCGGCGATCGGCCATTCGCGCGCCATCAATGCGGCGCGCGCGACGGGCGGGCTGGACGAACCGCGGATGATCTTGACCATCTCGTCGAGATTGGTCGTCGCGACGACCAGGCCTAGCAAGATGTGCGCGCGCTCGCGCGCCTTGGCCAGCTCGAACTTCGAGCGGCGGGTGATGACCTCCTCGCGGAACTTGACGAAGGCCTCGATGATGTCGCGCAGGTTGAGCGTTTCGGGCCGGCCGCCGCGGATGGCGAGCATATTGGCCGGGAAGCTCGATTGCGCAGGCGTGTGGCGCCAGAGCTGGTTGAGCACGACCTCGGCCGTCGCGTCGCGCTTGAGGTCGATGACGATGCGCACGCCGTGACGGTTGGATTCGTCGCGGATGTCCGAAATGCCCTCGATCCGCTTGTCCTTGGCGGCCTCGGCGATCTTCTCGACCAGGGCGTTCTTGCCGGTCTGGTACGGGATTTCGGTGAGCACGATCGAGCGCTTGTCGTTACGCCCTTCCTCGACGACGTGGCGCGAGCGCACCATGATCGAGCCGCGGCCTTCATGATAGGCGCCCTTGCAGCCGGCGCGGCCGAGGATGATGCCGCCGGTCGGGAAATCCGGACCGGGCACGATCTCCATCAATTCGTCGATGGTGATCGCGTCGCCGCCGTCGAGCGAGCGCTCGATATAGGCGAGGCAGGCATCGACCACTTCGCCGAGATTGTGCGGCGGGATGTTGGTCGCCATGCCGACCGCGATGCCGCCGGCGCCGTTGACCAGGATGTTGGGGAAGCGCGCCGGGAGCACGGTCGGCTCTTCGCGCGATCCGTCATAGTTGGGCGCGAAATCGACCGTGTCCTTCTCGATATCCTCGAGCAGGGCCATTGCCGCCTTGGTCAGCCGCGCTTCGGTGTACCGCATCGACGCGGGCATATCCGGATCCATCGATCCGAAATTGCCCTGGCCGTCCATCAGCATCACCCGCATCGCCCAATCCTGGGCGAGGCGGGCGAGCGCCATGTAGATCGAGCTGTCGCCGTGCGGATGGTAATTGCCCATCACGTCGCCGACGATCTTGGCGCATTTGCGATACGGCCGGCCGGGGACGAAGCCGCCCTCCTGGCTGGCGAAGAGGATGCGGCGATGCACCGGTTTCAGCCCGTCGCGCACGTCCGGCAGCGCGCGGCTGACGATCACGCTCATCGCATAATCGAGATAGCTCGAACGCATCTCGTCGACGATCGAGATCGGTGAAATATCGGAAGGGTCGGCGAGGAGTGTCTCGTCGGTCAAGTTTCAAGGCTTTCGGAAATGGTGTGTATGTCTGTTCGATGACGGTCTAGACCAGCCTGCCGCCTTTGTCACGCGCGTGCGTCACGCGTGCGCGCGTACGCGAGGGGACGCTACGGCGCGATTTCCGCGCCGTCCCAGGCCAGATGCTTTCCGCTGTGGGGCGCTTTCAGGCCGTCGATCACATCCAGCAACTGCATCGCCGCCCGGGCCGGATCGAACAGGGTGCCGGGCGCGGCATTGCCGCGGAACGGGCGCGACAGATCGGTGTCGACGGTGCCCGGATGCAGCGCGACGACGATAGAGCGATCGTTGCGGCGCTTCTCCTCGATGGCGAGCGTGCGGACCATCATGTTGAGCGCGGCCTTGGACGCGCGATAGCCGTACCAGCCGCCGAGCCTGTTGTCGGCAATGCTGCCGATCCGTGCCGACAGGACCGCGAAGACGGTGCGGCCGGTGCGCGGCATCAGCGGCAGGACATGCTTGGCGACCAACGCCGGGCCGATCGCGTTCACCGCGAAGGTGCGGGCGAGCCAGGCCGGATCGAGCTCCTGCATGGCCTTTTCCGGGCCTTGTCCCTTCTCGTGCAACAGGCCGGTCGCGACGATGACGAGAGTCGGGGCGGGGCCTTTGGCGACGATGGCGGCCGCGGCGGCGATGCTCGCTTCGTCGGTCAGGTCGGTGCCGGTGGCGCTGCGGGAAAAGGCGTGAACCGTCATGAAGGCGTCTTCCTCCTCGAGCGCGTCGCGGAGCGCGCCGCCGATGCCGCCCGACGCGCCGAACACGACGGCGCTGCTCATGCGCGGACGAAGCGCCAGCTGTCGGGCGCGCTCGCCGCGGCGTCGAAGCGATAGCCCGCGCTGTCGAATCCCTTCATCGAGTCGATGTCGGTGATGCGGTGCTCGCACAGCCAGCGCGCCATCATGCCGCGCGCCTTTTTCGCGTGGAAACTGACGAAGCGCGGGCCATCGGGGCCGGGCTCGCGGAAATCGACATGGATGACGCGCAGACCCGCGAGCTTATCGGCGACGGCGTGGAAATATTCCTGGCTGGCGAGATTGAGCACCACGCCCGAGCCCTCCGCCGCGACATCGTCGCGGACGGCCTGGGCGATGCGATCGCCCCACCAGGCATAGAGGCTCTTGCGGCGCGGCGCCCAGCGCGTGCCCATTTCCAGGCGATAGGGCCGCATCGCATCGAGCGGGCGAAGCAGGCCGTACAGGCCGGACAGCATGCGCACATGATCCTGCGCGAAGGCGACGCCCGATTCGTCGAGCGTGCGCGCCTCGAAACCGAGATAGACGTCGCCGGCAAAGGCATAGAGCGCCGGGCGCTCCGGCTGGGCGTCGAATCCGGCGAAGCGGTCGGCGTTGAGCTTGGCGAGCTTCTTCGAGATTTGCATCAGCTCGGCCAGGCGCTTCTGGCTGAGATGGGCGGCCGACGCGGCAAGGGAGCTCGCCTCGGCGGCGAAACGCGGCACGGTGGCCTCGACCGGCGGCAGGGGCCGTTCATAGTCGAGAGTCTTGGCGGGGGAGAGCAGGGCGATCACCCGCTGCGCCTAGTCGGTGCGGCGCGCGCGAGTCAAACGTGCTGTGTCGCCCGGGGGATCCGGTGCGTTAAAGCAGCGTTCAGCGCCTGAATGCGAACCAAACGGGTAATCCGTGCGCTTGAACCATGGTGCCCCCCACATTAGAGGCGTCTGCGAATTGACCGGACATCCATCCGCTTAGGAGTTTTTCTTGATGAAGTTGCTTCCGAACGTCGCCCTGGCCCTGATGCTGTCGCTTGGTGCCACCGCCATGGTTGCCGCGCCCGCAACCGCGCAGAAGAACAAGAAGGACGACAAGGCGGAGGCGGGCGTGCCCAAGCTGTCCGCGAGCCCCGCCTTCGGCAAGGCCGCGCAGGAGGTCAAGAAGGCGCTCGACGCCAAGGATTATGCCACCGCCGAAGCCAAGCTCGCCATCGCCGATCCGCTCGCGACGACGGACGACGACCGGTATTTCGCCAATATCTTCCGGCTGAACATCGCAAGCGAGAAGAAGGACAACGCCACGCTGGCCACCGCGCTCGATGCGCTGATCGTGAACCCGAAGACTCCGCCGGCCGATCTTCCCGCCTATAATTTCGTGCGCGGCACGATCGCGATCGACGCGAAGCAGAACGAGCAGGCCATTCCCTTCCTGCTGAAGGCGCGCGAACTCGGCTATGCCAAGTCGGACCTCTCGGTATCGCTGGCCCAGGCGTACGGCTCGACCAACCGGACCAAGGACGCGATCGCGGAGCTCGACAAGGCCGTCGCCGCCGAGACGGCGGCCGGCCGTACGGCGCCTGAATCCTGGTACGCCTATGCCGTGAGCAACAGCTATGCCGCCCACGACGTTCCGACGGCCGAGGACTGGCTCGTGCGTCAGCTCAAGGCCTATCCGAAGGTCGCCACCTGGCGCACCGCGGTCGGCAATTTCCGCAAGGTGACTGATCCGACCAACACCAAGTTCACCAAGGCGCAGAAGCTCGACCTGTACCGCACGATGCGCAGCACCAAGGTGTTGAGCGATCCGAACGATTATTATGGCTATGTGCAGGCCGCGCTGGATTCGGGCCTGCCGTGGGAATCCGCCGCGGTGATCGACGAGGGCCGCGCGGCCGGCAAGATCCCGGCGGGCGATGCCGATATCGCGCGCGTCTATACGGCGGCCCAGACAGCGATAAAGTCCGAAGTGTCGGCGGCAAGTGCCGCGGGCAAATCCAAGCCGAGCGTCGCCGGCGACATTTATTATGCCGCGGGCGATTATGCGAAGGCCGTGGAAAGCTACACGGCGGCGGCCGGTCAGGCCGGTGCCGATGCGAGCACGGTGAACATGCATCTCGGCATGGCGCTCGCCAATCTCGGCCGCAAGGACGAAGCCAAGGCCGCTTTCGCCAAGGTCGCCACCGCGCCGCTGAGCCAGATCGCGCATCTGTGGACGATCTGGCTGGACTCGCCGCCGCTGGCGTGATTCACAGGAGCTAAGAGCGCGACCGCCAGCGCCGGTTTTGGAGAATATCAGTAATGAAGACGATTTCGACGATGGCGCTGGCGGCGCTGCTGACGGCGAGTGCCGCAATCCCGTTCGCGGCGACCGCTGCGGGCAAGAAGGAACAGCCGGCGTCCGACGGTCCGGCGAGCTTCGTCCTGTCCAAGCAGGTGCGGGATTCGGCGGCGGCGGCGACGCTGGCGCTGAAGGCCAATGACCTGGCGGGTGCCGAAGGCGCGATCTCGACGATCGAGCGGAGCGCGAGCAACGACAGCGAGCGCTTTGTCGGGCGGACCCTCCGGGTGAGGCTGCTCAGCGCATCGCCGGTGACGGTCCAGACCCAGACGGCGATGGTCAAGCCGCTGACCGAACTGATCGCCGATCCGCGCACGTCGAAGGACGACGCGGCGCGGTACAACTACACGCTCGGCGATTTCGCCTATGCGCGGAAGGATTATGCCAAAGCGGTGCAATTCTATCGCCAGGCGCGCGAGAATGGCCTGCGCGACGACGAACTGAACCTGCAGATCGTGCGCGCGAACATGGAAGGCGGGCAGGTTTCCGCCGGCGCGGCCGAAGTCGATGCGCTGATCGCGGCCCAGATCGCGGCAGGCAAGAAGCCGCCGGAAAGCTGGTATCGCTTCACGACGCAGCGGCTCCGGCTGAAAAAGGCGCCGGAGACGGCGGCCTGGACCGGCAAATGGCTCGCTGCCTATGGCACCAAGGCGAACTGGCATGACGCGATCGCGATCAACGGCTTCAAGGACGAGGACGAGACCAAGCTGAGCGCGGCCGAGCGCAAGGATCGCGACACCCGGTTCGTCGACCTGTTCCGCCTGATGCGCGCGACCAAGAGCCTGGCCGGCCAGAAGGAATATCTGGAATATGCCCGGCGGGCGAACAATCTCGGCCTGAAGGACGAAGTGAAATCGGTGATCCAGGAAGGGCTCGCCTCGGGCGCGATCCCGCCCAAGGACCCGGAGAGCATCCGCCTGCTCGGCACCACGCCCGCCAAGGGCAAGGCGGCGCCGGCGGCTGGCCCGACCGAAGCCGCCGCGCGCAAGGCGGCAAATGGCGAGCTGGCGGCACAGCTCGGCAATATGAGCATCGGCAGGGGCGCCTATGCCAAGGCGGTCGAGATGTACGATCTCGCGCTGGCAAAGAGCGTCAAGGATGGTGACGATGTGCGCCTTCACCGCGGGATCGCGCTGGCGCTCGCCGGCGACAAGGAGCGCGCGCGCGCCGATCTGGCGACGGTTGCCACGGCGCCCGACAGCGACACCGCGACGCTCTGGAAGATCTGGCTCGATACTCCACCCGCCGTATAGCGGTTGCCGGGGGATGGAGCATTCGGGAAGGGGCGGCGTGGCCGCCCCTTTTCGCGTCAGTCCTGCCGCACCGGGATGCCGGGCAGCGCCTTGGCGGTGCGGATCGTCAGCGAGGTCTTTACGCTCGCCACGTTCGGCGCCGGCGTCAGATGCGTGGTGAGGATCTCCTGAAAACTCTTCAGGTCAGTCGCCACGATCTTGAGGATGAAGTCGATCTCCCCATTCAGCATATGGCATTCGCGGATCTCGGGAATCTGCGCGACATGATCCTCGAACGCGGCGAGATCATGCTCGGCCTGGCTGCGCAGGCTGACCATCGCGAAAACCGTGATCGGGTAGCCGAGGGTCGCCGCGTCGAGCTCGGCATGATAGCCGCGAATCGCGCCGGCTTCCTCGAGCGTGCGGACCCGGCGCAGGCAGGGTGGGGCGGTCAAACCGACTCGTTCCGCCAGATCGACATTCGTCATCCGGCCATCATCCTGCAGCAATCCCAGAATCCGCCGGTCGATCGAATCAAACGCCATTACGCAAAGCTCCCCGCCGGCTCTGTCTTTGTGGCGAGCGGCCGGCGTTCAGCATAAGATAATTGCGGGCGAACGCAATTGTCCCACATTGCTACGCGTCAAAAACAGGTGTTTCGCGGGCCATGCCGGGCGTCTAAGCACGTCCCGCGGCGCGGCCCTCGCGACCGGTGGGAATTCGATCTTTGCGCTTCGACGACAGCCTCGAAACGGTTCTTTCGGCGGACATGTCAAGCCCGCTCGGCGCGCAATCGGCCTGGCGGCAGCTGGTCGATCTGATTGCCCGCCGCCGTATCGCGCCCGAGACTGACGTGATCGAACGACTCAAGGCGATTCGCCCGCTCGTGCCGCCCTCTGTTCGCGCGGCGAGCGCACGGGGCGCGGAGGGTGCAGACCCGCCCGCCGCGCTCGTCCATCTCTTCGTCGAAGACGAGCCGACCATTGCCGCGCCATTGCTCCGCAGCGCAAGGCTGCGCGACGACGAATGGATTGCGATGCTGCCGGTCATGGCGCCCGACGCGCGCGCGGTCCTGCGCCATCGCGGCGACCTCTCGCCGGCCTTGGCGGGTCTGCTGGAGAGCTTCGGCAGCGTCGATTCCGCATGGGAGGCCGTTCCGCATCAGCCGGTCGCCGAGCCCGTTGGCGAATCGCCGCTTTCATTCGCCAGCATCGCGCCTGGTCTGCCGGTCGTCACCGAAGTGCCTGCCCATGACGAGGCTGAAGCGAAGGACGCTGCGGATGCGCCGGAACCTGGCGCCGATGTGATCGAGTTCGCCTATCTGCCGGCACCCAAGGAAGCGGCGAGCGGCACGTTCCAGATCGCCGAGATGGTTGCCCGTATCGACGCCTATCGACAGCGGCGCGAGCAGACGCCCGTCACGCCGATTCGCCTGCCGGTCGAGACCGACCTGTTCGCGCCCGGCTCGGTGCGCGCGCAGGGTTTCCGGTTCGAGACCGACGCGGCGGGCGTGGTCCGCTGGATCGAAGGCGCCGCCCGCGCGCCGCTGATCGGCCTGTCGCTGAATCCGATGGCGATCCAGGGCCAATCGCAGGTGGACGGGGCCGCTGCGGGCGCATTCCGCCAGCGCACGGGCTTTACCGATGCGCGGCTCGTCATCGGCGGCGACTCGGAAGCTGCCGGGCCATGGCGGATCACCGGCATCCCGGTGTTCGACCACGAAAGCGGACGCTTTACCGGCTATCGCGGCACCGCGCGCCGTCCGCGCCCCGACGAGACGGCCGAGCGCTATCCGGATCCCAACCCCGCTTCCGATGCGCTGCGCCAGCTCGTCCATGAATTGCGCACGCCGACCAGCGCCATCGCGGGCTTTGCGGAAATGATCGAATCGCAGACACTTGGTCCCGTATCCGAGGCCTATCGCGCGCATGCGGCCGAGATAAGGGCCCTTGCGAGCAGGCTACTGACCGCGATCGACGATATCGACATGGCCGCGCGGATCGACGCCAGGGCGCTCGATCTGCGCCCGGGCGAGGTGCCGCTGGTGCCGTTGCTCGAGCGCGTCGTGGGCGAACTCCAGCCGCTGGCGGCGCTGCGCGGCACGACGATCGATCTCCATCTCGGCGACAGCGACCTCGCCCTTGCCGGCGATGACCGCGCGGTTGGGCGGCTGATCTCCCGGCTCGCCGCGACGCTGGTGGCGTCGAGCGGGCAGGGCGAGCGGATCGGCATCGCTGCGATGCGCGATGCCGATGCGGTGGTCGCGGTCGTGTTCGATCGGCCGGGGGCGCTTGCCGACTATGCCGGTGACGAGCTGCTGACGATCGACGCGGAAATCGATAACGACCGCGAGGGCGCGCCGCTGCTCGGCACTGGCTTTGCGCTGCGGCTGGCCTGCAATCTCGCGATCGAGTTGCGTGGCACCCTGACCATTGGCGACAAGATTTTGACGTTGCGGCTGCCTGCGGCGCCCGGCGATCGCGCAGGACGGGTTTCTTCTAGCTGATCGCAAGTCAATCCGCGCCTTCATCGGCGCGGCGGCCTTGCCACCCAAGCACGCCCTCCGCTAACGAGCGGCTTGGTGGGGCCTGTAGCTCAACTGGTTAGAGCTGCCCGCTCATAACGGGTAGGTTGCGGGTTCAAGTCCTGCCGGGCCCACCAACTTCCCGCAGGCATTCAGCGCAGTGGGGGAGTGTTCATGGACAATCGGGTCGCGATCGTGACGGGCGCAGGAAGCGGCATCGGCCGTGCCGTGGCGCTCGCCCTGGGCGAGGCCGGGTGGCGCGTCGTGCTGGCCGGGCGGCGGCGCGAGGCGCTTGCCGAAACGGCGGCGCTGGGCAGCGGGTCGATGCTCGCGGTACCGTGCGACGTGACCGATGCGGCGTCGGTGGACGCGCTGTTCGACGCGGCGGTTGCCGAATTCGGCCGGATCGACCTGTTGTTCAACAATGCCGGCATTTTAGCGCCGCCGGTACCGCTCGACGAGCTGGACGTCGAGGCGATCCGGTCGCTGCTCGACATCAACATCCTCGGCAGCTTCCTGTGCGCGCGTGCGGCGATGCGGGCGATGAAGCGCCAGGCGCCGCAGGGCGGACGGATCATCAACAACGGATCGATCTCGGCCGACCGGCCGCGACCCCATTCCGCGCCCTATACGGCGAGCAAACACGCCATCACCGGCCTGACCAAGTCGATCGCGCTCGATGGCCGCGCCTGGGGCATCGCGGCCGGGCAGATCGATATCGGCAATGCGGTGACCGATATGAGTGCGGCGATGGGGCAGGGCGTGCCGCAGCCCGACGGCAGCATCCGAGCCGAGCCGAGGATGGACGTTGGCCATGTCGCTCGTGCGGTCGTCCATATGGCGGCACTGCCGCTCGACGCGAACATCCCCTTCATGACGATCATGGCGACCAATATGCCCCTGTTCGGCCGGGGATGACCGAGCGGCCTTGCGTCGCACCCCGGTCCAGCCTAAGCGACCCGTCCGTCGGGGAGTGGCGCAGTCCGGTAGCGCGCCTGCTTTGGGAGCAGGATGTCGCAGGTTCGAATCCTGTCTCCCCGACCATTCTTCCCCGGAATGGATTGCTGCGTCGCTCCGCGCGCCGTTAGGATGGCGGCGTGAAGACGATCCTCGGCATCCCCGCGCAGACCGGCATGAACGTCGTGGCCGGTCTTTCCGTGGCCGGGCTGATGCTGCCCGAGGCCGTCGCCTATGCGGGCATCGCCGGGTTCACGCCCGGGCGGGCCATCCTCGCCGCGCTCGCGGGCGGCGCGGCTTATGCGGTGCTCGGCCGCAGCCGCTTCGCGATCGTCGCGCCGACCTCCTCCTCGGCCGCCATTCTCGCCGCCGCGCTGGCGACGTTGCCGGGCAGCCCGGCCGAGCGCGGCGCGATGGCGATGGCGATGGCCGCGATCGTCGGGATATTATTCGCGCTGATCGCCCTGTTTCGTCTCGGCAGCCTGTCGGCGTTCATCGCCCGTCCGGTGCTGCGCGGTTTCGCCTTCGGCCTGGCGATCAACATCATCATCCGCCAGGTGCCGCATCTGCTCGGGCTGAAGCTCGTCTCGTCCTCCACCCTGGCCCTGCTGGCCGACATCGCCGCGAATCTCGGCCGGACGAACCTCGCCAGCCTCACGATCGGGGCGGTCGCCCTGGCGCTGCTGCTTGGCCTGCGCGCGACGACTCGTCTTCCCGCCGCGCTGATCGCCCTGGTGCTGGGCGTCGCGGCGGCACGGATGATCGACCTGCCGGCGCTGGGCGTGGCATCGGTCGGGCCGATCGATTTCCATCTGTCCGCCTGGACGATGCCGGATTTCAGTTTCGCGCGCTGGTCGCGCCTCGCGCAACTCGCTGCCCCGCTGACGCTGATCCTGTTCGCCGAAAGCTGGGGCACCGTGCGAACGCTCGCGCTGCGCCATGGCGATACGCTGTCCGCCAATCGCGAATTCAGTGCGCTGGCCGGCGCGAACCTGTTGTCCGCGCTGGCTCAGGGCATGCCGGTCGGGGCCGGCTTTTCCGCAGCGTCGGCCACCGAATCCGCCGGCGCGACGAACCGGCTCGCCGCGATCACCGCGCTGATCGCCCTCGCGGCGGCGGCATGGCTGGCCGGCCCGACGATCGAGGCCCTGCCGCAGCCGTTGCTGGCGGCGGTGGTGGTCGCGGCACTGGCGCACGCCCTGTCGCCCGCGCCGCTCACGCGGTTGTTCATGATCGACCGCGACCAGTGGATCGCGCTCGCGGCGGCTTGCGGCGTGATCCTGTTCGGGGTGCTCGACGGCATGCTGATCGCGGTGGCCCTGTCGATCGGGGCGCTGCTCAACCGGCTCGCCCATCCCGTGGTGAGCGAACTGGGCTATCTCGATGGCGGCCATGATTTCGTCGACCGGGCGCGCCATCCCGATGCCAGGGGCGTGGAGGGCATGGTGATCTTTCGCCCCAATGCGCCGCTGTTCTTCGCCAATGCCGAACAGTCGCTCGGCACCATCGCGGCGAAGGCGCTGGCAAGAAGCGGTGACACCCATGTCGTGCTGAGCCTGGAGGAGAGCGACGATCTCGACAGCACCGCACTGGAGGCGATCGCCGAGTTCGAGAAGCTGCTGGCGGCGAAAGGCCTGTCCCTGCAGCTTGCGCGGGCGCATGATCGCGTTCGCGACGTGCTGGTGGCGGCCGGGTTCCATCGCCTGGCGAACGGCGCCTCGTTCAGTGTCGCGGACGCGGTGCGCGCGGTGAAGGCGGGAAAAGGGAACGACGATGTACAATCTGCTTGAGCCACGGCTGCAGCCCGTTCCGCTCGCCGCGCTGCGCCCGACGCAGATGACGGTCGGCATGATCGAGGTGGACCGCAAGAGACGGCAATGGCAGGGGCATGTCGCCGCGGACGGCCCCGATTTCCTCGGCAGCCACATGATCCCGGTGGTGCTGGGGCCGAAGCAGGTTCCGTGGCTGATCGATCATCATCACCTGGCGCGCGCGCTGCACGACGAAGGGGTCGAGCATGTGCTGGTCAGCGTGGTCGCGAGGCTGTGCCATCTGCGCAAGGCGGAATTCCTCACCTTCATGGACAATCGCAACTGGCTCCACCCCTATGACGCGAAGGGCAGAAGGTGCGACGTCGCCGACATCCCGCGCTCGCTGGGCAAGCTTGTCGACGATCCGTACCGCTCCCTGGCCGGGGCGGTGCGACAGGCCGGCGGCTATGCCAAGACCGACACGCCCTATGCCGAATTCCTTTGGGCCGACTTTCTCCGTGGACGGATTCCAGCGAAAAGGGTGGCGGACAGGTTCGAAAAGGCAGTGAACAAGGCCCTCGAGATCGCGCATGGCGAGGAGGCGAGGCACCTGCCGGGTTATTGCGGGACCTTCTGATCGACCGCTGAGCCATGAGTCTTCGCGGCCTGGCCACCCTTGCGCGGAATCAGGTGAAGCACCGCGACGATGACGCCGCCGACGATCATGCCGACGACCGCCGATCCGAGCGCGCCGACCAGCCATTCGACCAGACCCTGCGCCACCGGTGAGGCGTGACCGACTGCCTCAGCCGCATCGTGCAGCCCGTGCGAGATCACGCCGAGGCCGAATTCCTCCAGCCCATGTACGATGAACCCGCCGCCGACCCACGCCATCGCGGCGACGCCTAGCGTCGACAGGCCCTCGAGCAGCAGCGGCATCGCCTTGACCAGCCCGCGGCCGAGGGCGCGGACGCCCGCCGATCTGCGCTGGGCGAGGTGCAGGCCGATATCGTCCATCTTCACGATCAGCCCGACCACGCCATAGACACCCACGGTGATGGCGATGCCGACGGCGGCCAGCACCACGCCCTGCATCACCACTGACTGTTCGGGGATGTCGGACAGGGCGATGACCATGATCTCGGCCGACAGGATGAAATCGGTGCGGATCGCGCCGCCGACCTGGCGCTTTTCCAGCTCGGCCGGATCGTGGATCTCGGCGACTTCGTCGGCGTGATGCTCGCCGACGATCGTCTCGAAGATCTTCTCGGTCGCCTCGAAGCAGAGATAGGCGCCGCCGATCATCAGCAGCGGCGTGATCGCCCAGGGCGCGAAGCTGCTCAGCAGCAGGGCGGCGGGCAGCAGGAACAACAGCTTGTTGCGCAGCGATCCGATCGCGATCTTGGCGATGATCGGCAACTCGCGGTCCGGCGTCAGGCCGACGACATAACGCGGCGTGACCGCGGTATCGTCGATCACCACGCCCGCTGCCTTCACGCCCGCCCGGCCCGCCGCGCCGGCGACATCGTCCACCGAGGCCGCGGCCAGCTTCGCGATCATCGCGATATCGTCGAGCAGCGCTACAAGGCCTCCGGGCATTCGATCTCTTTCAGCTGTGGTGCGGGCCGTTGGTATCGCATTCGACGCGAAGCGCCAGTGGATCGGGCGCCGCGATGTTGAAATTCCCGCAGATCCTCGCAGGAGCCGGGCTGGTGTGGATCGCCGCGGCCTGGGGGTCAGTCGCGCGACATGGACAGCCCGGCGAGAAGCGGCGCGTAGGCGGCGAGCCTGCGGGATACGAACTCCGTGAACAGCCGCACGCGCTTCGTCTTGCGTGTCTCCCCCTGCGTGAGAAGCCAAACCGCGCCATATTGGTGCAGGTCGGTGCCCGGTACCCGCACCAATAGCGGATCGGCATCTCCGACGAAGCACGGCAATGTCGTGATGCCGAGCCCCTGCCGCGCCGCGGCGAGTTGCGCCTCGGCATCCGTGACCCTGAACGGAGCCCCCGTGGTGCGAACCTCCCCCTCGCTGGCCCAGTCCGGAATGCCGTGCATGCTGATGACAATCCACCGCATGGGATCAGGCGCGCCCGCACGCCATGCGGCCAGTCGATCGCGGGACATATAGACGGCCCCGAAGACCTCCGGCCCCGTCAGGCCGTGAAGATTGAGCGGCAGGGTCTTGCGGTCGTAGACGACGCGGATCGCCACGTCAGCCTCGCGGTTGGTCAGATTTGCCAGCTCGCCGGACGACAGGATTTCCATCTCGATGTCCGGGTGCAGGCGCGCGAAATCGGCGAAGKCCGGCATGAGCAGGTGWGTSGCGAGGGGCGGCGCCAGCGTCACCCGCARAAGCCCGCGCACGCTCTGGTCGCGSCCGAAGAYKCGCGTCTCCAGYTGGTGCGACGAYGCTTCCATCTGGTTCGCGAGYTCGAGRACCTCCTCGCCCGCRGCCGTCAGGCGATAGCCCGMAGGCAGYTTTTCGAACATCTGYGCCCCWAGGCGCTCCTCGAGCTGGGCGATGCGTCGCARCACGGTCGAGTGGTTCACGCCCAGGCGCGCGGCGGCAGCCCGCACCGAGCCTCCGCGCGCGACGGCGAGAAAATAGCGAACGTCATCCCAGTCGATCATGGTGCGATCCTGCACCGCAGGGTGCGCCCAATCAACCGTCGCTGTTGGCGAAAGCTCATCCAGCCGGTTGAATTTTGCACCACCGATGTGCGCGTTTTTGCACTGAACGCCTGATGCCGGCGGCCCCATCTGGTGGTCCTCGGGGGCGTTACCGAACGCTCCAGCCAGGGATGCACGACATGAACAGACTGAATGGAAAGACCGCCGTGATCACGGGCGGCGCTACCGGCATCGGCCTTGCCGCTGCGAAGCGCTTCATCGAGGAGGGCGCCTTCGTCTTCATCTTCGGCCGTCGGCGGGAAGCGCTCGACGCCGCTATTGCCGCGCTCGGGCGCAATGCCCGCGCGGTGGAGGGCTCGGTTTCCGAGCTGGCCGACCTCGACCGGCTTTACGCGGCGGTGAAGGCCGAGCGCGGAACCCTCGACATCGTCTTTGCCAATGCCGGGGCGGGAAGCCAGCTTGCGCTCGGCAAGATCACTGCCGAGCACATCGACGAAACCTTCGACACCAATGTGAAGGGGACGATCTTCACGGTCCAGAAGGCGCTGCCGCTGATGAGCGCGGGCGGTTCGATCATCCTGACCGGATCGAGCGCCGGCACCACGGGTGCCCCGGGAATGAGCGCCTATAGCGCGAGCAAGGCGGCCGTGCGCAATCTTGCGCGGACCTGGGCGGAGGACCTGAAGGGCACCGGCATCCGGGTAAACGTGCTGTCGCCCGGGGCGACGGCGACCGAGCTCGCCAAGGACGCGCTGGGCGAGGAGGGCCAGAAGGCCTTCGCCGCGATGACGCCGCTCCAGCGCATGGCCGATCCAGCCGAAATCGGGGCGGCGGCTGCCTTTCTCGCGTCGTCGGACAGCAGCTTCATGACCGCCAGCGAACTCGCCGTCGACGGCGGCCTTGCCCAACTCTGACGCGCTGGCCTGGCGCCGTTGAGGCCCAAGAAATCACTATCAACACGAAACGGAGAACTATCATGAGTTATGCAATCATAGGCTTCGGCAAGATCGGCCAGGCGCTCGCCCACGCCTTCGCCCGCAAGAACATCGCGGTAACCGTCGCGAGCCGCCGGCCGCCCGAGGCACTGGCGCCGCAGGCTCGGGCGATCGGGCCCATGGTCGTCGCCAAATCGCTGCAGGATGCGCTCGAGGCCGACACGATCATCCTGGCGGTCCCGTTCGGGGAGCATGGCGAGGTTGCGAAGGCCCTGCCGAGCTGGGACGGCAAGACCATCATCGACGCGACGAACACGTACGGCGTTCCCCCGGAAGAGCTGGACGGTCTCCCGTCCTCTGCCTTCGTTGCGAAGGCGTTCCCTGGCGCCAGGCTCGTGAAAGGGTTCAATCACCTGATCGCGGCCACCCTGGCCACCGATCCGGTCGTCAAGGGCGGGCACCGGGTCGTCTTTCTGTCGAGCGACGATGGGGACGCGGTCGCGCCGGTGGCGGCCCTGGCCAGGCAACTCGGCTTCGCCCCCGTCGCGCTGGGCAAGCTCAATGAAGGTGGCGCGCTGGTCCACGCACGCGGCCGCATCTGGGGGCCGCTGATCTTCCAGGACCTGTTCAAGAAGGAGCAGTAACGGATCTGCCGCTGCTGTCAGAAACGGCTCACCACATGGCGGCTGTGACGGCGCTGTCTCCTGATCAGGTCTTTGTACAGTCCGCGAGATAGGCGCGCTCGCGATAGTCGAACCAGTCGATATCCGCCGCCAGCCGCCGGCCGGATGTGTCCTGACACGCGACCCCCACGAACGCCCCGGTGAAGTTGGGCAGGCCCGGCGCGCTCGCTTCGTCGGACAGGATGCTGGCGTCGAACTGCTCGCGCAGCCAGGTCCACTCGGCGTTCCCCTCGATACGGAAGGCGAAGCGGAGGCGTTCGTAATCGACCTCGGCGCGGAGGTGGATCCGGCCTTCCGCCGCGACGGGGTGGATTTGCGAAAAGGCGTCGCCCTGGGGAGAGTCGGGCAGGGCCGACATGACCTGGATCTGGCGGCGGCCATCGTCACCGGCGGTGACGAACAGATAATGATATTTCGAGCCGTTATAATAGCAGATCAGGCCGGCCGCTTGCTGGTAGCTTTGCGGGGCGAAGTCGACGACCGTTTCCGCCGAATAGCAGAAGGCCTGTTGCCGGCGCGCGACCAGCGCCTGTTCGAACAGGCTGCCCAGTGACTCGCGGCCGAACAGGCGGAGATGGCCGGGGCGGGCAGTGAGGCTGAACAGCTTTTCCGGCTCGGGCGAGCGGAGCCACTGGAAGTCGATCGGCAGCGCGCCGGCGTCGAAGTCCGATCGTACAGGGGGTGCCAGCGTCGGCGCATCGAGCGTCGGCATGGGGATGTCGAGTACCGGGATGCTGTCGCCGCTCGCCGTATAGAGCCAGCCATCGTCCGCCCAGCGCATTGGCTGGATTGCGGTCTCGCGGCCCATCACGCAGCGGCCGCGATTGGGCAGGGGGCGGCCGCAGAGATAGACCATCCAGGGCTCGCCCTCGGGGGTCTCGACCAGATCGGCATGGCCTGCGCGCTGCAGCGGCGCATCGGGGCGGTCGCGCGCGCTGAGGATATAGGTGTCGGGGTGGAGTTCATAGGGGCCGGTCAGCGACCGCGAGCGCGCCATGGTGACGGCGTGGTTCCAGGCAGTGCCGCCTTCGGCGGTGATGAGATAATAGAAGCCGTCGCGCTTGTAGAGATGCGGCGCCTCGGTGAGGCCCAGCGGGGTGCCTGCGAAGATCAGGCGCGGTTCGCCGACCAGGGCGCTGGCCTCGGGCGCATATTCCTGCAGCACGATGCCGGCGAAGCGGTTGCGGCCGGGCCGATGGTCCCACAGCATGTTGACGAGATATTTGCGGCCGTCATCGTCGTGGAACAGCGAGGGGTCGAAGCCGCTGCTGTTGAGATAGACGGGGTCGGACCAATCGCCCTCGATCGTGTCGCTGGTCACCAGATAATTGTGGAAATCGCGCAGCGACGCGCCCGAGGCGCCGCCGGTGGTGGTGCG
Organism: Sphingomonas sp. P2_B6; assembly: GCF_056404755.1. Lineage (NCBI taxonomy): Bacteria > Pseudomonadati > Pseudomonadota > Alphaproteobacteria > Sphingomonadales > Sphingomonadaceae > Sphingomonas > Sphingomonas sp. P2_B6. The sequence continues at coordinate 56,021 of NZ_JBFUDK010000002.1, forward strand.
GCCATAGCGTTTCACATCGGTGTAGATCAGGTGAAACCGGTCGCCGTCATGCGTCAGGCAGGGCGCCCAGACGCCGCAACTGTCCGGATCGCCGCGCATGTCGAGCTGGCTCGCCCGGACCAGCGGGCGGGCGACGAGCGTCCAGTTCGCCAGGTCGCGCGAATGGTGGATCTGGACGCCGGGAAACCATTCGAAGGTCGAGGTCGCGATATAACAATCCTCGCCGACGCGGACGATCGACGGGTCGGGGTTGAAGCCGCGGAGGATGGGATTGCGGATCATGCGGGCTCGGGGTCCTTCTGGGGTTGGGGGGCGCGGACGAGAATCCACATCACGGCGGCGGCGAACAGGTCGAGGATGCCGAGCGCGACGAAGAACGGGCCATAGCCGATCGTCTCGACGAAATGGCCCATGGCAAGCGAGAAGATCAGCACGCCGAGATTGGCCATGGTGCCGGCAATGCCCGCCGCGGTGCCCACTTCGTTCCGCGGGAACAGGTCGGACGCCATGGTGATGCAGGTGACCGACAAGGTCTGGTGCGCGAACCCGCCGAGGCAGAGCAAAGCGACTGCGGCGGCGGCGCTTTCGACCTGGCCGACGAACATCATGCCGGTCATCAGCACCGCGCCGAGCGTATAGGCGCCGCGCCGCGCGTTGATCAGGCTCACGCCGCGCCGTTGCAGCCATAGCACCACGGCGGGGCCGAAAAGGCAGCCGAGATCGGCGGCGATGAAGGGCAGGCCGGCGAACATCGCGATCTGGCCGAGATCGAAATGGCGGACGGTGGTGAGATAGAGCGGCATCCACAGGGTCAGCGTGCCCCATACCGGATCGGCGAGGAAACGGGGCAGCGCGATGCCCCACAGGTTGCGACGGCGCAGGAGGCGGCTGAGCGGCGGCTTGTCCTCGGTGGCGCGGAGATAGGTTTCCTGGCCTTCGAGGATCTCGGCCCTTTCCTTGGGCGAGACGGTCGGGTGGGTCTCGGGCGAATGATAGAGGCGGCGCCAGCAGGCGGCCCAGATCAGCGCGAACACGCCGGCGACGATGAAGGCGCCGCGCCAGTCCCACACATAGACCGCACCTGCCACCAGCAACGGCGCCAGCACTGAGCCGAGCGACGCGCCGATATTGTAGACGCCGCCGGCAAAGCCGCGCTCGCGCGCCGGAAACCATTCGGAAATGACCTTCAGCGCGCCGGGATGCGCGGTGCCCTCGGCAAAGCCGAGCAGCGCGCGCAGGCCGGCGAGGCTGACCCAGCCGGTGGCGAGGCCATGCGCCATGGTGATCACGCCCCAGGCTGCGGCGAACAGCGCGAGGCCGGTCTTCAGCCCGATCATGTCGAGAATATAGCCGGCGATCGGCTGGAGCATGATGCCGAGCTGAAAGCCCCCGGTGATCCAGCTATATTGCTCGGTGCTGATATGAAGTTCGGACATCGCGGTCGGCGCGGCGACGCCCATGATGCTGCGCGTCAGATAGTTCAGGATGGTACCGATCATCACCAGCCCGATGATCCACCAGCGGATCTTCATCATCCTGCCAATCCGCATCGCGATTCCTCTCCGCGCGTCGGGCGCCGTCGTGGCTCGATCGCTGATGGTAGCGATAACGATCTGGCCCGTGCTGGCAAGATCGCGGGGCGGTCGCGGCCGATTTGCGGGGAGGATGGCCAGGTGATACAATTTGCGGGCCTGTTCGGGAGAGCGGAAATGCGTCGTGCCCTGTTGCCGGTTGCCCTTGGCGCCATTCTGCTGTCGTCCGCCGCCGATGCAGCGCACGCGCCGCGGGAGAGTTGGGGCAAGGCGGGCGTCTCGCTCGACCAGTATCGCGAGGACGCCGTGCTGTGCGGGCGCCAGGCCTATTATCTCGACGTGTCGGAAACTCCTGCGGCCAAGGCGCTGGTGCGGGCGTCGAGCCAGATCGAGAATCTCGCCTCGAACATCAACGAGAACGCGTTGCAGCCGATGTCGGGGGTCGAAGCGATCACCATGGCTGTGCAGGGCGCGCGGCCGGAACAGCGTTTCCGCGAGATCGCCGCGCTGCAGAAATCGACGCTCGAAAAATGCCTGACCTCGCTCGGCTATGTCCGTTTCCGCCTGACCGAGGAGCAGCGCGACCATCTGTCGAAGCTCCGGTCGGGCACGCCCGAGCGTCACGCCTATCTCCACTCTCTTGCCAGCGACCCGAAAATCCTGTCGACGCAGCATGGCTGATCGAGAGGAGACATGATGATCAAGGTGGGGGTGATCGGGTTCGGGCTGGCCGGCAAGAGTTTCCATGCGCCGTTGATCGACGCGGTCGAGCGGCTGAAGCTCGCGGCCATCGTCACCTCGCGCGTGGACGAGGTCGCCGATGCTTTTCCCGGTGTCGCGGTGGTGCCGACCGCGGAAGCGCTGATCGCCGATCCGTCGATCGACCTGATCGTGATCGCCACGCCCAATGAACTGCACGCGCCGCTGGCCAGGGCGGGACTCGAGGTGGGCAAGCATGTCGTGATCGACAAGCCCTTCGCGGTCGACCCGGCCGACGGCGTCGCGCTGATCGAGCTGGCGGCCGCGCGCGGGCTGGTGCTGTCGGTGTTCCACAACCGGCGATGGGACGCGGATTTCCTGACGGTACTCGATGTGCTCGGTGGTGGTGCGCTGGGCGAAGTGATGCTGGCCGAGCTGCGCTGGGACCGGTTCCGTCCGGCGATCAAGCCCGGCTGGCGCGAAGCGACGGTGGAGCAGGGCGGGGGCATGCTCGCCGATCTGGGGCCGCACCTGATCGACCAGGCGCTGCAATTGTTCGGCACGCCGGAGGCGATCACCGCCGACATCGCCGCGCAACGCGCTGACGTGGTGGTCGACGATTATTTCGAGCTGACCCTGCATTATGGCGAACGCCGGGTGATCCTGTCCGCTTCGACTCTGATCGTCGCGCCGCGGCCGCGCTTCGCGCTGCACGGGAGCAAGGGTAGCTTCGTGAAGTTCGGCCTCGATCCGCAGGAAGCGATGCTGCGCGCCGGCGCGACCGCCAATGACGCCGGTTATGGCGAGGAAGCGCCCGAAGCGTTCGGCACCCTGACCGTCGCCGAGGGCCAGCCCGAGCTGGTGCCCTCGGTGCGCGGCGACTGGCGGCGTTATTATGAGGGCGTGGCCGACGCGATCCTCGATGGCGCGCCGCCGCCGGTCGATCCGGCGGATGCGCTGACCGGGCTCAACCTGATCGCCCTGGCGCGGCGGAGTGCCGCGGAAGGGCGCAGGCTGCAAGTCTGAGCGGGAACGCCGGGAGCGCCGTCGGCCCTTGGTGCCGTGCCGTGGCCATCCCGCTCGGCGCGGATGCCGGCCAGCCGCGTTTCACGCAGTCGGCACCGTCCCGCCATCGATGACATATTCGGTGCCGCTGATCGCGCCGGCGCGCGGCGACGCAAGGAAGGCGATGAGGTCGGCGACTTCGCATGGCTTGGCCGGGCGTCCGAGCGGAATACCGCCCAGTGAGTCCATGATGATCTTCTTGCCGCCCTCATAGTCAGTGCCGGCGTCCTTCGCGAGCCGTTCGGCCAGCGCGACGGCGGCGTCCGTCTCGACCCAGCCGGGCGACACACGGACCACGCGGATGCCTTTGGGCGTCACTTCCTTCGACAGGCTCTTGCTGTAGGTCGAAAGAGCGGCCTTGGCCGCCGCATAGGCGGTGGTCGATTCCGGCAGGGGCAGCTCATGCTGGATCGATGTCACATGAATGATCACGCCCGAACCCCGCGCGATCATCGATGGGAGCAGCGCCCGGTCGAGCCGCACGGCAGGCAGGAGATTGTGGTTGAGTTCCTTCAGCCATTCGGCATCGCTGAGCGCGGCAAAGCCGCCTGCAGGGGCGCTCGATCCGCCGAGCACATTGACGATGATGTCCACGCCCCCGAACCGCGACAGCACCTCTTCCGCGAGAGCGGCGCATCCTTCGGCCGTCATGAGATCGGCGGCGATATAGTCGAGATCGTCGTTGCTCTCGGGGACGCTCCGCGCAGCGGCAATCACGCCGACACCGGCGTCGCGCAGGCTTTGCACAACCGCCGCGCCAACGCCTTTGGTTCCGCCGCTGACCAGCGCGCGCTTGCCTTCCAGGCCAAGGTCGAAACTCATGATCGGTCTCCGGCTGAACTTGTGGGCCGGCGACATCGCCCGTACCCTGCCAGATGACAAGAACGCACGAAAAAGTAAGGTACTAACCAAAAAGTATGTCGCAGCAATATTCCCGCGAAACGGCCGCCGAAGGCGTTGAGAATGCGCTCAAGCTGCTCGAGGGCCGGTGGAAGCTGGTCGTCCTGTTTCACCTTTTCGGTGGGCGCGTCCTGCGTTTCTCGGAACTAGAGCGAGCGATCCCGCTCGTGTCGCAGAAGATGCTCATCCAGCAGCTCCGACAGATGGAGCGGGATGGCATCGTCAGGCGTATCGTACACCATCAAGTGCCGCCCAAGGTCGAATATGGGCTGACCGATTGGGGTCAGGCGCTGTGCCCGGCACTGGACGCCTTGCTGACATGGGCTGCGCAACGCGAGAGCCTCGGCGACGGGGTGGCGACGCGATAGGGTCCGATCTCGAGGTCGATGATTCAAACGTCGCATAGTCCGCCTTATCGAGGTTCAGGATCCCATGCTTCGGCGGAATCGATAGTGCTCAGGACACCCCTCGCAAAATTCATTACTTGCGAGTTTTTTCGATGGCCCGAATGGCCATGTCACTGGTTCTCGGGCGGCTGGCACGGGAAATCACTGCGATGCCGATGCCGAATTTTTACTAAGGCAGTATTTGTTGGACGCGATTCGGGGCCCTTCGCAGGTGGGTCGCATAAATCGCCGCCGCGCAAAGCCGTGCTTGAACGCTGCTTCGACGGGGACGCCCGCACCTTTGTCGATACTTGGCCGCTCACCTCACTGTGGCGACCATCCCACCGGAAAAACCCGAGCCGGGAGCCGAATCCGTGTCTTTTGTGCAATATCGCGGGAGGAAGCGCCAAGTATAACATCGTAACTTCCCGCCGCGATGCGCCATTGGTGCCCGGCCTGGTCCCATGTCGCGAGCAGGCGTGGATCGACCTGCAAGGTCACTTGCTTCGAGGCGCCCGGCGCCAGCGCGACCTTGGTGAAGCCGCCAAGCCGTTTCGGCGCTTCCCAGCCGGCACCAGCGACGTAGATCTGGGGCACGGCCTTGCCCGCCACCTTGCCGGAGTTGCGCACGGTGAAGCGCACGTTGATGCCGTTGGCCGATGGCGCCGCACTGAGCCCGGCAAAGGAGAAGTTCGTGTAGGAAAGCCCGTGGCCGAAGGCGAATTGCGGGTCGAGGGCCTTCGCATCGTACCATTTGTACCCGATCGCCGCGCCCTCGCTGTACGTGACGTCGCCCTTGTGGGGCTCGGCGGGGTGCGGCAGCTGATCGAGGCTGCGCGGGAAGGTCGCGGGCAGGCGGCCCGACGGATTTACCTTGCCGAACAACAGGTTGGCGATTGCCGCGCCGCCCTCCGTGCCGGGATACCAGGCGGCCAAGGCGCCCGCGACGCGGTCGATCCAAGGGGTGAGGACCGGGCCGCCCGTTTCCATCACCACCACCGTTTTCTGGTTCGCGCCGGCGACCGCCTCCACCAACGCGTCCTGATTGTCGGACAAGGTCAGCGGCACGTCGAAGGATTCGCCGGCCCATTGCGTGACGAAGACGATCGCCACGTCGCTGTCGCGGGCCAACGCCGCGGCTGCGGCGGGATCGCTGCCGTCGGCGAAGCGTACCGTCGCACCCGGCGCCAGCTTCGCGATCGCGGCGAGCGGGGAGGATGGGTAATACATGATCGGGCCGGGCCAGCTCGTCGGCTTCAGGCCGGGCACGGCATTGCCGCCACGCGGATAGACCAGAGACGATCCGCCGCCCGCGAGCACGCCCTTGTCGGCATGGCCGCCGATGACCGCGATACGCTTCGTCGAAGGCGAGAGCGGCAGGACGGCGCCGGCATTCTTGAGCAGGACCGTGCCTTCCTCGGCATCCTGCCGCGTCACCACGGCATGCGCGGCATAGTCGATCGGGGCTTCGGCGACAGGATGCTCGAACAGGCCGTGCGCGATCATCGAGCGCAGGATGCGCGTGACCATCGCATCGAGCTCGGCTTCGCTCACCGCGCCGCTCGCGATGGCCTTGGCGAGCGGTTCGCCGAAAAAGGGCGCATCATCGAACGGGAAGCCCGATTCCTGATCGAGGCCGGCCTTGACTGCCTTGGCGGTGCTATGCGTGGCGCCCCAGTCGGACATGACAAAGCCCGGCCATTTCCAGTCCTTGCGCAGCACCTGGCCGAGCAGGAAATCATGCTCGCAGGCATAAATGCCGTTGACCCGGTTGTAGGAGCACATCACCGAACCTGGGTTCGACCGCTCGATCGCGAACTGGAAGGCGAGCAGGTCCGAGGTGCGCATCGCCGCTTCGCCCAGCACCGAATTGCCGCCGAACCGCTCGGTCTCCTGATCGTTGATCGCATAATGCTTCACGGTCGAGATGATGTGGTTCGACTGGATGCCGGCGATCTGCGCGCCGACCATCGTGCCGGCAAGCAGCGGATCCTCCCCGCCATATTCGAAGTTCCGGCCGTTGCGCGGCTCGCGCATCAGGTTGACGCCGCCCGCCAGCATCACGTTGAAGCCGGAATTGCGCGCTTCCTTGCCGATCATCGCGCCGCCGGCAAAGGCGAGTGCGGTGTTCCAGCTCGCTGCGGTGGCGAGGCCCGAGGGCAGGGCGGTCCGCTCGCGCTTCACCGCCGCGCCGCCCTGGGTCGCGACACCGACACCCGCATCGGTCTGCCATTGCGGCGGAATGCCGAGGCGCGGGATGCCGGGGATATAGCCGGCCGAACCCGCGCGGGATTCCTTGGGCGTGAGGAATTTCTTCGACGGGAAATCGGTGCCGAAATAACCGAACACTAGGGTCAGCTTCTCCGCGCGGGTCATCCGCCTGACCAGCGCGGCGGCGCGGCTGTCGGGGGAGGGCGCCGCAACCCTGGCCTTTTTCGGCGCGGCGGCGATCGGCGTGCCTGCATTCGTCAACAATGCGACCATCAGGGCCGCTCCACAGGCACGCTTCATCGTTTCTTTTCCTCAGTTCTTGGGGAGTTTGGCGGGATCGTAATTCTGGCCGAAATCGAGCACGAACACCGGCCCGAGATCGATCACCTGCTTGTCCGCCGCGAGATGGGCGGTGGCGCGCATGGTACCGCCGGGAAAGGCCTTCGCCGCCTTGCCCGAGGCATAATAGAGCTTCCAGTCCTTGTTGATCGTCACGCCGTTGCCGACGAGATTCTCGTAAGGAGCCGCCACGCCATTCGCGCCGATATAGGGGATGGAGGCGGTCTCGCCGTCCTTCAGCTCGGGCGCGCGCAGATACATCGCGACCAGGATCGTGTCGCCCGCCGCGATCGGTTTCTGGATCGGCGAGCTGGAGCCGACGTCCCAGGCATTGGCGCCCTTGGCCGACACGGTCACGCGGATCACCTGGCCGCCGGGCACGCCGCCATCGTTCAGCGCTTTGGCCTTCTGGTTGGGGCCATAGACCTGCCAGTTGGTGCCGGGCTGGTTGACCGCCTTTTTTATGATGTCGTCGGATGCATCGCTCTTCGCCGCCGGTGCCGCCGCCTGTTGCGCGAGTACCGGCAGGGCGAGCATCGCTGCGCTGCCGGCAAGAAAGATCGTCAAAACCTGTCGCATATCCTCCGCTCCTTTGATGGCCACCTTTCGCGGCTCGTGTCAGGTTCGCGCCGGTGCGGCCGCGAACGCTTCGGCGACGGCGGTACGCATCGGTTTTGGCTTGAAATCGCTGTCATAGGGGCAGGGGCGGCGCTTCGCCCGGTCACCGCGCGGCTCGAACCCCTCGATCCAGCTGTAGCGGTCGCACATGCCCCAGACGAGAAGGTCGGAGAGCTGCGGATAGGTGACCATCACATCGAGATAAGCGCGGCTGTAATCAGCCACTGCGCGGTCTCGTACGGCGATGTCGGCGGGCAGATTATTGTCGCGCACGTCGAACTCGGTGATCAGCAACTTGTAGCCCATCGCCACGACCTGGTCGAGGAAACGCCGCCACTCGGCCTGCTGTGCCGAAACGCTGCCCGCGGTGTCCGTTCCCTGCGTGATGAGATGCGACTGAACGCCGAGCGCGTCGACCGGGGTGCCGCGCGTCTTGAAGCCTTCGAGCAGGCGGAGCACGCCGGCGCGGTGGGTCGCATTGCCCGGCTCCCAACTCATATAATCATTATAGACGAGCTGCGCGTGCGGCGCGGCGACACGGGCGGTGTGGAAGGCGAGGTCGAGCGTCGCCGTCGCGCCGCCCAATGCCCGCGACAGCGCGGTTTCGTACAGGCTGGCATCGGCCGGGTTCACGGCCTCGTTGACCACGTCGTAACTGGCGATCTTCGCGCCGTAGCGGGCGCAGACGGTGCGGATATGCTCGGTCAGCAGCCGATCGGCCTCGATCGCGGGGTTGGGGCCATAGTCATGGCTTTCAGCCCAGGCGGGCATCCATTTGGGCTGGTGCCAAAGGAGATTGTGGCCGCGCACGGCGAGCCCCTTGCTTTCCGCATAGGCCATCATCGCGTCGAACCGCGTGAAGTCGAAGCTGGTCGCGCTCGGGCGGATGAACTGCCATTTCATCTCGTTCTCGGGGACGAGGATACCGCAATCGGCCTCCAGCAGCGCCGCATAGGACGGGTTGGCGAAGGACCCGCGGTCGGCACCCGGCGCGCTCCACGCACAGGCCGAGCCGAACCGCATGCCTTTCGCGCGGGCGGCCTCGTTCAGCGAGACAGCCGGCGACGCCGTGGGTGTGGGGGAGGGCGGTGACGCGGGCGTCGGGCCGGGGCCCGGCAAGGCGCCGCTGGCCGAAGTGGGGCCGCTGCCGGCACAGGCGGTGAGCACCATCCCGGCGGCCATCATCAGCCCCTCGCGCCGCGATATTCCGCCCATCCTGCTTCTCCGCTGCCCCGCCTCACGGTCTTGCCGGCCCTGATAGCGGTATCATGATGGCGGTTTGACCAACCTTGTCAATAGGAGCGGCGGGCGTGGCGATCGGCGCGGTGGCATGCCTGTCCGTCACGCGGCTGCGATCTTGCATGCACATATGGTGCGGAATCGAAATAATAGGCTATTAGCGGGCGCGAGGAGACCGATAGTACCGTGAACGAGAAGAACTCCCGCCGCCGTAGAACGGCGCCCACGATCAGAGACGTTGCCCGTATGGCGTCGGTTTCGTCCATGACCGTCTCCCGCGTCATCAATGGCGAAGCCAATGTTCGTCCGACCACGCGCGACGCCGTCAATGCCGCTATTGCCGCGCTCAGCTATTCGCCCAACCCCGCCGCGCGCAGTCTTGCCGGCGCGGCGCCGGTGCGGATCGGCCTGCTCTACAGCAATCCCAGCGCCGCCTATCTCAGCGAGTTCCTCGTCGGCAGCCTCGACCAGGCAAGCCGCAGCGACGTGYAGCTGATCATCGAGAAATGCGAACTGGGCGATCACGAGATCGAGGTGGCCAAGCATCTGATCGACAGCGGGATCGACGGGCTGATCCTGCCATCGCCGCTGTGCGACTCCCTGAAGCTGATCAAGACCATCGCCGACGAGGGCGTGCCGGCGGTGCTGGTCGGCAGCGGCCGTCCGGCGGCGGAGCTGAACGCCGTCAGCGTCGACGAATATTCCGCCGCCTATGCGATGACGGGGCATATCGTCTCGCTCGGCCATCATCGTATCGGGTTCGTCATCGGCAATCCCGAACAGACCGCCAGCGACGAGCGGTTGCGCGGCTATCGCGATGCGCTGGCCAAGGCGCATATCCCGATGGACGAGGCGCTGATCGTGCAAGGGTTGTTTACCTATCGCTCGGGCCTGGATGCGGCGGAGAAGCTGCTCGACGTGGCGGATCCGCCGTCCGCGATCTTCGCCAGCAATGACGATATGGCGGCCGCCTGCGTCGCGGTGGCGCATCGCCGCGGGCTCGATGTGCCCGGCGATCTCACGGTGTGCGGTTTCGACGACACCACGCTGGCGACCGCGATCTGGCCCGAGCTGACCACGATCCACCAGCCGATCGCCGACATGTCGCGCGCGGCGGTCGAGATGCTGGTCTCGACGATTCGCCGCCCGCGCGCGAATGACGAGAAGCAGCAGCACGTCGTGCTCGATTTCACGCTGGTCCGGCGCCAGTCGGACGCCGCGCCGCGACGCCGGCCGCCCTCCAGGTCGGCACGCCCTGCCTGAACTGCCGTGCGTTAGCGGTAACAGCTATGTGCGGCGAGGCGATGGCGCGCGCTCGCGCCTGGAGTTAAGAGACACTCATGTCCCTCGATGTCAAAGCCGTCACCGATACCCGCGTCGCCGAGCGCCCGGCGGTCGATGCCGAGACCTTCGCCCGCGAGATCGCGCCGAGCTATGCGCCGGTCGTGCTGCGCGGACAGGTGGCCGACTGGCCGGCGGTCGCGGCGGGCAGGCGCGGGGAACGGGCGCTGGCCGACTACGTGGCGGGGTTCGCGGGCGGCAAGCCGCTCGAGGTGCTGCTCGGGCCGCCCGAGATCGCCGGCCGCTTCTTCTACCGCGACGATATGCGGGGCTTCAACTTCACCCGCCAGCAGGTGCCGCTGGCGGCGCTGATGGGGCAGCTGCTGCAGCTGGCGGAGGAGAGGACGGCGAATCCGCCGGCCATCTATGCCAATGCCGCCGCGGCGCCCGATCATCTGCCTGGCTGGGGGGAGGCGAACCGGCTGGACCTGCCGGCGACCGGGGCGACGCCGCGGGTATGGATCGGCAACGCGACGCGCGTGGCGACGCATTACGATGCCTCGCCCAATCTTGCCGCGGTGGTGGCGGGGCGGCGGCGCTTCACCCTGTTTCCGCCCGAGCAGGTGGCGAACCTCTACGTCGGGCCGCTCGACCGCACGCTGGCGGGGCCGCCGGCGAGCATGGTCGATCCGGACGAGCCCGACCTGGAGCGTTATCCGCGCTTCGCCGAGGCGCTACGCCATGCCCAGGTCGCCGAGCTCGGGCCGGGCGACATGCTCTTCATCCCGGCGATCTGGTGGCATCATGTCCGCGCGTTCGACCGGATCAACGTGCTGGTCAATTACTGGTGGGCCTATGACACGTCGGCAACGCCCTTCGTCGCCATGGTCCATGCGCTGATGAGCGTGCGCGACTTGCCGCCGGCGGAGAAAAAGGCATGGAAGGCGTGGTTCGACCATCTCGTCTTCGGCGAGGATGCCGAGCATGCCGGCGATCATCTGCCCGAGCATGTGCGCGGCGTGCTGGGCGCGCCGGGCAAGGAGCGTAACGAGCGCATTCGCGCCTATCTGCTGGGGATGCTGTCCGCGCGGGGATAGGGATTTGCCTCTCGTCACGTCCGCGCAACCGGCGTAGTCAACGACGATGCTTGGACATGTGCTTGCCGCTGGCGCCCTCCTTCTCTGCCTGGCGGCTCCCGCGACGGCGCAGCAGGTGGCGGACCCTGACTATGCGCCGAAGCTCGAGAGTCCCGCCTATGTCGAACAGGGGCCACATGTCGCGCTCGACGGCGCACACCGGAATTTCCATACGCTGGACGGACGGTACGCGCCGTTCGGCAAGCTGCTCGAGGCTGACGGCTACAAGGTGTCCGCCCTCACGACTCCGCTTTCCATCGAGACCCTCGCCGGCGTGAATGTCCTGGTGATCGCCAATGCCCGATCGGAGACACCCGGGACGTCGGCCTTTGCGCCCGAGGAGATCGCCGCGACCCATGACTGGGTGGAGGCCGGCGGATCGCTCCTGCTACTTGCCGACCATGCGCCGTTCGGTGGCGCGGCGGCCGATCTCGCCGGTGCCTTCGGCGTGGATATGGGACAGGGCTATGTCGCCACGCAGGAGGATGGCAAAGTCACCTTCGCGATCGAGTATGCCGGTGCGCATCTCGGCGATCATCCGATCCTCCACGGCCGATCGGACAAGGAAGAGGTGCGGAAGGTACGCAGCTTCACGGGACAATCGCTCGGTGTCCCGGAGGGCGGAGTCGGGCTGCTCGACCTTCCCAAGTATGCCCTGGAGGTAGCGACACCGGTGGAGGCCGGCGGGCTGATGAAGGGCGAGACCGTCCCGGGCAAGGCTGTTGGCGGCAGGGTTCAGGCGCTGGCGATGACGGTCGGCAAGGGCAGGGTGGTGATCGCCGGCGAGGCCGCGATGTTCTCGGCGCAGGTGGTGACGAGCCCGACCCATGCCGCCAGGCATATCGGTCTGACGATCGACGACGATCAGCAATTCGCGCTCAACACGCTGCACTGGTTGTCGCATCTCATCGACTGACGATCGGCGATCGCCATCTTCGAATGATACGCCAGATCGCGGCGGCACCACGGTCATCGACCAGGATGGCATCGTCAGTCGAGCGACTGCAGCTCGATCTTCCTGAATTCGACCTGGTTCCCCTCGCTTTGCAGCGCGATATAGCCCCGACGCAACGTCAAAGCCCCGCCCGCTGCGGCGATGAGCGGTTTGGCGTCCGCATCGTCGGGGTCGAGCTGGGGATTGGCGTAGCGCAGGACGATTTTCCCGTTGATGCGGTGCGTGATCTGACCACTCGGCAGGACCTCCAGTTCGGCGTGAGTCCATTGCTCTCTGGGCATCAGCGGCGAGGACGACAGGATGCAATGGCGCGGATCCAGCTTCCCCGCGATCTCGACGGTCGTGCCCGGCGTACACACATTGGCGGTCGGTTCCCGCACGGCGCGCGGCACGGCGAGCAGCTGCATCTCCAGGCTGACCGGGAAGGCCTGGTCGCGCCGCATGGTTTCGGGTGCCTGGGCGTGGAACATCAGGCCGCTATTGGTCTGCTGCCATATCTTCACGCCCGGAAGGGGCTCGCCGAACAGGCGATAGTCGAACCGCAGGCGATAGGCATGCAGCGGAGTCTTCCAGAAAAGATGGCCGAACTCGCCCTCGAACCGCGGATACCCCGCATAGGAAACGCGAATCGCGCCATGCTCCACGACGAACATGTGGCGCGGATCTTCCCCGACGGCGCGGCCGGTGATCTTCGGCGTCCAGCCATCGAGCGTCCGGCCGTCGAAGATCGGCTGCCATTTAGGCGCGGGCGCGGCCCCGGTCAGTGCGATGATGGGCAAAAGCAACAACGCCCTTGTTACGGGACCGATGCCTGGCCTTCTGATCATCTAGCGTTCCTCATCCAGATAAGCCGCCACCCAGAACAACGGTGCGTTCCAGTTGATCGCCACTTCGTTCAGCGCATAGGCATGGACGTCGTCGCGCCAGCAACGTTGCGGCGCGCATTTGCCCTTCATCGTTTTCGCGACATCGTCCGCCATCGCGGTCGAGTTTGGGCCGCCCGACAGCACGCCCGGCGGCGGGCCAGGCAGTTTCGGATCGAGCGACGGTGCCCAGAAGCGATGGTGCGGGTGGCGCATCGGATTGGCGCCGAAGCCGCTGACATAACTCTGGTCGAGCGGGTTGCGGCCGAGCACATAGTCGATCGCGTCGACCACGGCGCCGCGCAAGGGCGCCTCGCCGCTGAAGTCCGCAGCCAGCGCCAGGATGATCGCGCGATTGAGGATGGTCGCATTGGAGCCCCAGGGGTAGGCCGTGCTGGCATAAGGAATGCGATAGCCCGACCGTTCTTCCTCCGCGAGGAAGCGCCGCGCCGCGTCGACGATCAGGCCGCGCTGCGATTCCAGCTCCTTCGCCGACAGCGAATTGGGGATAGTGGCCAGCGTGATCGTGCCGAGCGCTGCCGTGCTGGGCCAGCCGGGTTCGGTCATGGGCGCAGAGAATTGCGCCATATGTGTGATTGCCTCGCGGTAAGCGGATTTTCCGGTCGTCACGAACAGTTCGGCCGCGGCCCAGTAGAATTCATCGGCCAGGGTGCGATCGCCATAGCCGCCGCTGCCGGTGAAGGTGTCGGGCGCATAGACTTCCGGGTTGCGCAGGGCCGCATTGAAGGCGCGTTCGCTCGCGCTCAGGCAACGGGCAGCGAAGGCCGGATCGATCCTCCGCCAGATCCGGGCGCATTGCGCGGCGGTGGCGGCGAGGTTGAGTGTAGCGCCGGTGCTGGGCGGATAGAGCAGGCGCGGCTGCGGATCGTCCGCCGGCCGCATCGGCAGCCCGGTCCAGGCCCGGTCGGCGACCTTGTGGTGCGCCATGCCCGAGGCATCGATATCGGTGAAGACCAACGCCGCGCCGGGTGGCTGCGGGCCGACGGGGACGCGGAGATGCTTGCCGTCGGGCACCTGCATGGCGAGCAGGAAGCGCATCTGCCAGCGCGCCTCGTCGAGCAGGTCGTTTACTCCATTGCCGGCCTCGGGCAGCTTTGCCTTGCCATCGGCAAAGGCCGAGGGACCCTTCTTCGCCGCTTCGCGCTCTGCGACATTTTGCAGCGTCCACAGCGCGATACCGCCGTTGACGACATATTTGCCGTGGTCGCCGGCGTCGTACCAGCCGCCAGTCACGTCGAGGCTATAGTCGCAGCCGGGCCAGTCATTGCCCTTCTCGTCCTTGCCCGAGAAACAGGGGGCGATTTCCCTCGGATGGCCCGCAGGGCGCGCCCATGAAGCGCCGCCGGCATAGCGCGCCTCGATCGCGATGCCGGCGCGGGTCTGGTAGAAATAGTTGAGCGCGGCATATTTGAGCGGGGCGTAGAGGCCGCGCGCGATGCGGAAGGGGCGGCTTTCGACGTCGCCGACCTTCAGGCGATAGGTGCCGGGCATGCCGACCCCGCTGAAATCGACCTCATGGACATGATCGCGCGACGCGGCATCATCGCCGGTGACCTGGCTCCTGCCTTGAGCCACGGTGGCGCCGCCGGCGTCGATCAGGCGCCAGGGCAGGGGCGCGGTTGCCGGATCGGCGACGATCGCGCGCTTGGGCGCGACAGGGTCGAAACCGAGCTGGTTGAGGTGAATCGCCGTCGTCGGTGTATCGGCCGACCGCGACGGGGCCGCGACGGCAAGCGCCAGGGCTGCAAGGATCGCCGCACGGAGCCCGGCTCGCATCTCAGACCGCCGCGCAGTGGCGGTCGATGAACGCGCGGTGGCCCGGCATATAGCCGACCGAGGCTGCGATGGTCTCGCGGATGTTGGTCAGCCGCGCTTCCAGCACTTCCGGACTCAGCGTGTCGGCGACCGGATCGTGCGTGGCGGCCTTCATGCCCTGGCCGTTCATCACCGCGAACCAGCTCGTCTCGTTGAACAATTCGTCATCGTCGCGGAAGGTGCGGCCATATTCCTCGAAACAGCGCATCTTCTCGTTGAGGCGTTCGGGAATCTCCATCGTCCGGCAATAATCCCAGAAAGGCGAATCGTCGCGCGCGGTGGCGTGATAATGAAGGATGATGAAGTCACGGATCTGGCGATATTCGTTCAGCAGGATGCGGTTGTAACGATCGATCGTACCCTGCGCGAAGCCGCGATCGGGGAACATGCCCATCAGGCGGGCGAGTCCGCTCTGCACCAGCCAGATGCTGGTCGATTCGAGCGGCTCCATGAAGCCCGAGGCAAGGCCAAGCGCGACGCAGTTCCTGATCCACATCTTCTGCCGGTGGCCGCTCTGAAACGGGATGGCACGCGGCTCGGCCAGCGCTTCCCCGTCGAGATTGGCGAGCAGGATCGCGGTCGCTTCGTCCTCGCTCATATAATCGGTCGAAAAGACATGGCCGTTGCCGATGCGGTGCTGCAGCGGGATGCGCCATTGCCAGCCGGCGCTGTGCGCGGTCGAGCGGGTATAGGGGCTGAAATGCGATCCATGCGCGCAGGGCACCGCGACGGCGCGGTTGCAGGGCAGCCAATGCGACCAGTCCTCGTAGCCGCCGTCCAGCGCCTGCTCGATCAGCAGCCCGCGGAAACCGGAGCAGTCGATGAACAGATCGCCCTCGATGCGGGTGCCGTCCTCCAGCACGACCGCCTCGATGAAGCCGTCGCTGCCGCGCAGGGCGACATCGACGATCTTCCCTTCCTGCCGCACGACCCCGCGCGCTTCCGAATAGCGCCGCAGATAGGGGCCGTAGAGCGCGGTATCGAAATGATAGGCATAAGCGATCTCGCTCAGCGGCGAGTTCTTGCCATTGTCGATCGAGCGCATGAACTTCGCCCGCTCGCCGGCAAGCGCCTGAAGCGAATATTGCTCGATCGGCCGGGGATCGCCCGCATGATGCGCGCGCAGCCAATGCGCGTGGAACGATACCCCCGCCATATCCACGCCGAACTTGCCGAAGGGGTGGAAATAGGTGTGCCCGATCCGTCCCCAGTCGACGAATTCGATGCCGAGCTTGAACGTGCCGCGCGTCTCGCGGAGGAACTCGTCCTCGTCGATGCCGAGCATGCGGTTGAAGATCGCCATTTGCGGGATCGTCGCCTCGCCCACCCCGACGATGCCGATCGCGTCGGATTCGATCAGCGTGATCTCGGTATAGTCAGTGCTCAGCAGCTTGGCGAAGGTCGCCGCCGCCATCCAGCCGGCGGTGCCGCCGCCCACGATGACGATCTTGCGGATGCGGTTGTCGGTCATGCGGTCTTTCTCGACGGAACGGCGGTGGGAGCGGGGCAGTTGCGCGCGATCCAGTCCTCATGGCGCGGCATCGCCTCGGCGGCGCGGCGGAATACCTCGCGGATGCGGTCGAGCCGCTGGCGGACGAGCGCCGGGTCGACCGCGTCGGCAAGCGGATCCCAGCCGGCGGGCATGACGTTCTGACCGAGCAATACCGCGACCCAGCTCGATTCAGCGAACAGCTCGTCATCGTAGCGGAAGAACCGGCCACGGCCCCTGAACAGGTCGATCTTGCGCCGAAGCGTCTCCGGCACCTCCATCTCGCGCACGCGCCGCCACAGATCGCCGTCGGTCCGCTCATTGGCGTGATAGTGCAGGATCACGAAGTCGCGGACCTGCTCCATCTGGAGCTGGCTCTGGCGGTTATATTCGTCGCGCTCGACCGGCGAGAAGCCCCGGTCGGGGAACAGCGCCATCAGCTTCGAGACGCCGGTCTGGATCATGTGGATACTGGTCGATTCGAGTGGCTCGACGAAACCCGAGGCCAGGCCCAGCGCGACCACGTTGCGGTTCCAGGCGAGCTTGCGCCGGCCGGCCTCGAACCGGATCAGCATCGGATCGCGGAGCGTCGGGCCGTCGAGATGGGCGAGCAGCGTTCCGGTCGCTTCGTCATCGCCGATATCGTCGCTGCAATAGACGAAGCCGTTGCCGACGCGGTGCTGCAACGGAATGCGCCATTGCCAGCCCGCGCGGCGCGCGGTCGCGCGCGTGTAAGGGGTGGTCGCGTGGCTCGTGTTCGCGGTCGGCACCGCAATTGCACGGTCGCATTGCAGCCAGTGCTTCCAGGATTCGAAGCCCGTCTGCAGCGCGTCCTCGATCAGCAGGGCGCGAAAGCCGGTGCAATCGACGAACAACTCGCCTTCGATCCGGCGGTCGCCCTCGAGCTGGATCGCCTCGACATGCCCGTCCTCGCCACGCAACGCGACCTCGACGACCTTGCCCTCCGTGCGCACCACGCCGCGCGCCTCGGCATAGGCGCGCAGATAGGCGGCATAGAGCGACGCATCGAACTGATAGGCATAGGTCAGGCGCGAGAGCACCGAGGCCGGATCGGCGACGGGGGTGGTGTAGCGTCCGAGTTTCTGTGCGGTGGCGCAGAGATTATAGTCCTCGATCCAGCTTGCCTGGCCCGCGGCGTAGAGTTTTCGCCAGAAATGGTGGAACTTCACGCCCTCGATGTCGAAGCCGAACTCGCCGAACGGGTGCGTGTAACGATGGCCCTCGCGCGTCCAGTCGATGAAATCGATGCCGAGCTTGATCGTGCCCTGGGTCTTGGACAGGAAGTCGTTCTCGTCGATGCCGAGCAGGCCGTTGAAGTTGCGGATCGGCGGGATCGTCGCCTCGCCGACGCCGACCGTGGCGATCGCATCGGATTCGACCAGCGTGACCGATACGCCGGTACGGACGAGGCGCGACAGCGCGGCGGCGGCCATCCAGCCGGCGGTGCCGCCCCCGACGATGACGACGCTGCGGATGGGCGTGGGCGCGGTCATGCGGCAGCGCCGCGCGGCGGGGCGGCATAGGCGCGGCGGAGATAGTCGCCGTGTGACGGCATCGTCTTCACCCCTGCGATGATCGCCTCGCGCAGCCGGGCGAGATGCTGGTCGATGCGCTCGATCGGCACGCTGCCCGCCAGTGCATCGTGGCGGCGCGGGTGGAGGCCCTGGGCGTCGAGCAGGGCAATCCAGTCGGCATCTTCGAACATGTCGTCGTCATACATCGGCATGCGCCCGGCGCTGGCGAACTGGGCGAGCTTGTAGGCGAGGCGGTCGGGCGGGCGGACCGAGCGGACCGCATTCCAGAAGGGATCGCCGAGGCGTCCGTTGGTGGCATATTGCGCGATCAGGAAGTCGCGGGCGCTTTCGGTCTCGTTGATCGTCATGCGATTATATTCGGCCGCTTCGATCGGCGCTTCCGCCGTATCGGGGAACAAGGTGACAAGCCGGGCAAGCGCGCTCTGCACGAGGTGGAGCGCGACCGGATGCAGTGGTTCGAGCACACAGGCGGCAGCGCCGATCGCGACGCAGTTGTGATACCAGGGCGCAGCGCTGCGGCCATTCTCGAACGAGACCATGTGCGGCGGTTCGCCCCCTTCGACGCCAAGGGCCGTCGCGCCGCCCGCATCGCCGAAGGCGTCGCTCCAGCAGAGCAGGCGTCCCGTCTCGCCGGCAAGTGGCGTGGTGCTGCGCCAGCCGGTCGGCAGCGCCTCGACATGGCCGAGCGGTGGGGGGTCGGATGGATCGGCGAGGCGCGCGGCCATTGCGCGGTCGCAGGGGAGCCAGTGTCGCCAGCTCTGAAAACCGACGCCGAGGGTTCCCCGGCTCAGCAGCGCGTCGGTGCCGGTCGCATCGACGAACAGCAGGGCGGCGAGCGAGTCGCCATTGGCGAGTTCGAGCGACGCGATCTCGCCCGAAGCCCCCAGCAGCGCCTGACGGAACGGCGCCGCAGCAGCGCGCGCGCCGTGCGCCTCCGCGGTCGCGCGCATGGCCGCGAGATAGCCCCAGGCGTCGAGATGCAGGCCATAGGCGTACTGCGAGATGATGGCGCGCTGGTCGGTCGAGGGGCGGGCGAAGCGGCCGGCCTGCGCCGCGATCGCCGCGATCGAATAGTCCGCCGCCCGGACGGTGCGCCCATGCTGCCGCAACCGGGTCAGCAACTGGTGGAAAGCGACCGGGCCGAGCGGCGCGCCGACGGCGCCGAAGGGCAGGAAATAGGCCGAGTCCGGTTCGGCCCAACCGGCAAAGGCACCGCCAAGGGCGAAGCTGCCGCGCGTGGCGCGCAGGATGAGATTTTCGTCTATGCCAAGGGAGTCGTGGAAGGGCCTGATCGACGGCAACGCTGTCAATGTCGTGCCGAAATCGCCCAGGCCGTCACCGTCGCGATCGGTTTCGACGACGAGGACGCGGTAGTGCCGGCGCGGCAGGCGGCGGGCGAGGGTGGCGGCGGCCATCCAGCCTGCCACGGTGCCACCGAGGATTGCGATGGTGCGCATCTCGCCCCCGATCATGCGCGCACCGGATCGGCAAGGCCAGAGAGCTGGCGGAGATAGGAAGCGTGATCGGGCATCGCCTCGGCGGCGCTGCGGAAAGCGACCGCCATCGCCTCCGCGCGGGCGGCGACTTCGTCGATCGGCAGTGCCTCGACCAGCGGGCTGACCCGGTCCGGTTCGATCCGCTGGCCGTAATAGACGGCGAGCCAGCTCGGCTCGAGGAACATGCCCTCGCGATATTTCACGACCACGCCGCGCTCGCGGAAGGCGGCCATCTTGTACTGGAGCGAGTCGGGCAGGCTCATCGTCCGGCAATGGTTCCAGAAGTCGGTGTCGGTCCGCTCGGTCGCGCAATAATGCAGGATCAGGAAGTCGCGGACTCGCTCATATTCGACCGCCATCGAGCGGTTGAATTCGGCGGCGTCGAGCGGATCCCAGCCGTCGAGCGGCAGCAGCTCGATCAGCTTGGTGATGGCGAGCTGGATCAGGTGGATGCTGGTCGATTCCAGCGGTTCGAGGAAGCCAGAGGACAGGCCGATCGCGACGACATTGCCGAGCCACTGCATCTTGCGCTTGCCCGTGGCGAAACGCAGCAATTTGGGCTCGGCCAGCGCCGCGCCCTCCAGATTCGCCATCAGCAGATCGCGCGCCGATTCCACATCGGTGAAAGCGGTGCTGAAGACATGGCCGTTGCCGACGCGGTGCTGGAGTGGAATGCGCCATTGCCAGCCGGCATCGCGCGCCGTCGCCCGGGTATAAGGGGTGAGCGGGCCGCCATGCTCGCACGGCACCGCGAGCGCCGCGTCGCAGGGCAGCCAGTGAGTCCAGCTCTCATAGCCGGCCTTGAGCGCGCCCTCGATCAACAGGCCGCGAAAGCCCGAGCAATCGACGAACAGGTCGCCGGCCAGCTCTTCGCCGCTTTCCAGCGTGACCGAACGAATGAACCCGGTTTCGCCGTCCTGGTCGACCGACATCACCTTGCCTTCGACCCGCCGCACACCACGCTGTTCGGCATAGCGGCGCAGATAGGCGGCATAGAGGCCGGCATCGAATTGATAGGCGTAGGAGAAGGTCGATTCGATCGTCGACGGATCGGGGGAGGGCGGGGCGAACCGGTCCGCGCGCGCTGCCAGGATGGGGAGGGAGAAAGCCTCTAGCGGCTTGTCCGTGCGCCCGGCGCGGGTGAGCCGCAGCCAGTGCTGGTGGAAGGGCAGGCCGGCGATATCGCGGCCATAATCGCCGAACGGGTGGATATAGCTGTCGCCGATCCGCGCCCAGTCGCGGAACTCGATGCCCAGCTTGAAGGTGGCGTTGGTCCGCCGCATGAAATCGGCTTCGTCGATGCCGAGGCGCTGGTTGAAGAAGCGGATATGCGGGACGGTCGCCTCGCCGACACCGACGGTGCCGATCTCCTCCGACTCGACCAGCACGACCTCGATCGGAAGCGCCGACAAGGCCCATCCAAGCGATGCCGCGGTCATCCAGCCGGCGGTTCCGCCGCCGACGATGACCAGTCGACGGAGTCGCCTGTCCGAGTCGGCCCTTGCCGCCTGTGCGTCGATCATCGCCCCTCCCTGTGCCTCACCGCAGACAATGAGCGTTTCCGATCACATATCTGTCATAAATGTCTCACGTGAGACTTTTTTTGCGGCGGCGCCTATTGCTTTTTATGTCCGATACGGCATCATGACCGCAGCTACGAAGATAGCCAAGAATAAATCGCACCAAAAATTGGTAGCGGTAACACAGGAGGGGGACGGTCTGATGAGTGACCTTGCGCGCATTGATGGAATCGCGAATCGCGGCGGAATCGGCCGTTCGCTGAGAAGTGGCGTGTCGATGGTAGCGCTTTGCGCTTTCTCGATGGCGACGCCGGCCTGGGCAGCCGAAG
Organism: Sphingomonas sp. P2_B6; assembly: GCF_056404755.1. Lineage (NCBI taxonomy): Bacteria > Pseudomonadati > Pseudomonadota > Alphaproteobacteria > Sphingomonadales > Sphingomonadaceae > Sphingomonas > Sphingomonas sp. P2_B6. Next base: position 77,471 of record NZ_JBFUDK010000002.1, read on the forward strand.
TGGCTCCCAAAGTTACGGATTCAGCTCAGCCCGCCTCTGGCGCTCAGGACGCGTCCGGACAGACAACGTCGGACACGCCGTCGAAGGATGAGACGGATATCGTCGTCACCGGCATCCGCCAGAGCCTCAAGACGGCACAGGCGCTGAAGCAGAATGCGGAAATCGTCAGCGACTCGATCTCGTCGGAGGATATCGGCGCGCTCCCCGACCGCTCGGTCACCGAGGCGCTGCAGCGCGTGCCGGGCGTCGCGATCAGCCGCTTCGCGGCGGGCGTCGATCCCGATCACTTTTCAGTCGAAGGGTCCGGCGTGGTCGTCCGCGGCCTGACCTATACCCGCTCCGAACTGAACGGACGCGACACCTTCACCGCCAATAACGGGCGCGGCCTCAGCTATGCCGACGTTCCGTCCGAACTGCTCGCGGGCGTCGACGTGTTCAAGAGCCCATCGGCCGACATGGTCGAGGGCGGCATCGCCGGCACCGTCAACCTCCGCACGCGCGTGCCGTTCGATGCCAAGGGCCTGTTGCTGGCGGGATCGCTCGAGGTCAATTACGGCGATTTCACGCACCGCTCGGCGCCGACGGTCTCCGTGCTGGCCAGCGATCGATGGCAGACCGGCGCCGGCGAGTTCGGCCTGATGGGCAGCTTCGTGCGATCTGAACTCCTCTCGCGCTCGGACGGCCTGCAGATTTCCAACTGGGGCGCGCGCACCCGCCACGCCAACGGCACCTTCGGTCAGCTGCCGGCGGGCCCGGGCGACACGGTGGTCTATATCCCGCGCGGCGCCGCGATCCGCAGCACGGATACCCAGCGCATCCGCTACGGCTATTCGGCGGCGGCGCAGTGGCGCAGCAATGACGAATCGATGACCGCGACCTTCCAGTTCCTGCGGTCGGATTCGCGCGAGACCTGGACCGAGCATGCGGTCGAGATCGCGACGGACAACGTCACCAGCAATGGCGATTCACAACCTTTGCCGGGCACCAGCTTCAGCTTCGACAGCCAGAACATCTTCACGGACGGCACGATCACCGCGCCGAACGGCTACCGTGCCGACCAATGGGGGGCGGCCGACAATGTCCGCACGCCGCTCAACGGCCTGCAGAGCAACAACATCACCCGCTCGGTGAACCAGCGCTATCTGACCGACGATTACGGCGCCAATTTCAAATGGAAGGTAACCGATCGGCTCGGCGTCAACCTGGATTACCAGCACACCAAGTCGCGCGTGACCAACACCGATTTCGGCATCTGGGCGTCGACCTTCCAGAATGCCGAAATCCATATGGATGGGGACAACCCGGCGACGGTGAAGTTCCTGCCGCTCAGCAATGCCGGCTCGCTGTACATGAATCCGCAGCACAGCAGCTATCTGGATCCGTACAACAGCTTCTATCGTTCCGCGATGGACCATATCGAGGAAAGCGACGGCAATGAGGACGCCGCGCGCATCGACCTCGATTACAGCTTCCCCGAGGACAGCTGGCTGAGTTCGATCCGTGCCGGTTATCGCTTCTCCGATCGCGAAAACACCGCGCGCTTCTCGTCCTATAACTGGGGCGTGCTCAGCGAGATCTGGGGCGGGACCGGGCCGGTGTGGCTCGACGAGCCAGTCAACGGCAACCCGAACACCGCCGGTGGCGCGCCGGGACCGAGCGAGCCTTATCTCTTCTCGAATTTCTTCCGCAGCACCGTCAACCTGCCGACGGGCGCGGGCCGCCTGTTCGTCCCCGACGAGCTGATCAGGAACTATCAGGCGGCTGGTGCCGCCGGTCTCGCGATCGGTGACGAATGGCGTGACCGGCTGGCCAATGGCTGCCCGCAAAACTGGGTGCCGCTGGCCCAGCGCTGCGGCGTGGTCGCCGGAACGCCGTTCCTGCCGGGCGAAATCAATCCGGTGCATGAACGCAACAATGCCGCCTACGCCATGATCCGCTTCGGCAACCGGCTCGGCAATGGCGGCCTCAACCTGAGCGGTAACCTCGGCCTGCGCTATTCGCGAACCTCGCGCGAGGCGAGCGGTTACTACTCCTTCCCACAACGGAGCTTCACCTGCACACCGCCGCAGAACAATCAGCCGCCAACGCCGTTCTGCGCGCTTGGGCCGGCTGTACTGGCTGCCGCCAACGCGTTCCAGAACGGCGCACTCACACCGATCAACGCCAAGCTCTCGTACGAATATTGGCTGCCCAGCGTGAACGTCAAGCTGGATGCGGGCGGCGGATTGCAGTTCCGCGCCGCGTTCAACCAGGGGATCGCGCCGCCTGATTTCGGCCTGACGCGCGCCTTCTACAACATCCTCCTCGACACGACCGATGCGACGATCGTCAACAATGGCGGGCCGAGGGCGCTGTTCAACGTCGGCAACCCATATCTGAAACCGATTCGGTCCAACAATTACGACCTGACCGCCGAATGGTATTTCTCGAGCGTGGGCCAGTTGACGGTTTCGCTGTTCAAGAAGGACCTGCGCGGCGTGCTGACCAACGGCACGGACCGGCTCAACTTCACCAACAATGGGGCGACCTTCGGGGCGATCGTGACGACGCCGCTCAACTCGACCGAGACCGGGCGCGTGAAGGGCGTGGAAGTGGGGTATCAGCAGACCTACACCTTCCTGCCCGGCTTCCTCAGCGGCCTCGGCCTTGCGGCCAACTTCACCTATGTCGATTCGAAGGGTGTGCGGCAGAGCACGCTTTCCGGCACCGATCCGGACGTCGCGGCGGGCCGCATCGCCAATGTCGATACCAGCAAGCTGCCATTGCAGGGTCTGTCGAAATACACCTTCAATATTGCGCCCTTCTATCAGGCGGGCGGGTGGGAGCTCCGCGCCGCCTATTCCTGGCGCTCGCGCTATCTGCTGACCGTACGCGACGTGATCGTGCCCTTCGCGCCGGTGTTCAACGAATCGACCGGGCAGCTCGACGCGTCGGCGTTCTACAATGTCACGCCGAACATCAAGATGGGCTTCCAGGGCGTGAACCTGCTCAACTCGACGCTCAGGACCACCCAGGTGATCAACAACGATCTCATTACCAGGCCACGGTCGTGGTTCATGAATGACCGGCGCATCATCTTCTCGCTACGGGCGAAGTTCGGAGGGTAGGGGGCCCGCCGTCGGCAATGCCTCCGCTGGGGGAGGCAACGCCACCGGCGGAGAATCTTGGGGCTTCAATCCAACGGGATTGGAGCCCCTTTTTTCGGCCCCGGCCGATGCTTGCCGGAGCTCGGCAAGCGCCATAGACCTTGCGGATGAGATCGCGATGACGCCCGTGACGGCCCCGACCTATGACCTGAGTGTCAACCCGCGCCCCACGGTGAGACTCGATCGCGTGGGCAATGTGCGGGAGCCGGTGCTGATCGTGGACGGGCTGCTCAACGCTCCGGCCGCGCTGATCGACTATGCGACCTGGGAGGTGGCGTTCACCCCGGCGGGCAACCCGGAGGGCGGCTATCCCGGCGTTCGCGCGCCCGCGCCGCTCAACTATGTCGAAGGCGTGGTGCGCGCGCTCAGCCCGTTGATCGAGCGCGCGTTCGGCCTGGACGATGTCACATTGTCCAATGCCGAATGCAGCTTCTCGCTGACGACGACCCCGCCCGAGCAGCTGACGGTGCACCAGCGCACGCCGCATATCGACACGGTCTATCCGCTGCAGTTCGCGCTGCTGCATTATCTGTGCGATCCGGATTATGGCGGCACCTCCTTCTACCGCCACCGCGCGACCGGCTATGAGACGATCGATGAGGCATGCGCCGTGACCTATGACGCGGTGCGCGCGCGCGAGCTGGCCGAGGAAGCGCCGCCGCAGCATTATGTCGGCGACGACACCGGCCACTACGCCCGGATCGGTGGTTGCGACGCGGTGTTCAACCGGATGGCGATCTATCGCAGCTGCCTGCTTCACTCGGGGCATATCCGTGAAGAAAAGCCGCTTGTCGCCGACCCGCGCGCCGGACGGCTGACCGCCAATATCTTCCTCAATTACCGGCCGCGCTGAGATGGGCGAGCCGCAGCGGTTGCGCAGCATTGTCATTGCCGGGGGCGGCGTTGTCGGCTGGATGACGGCCGCCGCGCTGGCGCGCTTCACGCCGATGATGCGCGTGACAGTGATCGATTGCCCGGTCGATGACGCCGCCACTCAGGCGACGCTGCCCGCGTTCAGGGATTTTCACGCGCTGATCGGCCTGGACGAACATGAGATGCTGGCGCGGTGCGGCGGGACGATGCGGCTGGGCACCCGCTTCGCCGATCCCGCGCGACCGGACGGATATCTGCACGCCTTTGGCGATGTCGGGCTCGATGTCGGCGGGGTCGCCTTTTACCAGCTGTGGTTGCGCGCGCGGGCGGCGGGTCAGCAGGTTGATCTCGACGACTATAATCTCGCCGCGATCGCCGCGACCATGGGACGTTTCGCGCGGCCCGCCGCCGACAAGCGGGCGATGATGGATTATGGCTATCATCTCGATACGGCGCTGTACGCCGCGCATCTCAAATCACTGGCGCTGGCCCAGGGGGTGGCGTGCGCGGCCGGAGAGATCGGCTCGGTCGGTCGCGACGGCGCGAGCGGGCTGATCGCCGGGGTCACGCTGCGGGACGGGCGCTCGATCGAGGGCGATTTCTTCGTCGATGGCACCGGCATGCGCGCGGCATTGATGGAAGCGCTGGATGTTGGATTCGAGAACTGGAGCAGCTGGTTTCCCGGCAGCCGCGACGTTGTGGTCGACGCGGCGGCTTTGCCGGACCTGCCCCCGCTGTCGAATGCAGTCGCGCACCGGTCAGGTTGGTCGCGGCAGTTGCCCTTGCAGCACCGGACCTGGCGCAGCCTTGGTTACGCTCCAGACCAGATTGGGGATGACGAGGCACTTGCGACCCTGGGCCGGGGCGAAGGCGAACCGCGCTTCACGATCCATCGCAGGGGACGAAGGCAGCGGTTCTGGGCCGCCAATTGCGTTGCCCTGGGTGCCGCCGCGGCGTCGATCGAGCCGATCGAGGCCGGCGAGCTGGATAGCGCCGGCAACGGCATCGTCACGCTCCTGTCGCTGTTTCCCGACCTGGGCGCCGCCGTGGCGGAAGCGGATGAGTTCGACCGAGTCATGACTGCGTCGATCGAGGAGCAGCGCGATCTTGCGTTGCTTCATCGTGTCGCGCTCGAACAGGGAAAGCCGGTCCTGCGGATTGGCGGCGAAGCGCGCGCGATGCCCGATAGCCTGACGCGACGGATCGAGCTGTTCAGTGGCCGGGGGCGGCTGCGGCCGCGCGACGCGGACGGTTTTGGTCCGGCGGATTGGCTCGCGGTGCTGATCGGGCGGGGCGTGCTCCCCGCGTCATGGGATCCGCTGGCCGATGCGATCGACATTCCGCGCGCGCAGCAGAATTTCCTCCGCCTGGCCGGACTGTTCAGGCAATCGGCCGAGACCATGCCCGGTCATGCCGCCTATCTTGCCCGCCACTGCGCATACCGGCCATAACCGGCGCGCAAACAGCGTTCGACCGGCGAGCGAGATGGTATAGCGACCGCGCCGCCCGGCGCTGAATGCCCCGATTCGACCCACAGGAGTTCATGGTGCCCTATCCCACGCCCTATACCGCCGATCCCGCCCGCTATGACGGACGCATGCCCTATCGCCGGTGTGGCCGGAGCGGGCTCGACCTGCCGGCGATCTCGCTTGGCCTGTGGCAGAATTTCGGCGGCGAGGACGTGTTCGAGACGGGCAGGGCGATGCTGCGCCGCGCGTTCGACCGGGGCGTCACTCATTTCGATCTCGCGAATAATTACGGCCCGCCTTACGGATCGGCCGAGGAAAATTTCGGCCGGGTGCTCGCCACCGATTTCGCCGGGCATCGCGACGAGCTCGTCATTTCCTCCAAGGCCGGATGGGACATGTGGCCCGGGCCGTATGGCGATGTCGGCGGATCGCGCAAATATCTGATCGCAAGCTGCGACCAGAGCCTCAAGCGCATGGGGCTCGATTATGTCGACATTTTCTATTCGCACCGCGTCGACCCGAAGACCCCGCTCGAGGAGACGATGGGCGCGCTCGCCCACCTCCATCGCCAGGGCAAGGCGCTCTATGTCGGCATCTCCTCCTATTCGCCCGAGCTGACGCGCAAGGCCGCGGCGATCCTGCGCGAGGAGCGGGTGCCGCTGCTGATCCATCAGCCGAGCTATTCGATGCTCAACCGCTGGATCGAGAACGGGCTGCTCGACACGCTTGAGGAACTGGGCACCGGCTGCATCGCCTTTTCGCCGCTCGCCCAGGGCATGCTGAGCAACAAATATCTCGGCGGCGTTCCTGCGGACGCGCGTGCGAGCAAGGCAGGGTCGCTCGGCCAGCGCATGCTGTCGGAGGACAATCTCGGGCGAATTCGCGCCCTGAACACGATCGCCGAACGGCGCGGCCAGACATTGGCGCAGATGGCGATCGCCTGGGTGCTGCGCGATCCGCGCGTCACCTCGGCGCTGGTCGGGGCGCGGACGGTGCAACAGCTCGATGATTCGCTCGATGCGGTCAATCGGCTTGGATTCGACGAGGCCGAATTGCGCGAGATCGATCAATATGCGGGAGAGGGCGGGATCGATCTGTGGAAGGTGTCATCAACCCTTTAGGCCGTGCAACGCGAGTGAGGGGGCCGTCGCTCAGCGCTCGAAAGAGCTCGAAGAACCTTTCATAATATTTTGATATAAAAAGATATTATTCCATATCCTTCATCGCGGAGGGGACAGGAGATATGGGACATGCTGGTGTCCCATATCTCCCGGCCGCGAGGTGCTGGAGTTCCGCCCCGGCCATGATTCAATCCTGACACAGGGTCTCGCATGGACTCGCTGCCGGACGTCTCGGCGTGCTGTTTCCCATTGCCGAACGGCGCCGCAAAGCGGCGAATGCGCCGGACTGGCGCCGCCGGGAGGCCGCAAACGAAAAGGGCGCCCCCGAAGGGACGCCCTCTCGAAACAACTGACCGGGCCGAAGCCCGGCCGAGCCGATTACTTTACGTTCGCCGTGACGTTGTCAGCAGCGTCGTGCAGGTTGTCGGCGGCGTTCTCGAGAACGTCGGCAGCAACAGCGTTCGACGTGTTGTCGGCGATCGCGTCAAGATTGTCGGCAGCTGCGTCCAGGTTGTCGGCCACTGCTTCCGCGTTGTTCTCGGCAGGAGTGGGCTTCGTGCAGGCGGCGAGCGACATCAGGCCGGCGGCGGCGAGAACAAAGGCGATCTTCTTCATGCGGATGCTCCCAAGCATAGCAAAACTTCGCGGCCAGCCCGATTGCTACCACGAGCCGCTTTTCATAGCGGACGTTGCAGGTGCGTCAATCGCAATTCATCTGGCAGAAAGCTTCGATCACGGTTTTCCGTCATTTCTTGACCGGAACCGCACCAATCTCCTCTGGCGCGTTCGCAACCACGGCAAGCATCGCGGTCCATGCGGCGACATTCTGGCGTAGTTGCTCGATATCGATCACGTCCAGCGTGTCCTCGGGCGTGTGATGATAGTCGAAATAGCGCAGGCCATCCTGGTTGAGGTCGATCCCGGCGACGCCCGTCGCGAGCACGGGTTCGACATCGGTGCCGCCATTGGCGACACCCTGGCCGCGGATCACGCCGATCGGGGTTAGCGCCGCCGCCAGCCGGTCAGCGACCGGTTTCGCGCTGTCGGGCAGGTTGGTCTCGAACCGCCAGACCCGGTCAGCGCCGAAATCGGATTCGGTCGCGATCGCATGGCGTTCGCCGGCATGCGCCTTGGCATAGGCCTCGCCGCCGAAGCCGCCGGTTTCCTCGTCGCCGAACCAGACGACGCGGATCGTGCGGCGCGGGCGGTTGCCCGAATCCAGCAGCATCTTCGCCGCTGCCGTGGTGATGCCGACGCCCGAGGCATCGTCGATCGCGCCGGTGCCGAGATCCCAGCTGTCGAGATGGCCGCCGATCAGGACGATTCCGGCATTCGGATCGGTGCCCGGCACTTCCGCGATGACGTTGCCGGACTCGCGCATGCCGACCCGCTTCGGCGTGAGCAGCAGATGGAGCGTGACGGGCTTGCCGCGCTTGACCATGCGTTCGAGATTCGCCGCATCCGCCACCGACAGGGCAGCGGCGGGGATCGGCGCGACGCCGGCTTCGAAATTGGTGACGCCGGCATGCGGCCCGCGGCCGTGATCGGTACCGATCGACCGGATGACGATCGCGCTCGCTCCCTTTTTCGCGGCGATGTTCGGCCCCTGGCGCCGCGCGGCACCCTGGCTGCCATAGCTGGAGCCGTCCATCGTGCGCTGCATGGTGTTGGAGACGAAGGCGATCTTGCCTTTCAGGCTGCCGTCCGGCGCTGCGCGCAGATCGTCGATGCTGGGGAAGAACATGATCGGCAGGGTCAGGCCCTCGGGCGGCGTGGCGCCCGAATTGCCGAGCGCGGTGAGGCGCAGCGGCTGCGGGAAGGGCGAAACCACCTCGGCGCTCTCCAGCCCGCGCACCCAGGTATCGAGCTGATAGGTCTCGATACGGACGTTCTTGAAGCCGAGGCTCCTGAGCTTGGCCGCGCCCCAATCGCGTGCCCTGGCCTGTTGCGGCGATCCATCCGGGCGCGGCCCGATCTCGGTGGTCAGGCCCTCGACGATGTCCCAGGCGACATCGTCCTTCAGCGCTGCGTCGCGCAGTTTCCCGATGGCCGGATCGAGCGGGACCTGTTGCGCCATGGCCGGGAAAGCGAGGGCGGAGGCGGCAAGGGCTGCAAAAAGGGAGAGATTACGCACGATCGGGTCCTCCGTTCGCCCTGAAAAGCCGCAGGGCCGTTGCTTCGTCGCTTAGAAGCAAGGCCGGTGTTTCCACAAGCGGCGCGCCAGCGGATTTTTGATGGTGATCCGGTTTGCCAATCGCCCTCGCAATCACTACATGCGCCAGCGAATTCCCCGCATTCAGAAGACGGAGCCAATCGGCGATGGCCGTGCAGTACAGCTATGTGATGAAGGGTCTGACCAAGACCTTCCCGGGTGCCGCCAAGCCGGTGCTCAACAATATCCACCTCCAGTTCCTTGGTGACGCGAAGATCGCGATCATCGGCCCCAACGGGTCGGGCAAGTCGACGCTCATGAAGATCATGGGTGGCATCGATTCCGACTACACGGGCGAGGCCTGGGCCGCTGAAGGCATCAAGGTCGGTTATCTGCCGCAGGAGCCGCAACTCGACCCGACCAAGACGGTGCTGGAGAACGTCAAGCTGGGCGCCGGGCCCGTCGCGACGATGGTCGAGCGCTTCAACGCGATCAGCGCCGAGATGGGCGACCCCAAGGACGACACCGATTTCGATGCGCTGATGGCCGAGATGGGCGAGCTGCAGGAAAAGATCGACGCAGCCGATGGCTGGGCGCTCGACAGCCAGCTGGAGCAGGCCATGGAGGCCCTGCGTTGCCCGCCTGGCGACAGCCCGGTCACCAATTTGTCGGGCGGCGAGAAGCGCCGTGTCGCCTTGTGCAAGCTGCTGCTCGAAAAGCCGGATATCCTGCTGCTCGACGAGCCGACCAACCATCTCGACGCGGAAAGCGTCCAGTGGCTGGAGAATTACCTCAAGGAATATACCGGCAACGTCATCCTGGTGACCCATGACCGCTATTTCCTCGATAACGTAGTCAACTGGGTGCTCGAGCTCGATCGCGGCCGCTACTACACCTACGAATCCAACTATTCGGGCTATCTCGAAAAGAAGGTGAAGCGGCTCGAGCAGGAAGAGCGCGAGGAGCAGGGCAAGGCCAAGGCGATCGCCGACGAGCTCGCCTGGATGCGCCAGACCCCCAAGGCCCGCCAGACCAAGTCCAAGGCACGTATCCGCGCGTTCGACGAGCTGATGGAGAAGCAGGAGAACCGCTCGGTCGGCAAGGCGCAGATCCTGATCCAGCTGCCGGAACGGCTCGGCGGCAAGGTGATCGAAGCCAAGGGCCTGACCAAGGCTTATGGCGACAAATTGCTGTTCGAGAATCTCGATTTCGTGCTGCCGCCGGGCGGCATCGTCGGCGTGATCGGGCCGAACGGCGCGGGCAAGTCGACGCTGTTCAAGCTGATCACCGGGCAAGAGCAGCCCGATGGCGGCACCATCGAGGTCGGCCAGACGGTCAAGCTCGGCTATGTCGACCAGAGCCGCGACGATCTCGATCCCAACAAGAATGTCTGGGAAGAGATTTCGGACAAGCTCGAGGTGTTCCGCTTCGGCAAGCAGGAGCTCGGCACGCGGGCCTATGTCGGCGCGTTCAACTTCAAGGGCCAGGACCAGCAGAAAAAGGTCGGCCAGCTATCCGGCGGTGAGCGCAACCGCGTCCATCTCGCCAAGATGCTGAAGGAGGGCGGCAACGTCCTGCTGCTCGACGAACCGACCAACGATCTCGACGTCGAGACGCTGCGCGCGCTCGAAGAGGCGCTGGAGAGCTTCGCCGGCTGCGCTGTGGTGATCAGCCATGACCGCTTCTTCCTCGATCGCCTCGCGACCCACATTCTCGCTTTCGAGGGCGACAGCCATGTCGAATGGTTCGAGGGCAATTTCGAGAGCTATGAGGCGGACAAGCGCCGCCGCCTGGGCGACGCGGCCGACCGGCCGACGCGTCTGGCGTACAAGAAGCTGACCCGGTAATGCGCGGCGGCGGCGACGAAGCTCGCTCGCCGAAATACGCGCATATCGAGCGGGAGCGCCGCTTCCTCGTCGATCGCGCAAGCCGGCCTGAACTGGCCGGCTTGCCGTTCGTCCGGATCGAGGATCGTTATGTCACGGATACGCGGCTGCGATTGCGCCGGATGTCCGACAGCGCGACCGGACAGGTCGTGCACAAGCTGACCAAGAAATACGAGGCTGCCGACCCTCTCGCGCGGCCGATCGTGACGGCCTATCTGAGCGAGGCCGAATATGACGTGTTCGTCTCGCTGCCTGCCAGGATCCTGAGCAAGCGGCGCTATCCCGTCATAACACCGCACGGGACCTTCGGTATCGACCTGTTCGAGGGCGTTCTGGAGGGGCTGGAGCTGGCCGAGATCGAGTTGGCCGATGCCGCGCTGAGGGGCCTGCCTGCGCCTTCATGGGCAATTGCGGACGTTAGTAGCGACCAACGGTACAATGGCGACCAGCTGGCGCATCTGGACGATGTCGCGGCGATCCTCGCAGTTCCAAGATAGCCCGTTCATCGCTCTCGACCGGACGCGTTGAGAGCGATAGCCTGCGCCGATGAGCGATCTCCATGTCCCCTTCGTCACCCGCTGCTTCGATCTCGCGGCGCAGGGCCTGTCAGAAGGCGGGCTACCGATCGGATCGGTGCTGGTCAGCGACGGGCGGATCATCGGCGAAGGCTATAACCGGCGAGTCCAGCAGGGCGACCCGATCGCGCATGGCGAGATGGACTGCCTGCGCAATGCCGGCCGCCGGCCGCATTATCGCGACACCATCCTCTATACCTCGCTCAGCCCGTGCATGATGTGCGCTGGCACGATCGTGCAGTTCGGCATTCCCCATGTCGTGATCGCCGAGAACCGGAATTTCGGCGGCAATGAGGATTTCCTGCGCGAGCGCGGCGTGCGCGTGGAGGTGGTGGACGATCCCCGCTGCATCGACCTGATGGCACGTTTCATCGCCGAGCATCCGGCGCTGTGGAACGAGGATATCGCCGAGGGCTGACCCGCTCCGCTATGCCTGGATGCCGAGGCGCTTGTTGAAGCCCTTGAGATGGATTTCCCCAACCGCCTGAACCTCGACATCGTCGACGCGGGCGAGTTGCGGTCCCTGGCGGCACGCCTCGACCAGAGCATTCAGCGCCGTGTCCTCGCCCGATGCCATGATCTCGACCCGGCCGTCCTGGACGTTGCGCACCCAGCCGGTCACGCCCAGTGCATTCGCCGTCCAGATCGTCCAGTTGCGATACCCAACGCCCTGCACCTTCCCACTCACGATCATTCTCTGTGTCGCGCTCATTTGTCGTTTCTCGCTTTACACGACCGTGCGACCCCCGCCCGGCCAGCGCAAACCCTAACAGCGCCCGATCCGGCCAATAGCCCGGCACGCCCTCATTCGCCGCGATTCCAGCAGATTCCGGCGTGAGATGACTGATTTTCGAGATGGTTAGCGCTGGCTTCTGAGAGCGCTGCCGCCGTCTTTGCGAACGGCTGCGCGTGGTGTATTGCGCGAACAATACGGCCTGATCGCAAAGGAAACGCAGGAATGATAGTAGCGATGTTGCTGGCAGTCGCCGCGCTCCCTGACGGCGACAGGCTGAAGGCCGGCACTGCCTGTTACGCGATCGTGCGCGAGACGCCGGCGGGCGCGTCGGTGATCGGCGCGACATGGCAGAGCATTCGCCAGACCGAGGTGGCGGGGCAGCCGGCATGGGACATCGTCGTCCATCAGCGAGTCGCCAACGGCGCCTTCGATCTGCGCGATCACTTCGTGCTGGCGCGCAAGGATCTGCGGCCGATCGCCTTCGACAGCCGCAAGCTCGGCAAGGAGCATGTCCGGCTGCGCTATGCCGATGGCCGGATCACCGGATCGCGGATGGACAAGGATGTCGCGGTGCCCGTCGATCTGGCCGCGCCGGAACCGGTCTGGGAGGGCAATCTCTGGGGCGTGACCTTCGGTGCGCTGCCGCTCGGGGACGGTGGTGCGTACACGCTGCCCTTCTATCAATATGACAAGGGCTTCGGGACGTTCACGCTGCGTGTGACGGGCAGCGAGACCGTCGAGACGCCGGGCGGCAAGGTCGCGGCGTGGACGGTCGATGCGGGCACCGGCCCAGACCGGCGCGTCACCTATCTCATCGCCAAGGCCGACGGAGCCGAACTCGGTACCCGGGCGCCGGGTTTTGCCACGCGCCTCGGCGGCGATTGCGCGGGGCTGGAATAGCGTGATCCTTGCGACGATGATGGCGGCTGCGCTGGCGGTGCAGGCGAGCGCGACACCCGCGATGCCGCAAGAGAAAGCGGCGCCGGTAGCGGCGTCCGCGGACTTCACCTCCCACACCGCGGCCTTCACGGCGTTTGTCGACGAGACGGCGGCGATGCCGGAAGCGGAACGCGTCCGGTTGTTCCGCACCCGCTTCAACACCCTGTTCCCGGGCTTCTACCAACCCAATGGGCGGACCGAGGCGCAATATGACGCCAGCGTCGCGGCGGCGTTGGCCGGATTTCCCACCATCCGCGTGAAATACACGGCCGCGTCCGATGCCTTCGCCCAGGCGTTCACGACCGGCCAGACCCGCTTCCGCAAGACCTTTCCCGACTACAAGCTCAACATGCCGGTCTATCTGGTCCATTCGCTCGGCCAGATGGATGGCGGATCGCGGACCATCAACGGGCGGAACGTGATGGTGTTCGGCGCCGACGTCATTGCGAAGATCCATGACGAGACGACGATCGCGCCGTTCCTCGATCACGAGCTGTTCCATCTCTATCACGCCACCTGGTTTCCCGACTGCGACGCGCTGTGGTGCTCGTTATGGCAGGAAGGCATGGCGGTCTATGTCGCGTCGCGGATGAACCCGGGGGCGAGCGAGCGCCAGCTGCTGCTCACCATCCCCGAACCGCTGCCCGCCGCCGTCAATCCCCGGCTCGGGGAGGCGATGTGCCTGGCCCGCGCCAAGTTCGACGCCACCGAGCAGGCGGACTTCGCGCCCTTCTTCTTCAACCGGCCGAGCAAGGGGCCGTTCCCGCCACGCTTCGGCTATTATCTCGGCTATCTGCTCGCGCAGAAGATCGGCACGACGATGCCGTTGATCGAGATGGCGCATCTGCCGCCGGCCAAGGTCAGGCCGCTGCTCGAACAGGCGCTCGCCGGGAACGGGGCTTGCCCCGCACCCCCCAGGGGGTGATCACGCCCTGGTGCGGGCCGCGTCAGCGCTCCACACGCCGCCACCGGCAGCTGCGAGGTAGAGGAAGATGAAGCAATAGAGCATCGCCGGTTCACCGCCATTGGCGGCCGGGAAGAAGCCCTGTGGGAGATGCGCCATGAAATAGGCGACCGCGCACATGCCGGACAGGACGAACGCGACGGGGCGGGTGAAGAGCCCGATCACGATCAGCGTGCCGCCGACCAGTTCGAGCACGCCGGCTGTGGTCAGCAATGGATTGAGCGGCATCGGGAAGGGCGGAATGCCGAAGAATTTCGAGACGCCGTGCTGGAGGAAACCCAGCCCGGCAACGATGCGCAGGAGGCTGAGAAGCTGGGAAGACCAGGTCGCGGGGATCGGCATGACGGTTCCTCTCGGGTCGTTTCGTTGCCCGATCGTTTCATGATGGGCGAGTGCCGTCAATCGGCCCGCCGGAAACGCTAGGTTGCCGGGTAGGAGATGGCGATCACCTCATATTCGCGCTCGCCCGCGGGCAGGACGACCCGGCGCAGATCGCCGACCGCTGATCCGCGCAGGGCGCGGGCGAGAGGGGCATTCCAGCCGATCCGGCCAATCGCCGCGTCGGTCTCATCGTCGCCCACCAGGGTCAGCACGCGTTCGACATCGTCCTCATCGGCAATCGTCACGGTGGCGCCGAACCAGACGCGCGCGCGGTCGGGCTGGGCGGTCGGGTCGATCACCACCGCTGCCTTCATCCGCCTGGCTAGCCACCCGAGCCGCCGGTCGATCTCGCGCAGGCGTTTGCGGCCGTAGATGTAATCGCCATTCTCGGAGCGGTCGCCATTGCCGGCCGCCCAGGAGATCACCTCGACCAGCCTGGGGCGTTCGTCGCTCAGCAATGTCGTATATTCGGCGCTCAGCGTCTTGTAGCCGGCGGGGGTGATGTAGTTGGGGCGGTCCATGGTCTTCCGTCATGCCGGACTTGTTCCGGCATCCACTGATCCGCAGGCGCGGCGAACGATAGGTGTGCGGCACGATGGACCCCGGCACAAGTCCGGGGTGACGGACCTGCTCAGCCCGCCGTGCTCTTCCCGAGATACCAGCTGATCCGTTTCGTCCCGCTGCTGCGCGAGCGCGACGGGTTCATCAGATCATAGACCACCGCATTCTCCAGCACGCGCTGGACGTAATTCTTGGTCTCGTAGATCGGGATGGCCTCGATCCAGTCGATCATGTCGACGCCGGGCGTGCGCGGATCGCCGTTCGCCCTCAGCCATTTGTTCACATTGCCCGGGCCGGCATTATACGCCGCCACCGCCAGCGGATAGCTGCCATAGAGCCGGTAGATCCGCTCGAAATAGCTCGAGCCGAGCATGATGTTGTAGTCGGTGTCGCTGGTCAGCGAGCCCGGATCATAGGACATGCCCAGCTTGCCCGCCGTCTCGCGCGCGGTGCCGGGCATGAGCTGCATCAGCCCGCGCGCGCCGGCATGGCTGACCGCCGCGCGATCGAACTGGCTTTCCTGCCGCGCGATGGCGTGGATGATCGTCCAGCTGTCCTGGCTGGAGGCCGGCACGCGCACATTGGGGAAGCCCAGCGTGCTATATTCGCTGAGGCCGTTCTGCAGGGCGCTGCGGCCCACCATCACGCCGAGATCGGGGCGGCCCAGGGTCCGCGACAGCTCGCTCGCCAGGACATGATCGCTGTCGGTCTTGGCGTCGATCGCGATCTGGCGGACAAAGGCGGTCTGATCCTGCCACGAGCCCACCGAGCCGAGATATTGCGCCGCGCGCACCGTCTCGCGGCCGTAAAAGGCCGCGCGGAGCTGCGGATCGACCGGCTTCATCAACGGACTGCCCGGCGGCGTCAGCGCCAGGCCGAGCCGCTCGGTCGCCAGCTGGCCGTAGAACAGGTCGCGAAAACCCGCAGCGCGCGCATAATAGCCGTTGGCTTCCTGGCGGCGACCGGCCGCTTCCGCCGCCCGCCCAGCCCAGTAGAAACCCTTCGACTGAGTGGTCGGGGTCTTCGAGGCACCGGCATAGCGGGTGAACATGCCGATCGCGTCGGCGGGCCGCCCGAGCTGGCTCATCGCGGTCTGGCCGGCGAGCCAGGCGAGGCTCGTATAGTCGTCGCGCTCGCCATAAGGCTGTTCGCTGATGTCGGTGCCGGCCGGATAGGCGTCGTCGAGCTGGCGCGCGATGTCGAACGCCGTGGAATATTGCGCATCGGCCGCCGCGCCGCGTGCGTTGGTCAGCAGCGCTTCGAACCATTTTTCCGGGCTCCCCGGGCGCGCGGTGAGCGCCGGGCGCCGCGCGAGCAGGCTGCGCGCGCTGGGCGAGGCATTGTTGGTGCGGAACCAGGCGGCACGGTCGGCCAGATAGCCGGGGTCGCCCGCGCCCATGGCGCTGGCATCGGCGGCGAGCGTGGCGGCATTGGCCGCATTGGTGCGAAGGGCCAGGCGCGCCTCGAACAGCGGGCGCTTCGACGGGCTGACCAGTGCCAGCTGGCGCTGCGCCGACGGGATCGAGCCCTGCCAGAGCAGCATGTCCATGCGGGCGTCATGGTCGGCCGGGGTCAGAGCGCCGGAAAAGCCGCCGATCAGCTTCGCCTCGTCCAGCGCGGAGAGCGATCCGGATACCCAGGCCTTTCTGGCGGCAAGGGTCGCCTCTCGGCGCGCGCCGGTCGCGGCCAGCGCCTCGGCGAAGCGAGTCCTGCCCGCGCCGGTGAGCGGCGCATAGCGGCGGAAATAGGTGACGGCAGTGCCCGGCGACCAGGTGCCGGCGGACAGCGCATTCTCCGCGCTGCGCCGCATCGCCATCTCGCCGGGCCAGCCGGGATGGGCGAGCAGGAAGCGCGCATAGGTGTCGAACGGATAGCTCGAACTGTCCTGCAGCGATTTCCATTCAGTGATCGTGGCGGAGAGCGCGCTGTTCGCGGCGGCCGATCCCTCCAGCACCTGCTGGGCGCGGCCCCAGCCGAGTTGATCCTGCGCTGCCCCGGAGGTCATCGCCAGGCCCGAAACACCGGCGAACAGCAATCCCGACTTGATCAATGACGGTATCATGTGGACAGGATATGGCAGCGGACCTTATTTGTCGCTGAACAAATTACGAAAATGCGACGGAATCACCGCCGCCCAGGAGCAGATCAACCATGTTTTCGGGATCGATCCCGGCGCTCGTCACGCCGTTCGAGGAAGACGGCGCCTTCGCCGAGAGTGCGTATCGCGATTTCATCGACTGGCAGATCGAGCAAGGGTCGGCCGCGGTCGTGCCCTGCGGCACCACCGGCGAGGCCGCGACTCTGTCGGCCGAGGAGCATTTCCACGCCGTGCGGGTCTGCGTCGAGCAGGCGGCGGGGCGGGTGCCGGTGATCGCCGGCGCGGGCTCCAACGACACGCGCGTCGCGATCCAGAACATCAAGGCCGCGAAGGACGCCGGCGCCGATGCCGCGCTGATGGTCCCGCCTTATTACAACCGCCCCAACCAGGAGGGCATCTTCCGGCATTTCGAGGCCGTGGCCAACAGCTGCAACCTGCCGATCATATTGTACAATGTGCCGGGCCGCACCGTTACCGACATCGCGGTCGAGACGATGGGGCGTATCGCAAAGGCCTTTCCCAGCGTGGTCGGCGTCAAGGACGCGACGGGCATCATCCAGCGCGTCTCCGCGCAGCGCGATGCCTGCGGCCCCGATTTCTGCCAGATCTCGGGCAACGACGACATGGCGCTGGCGTTCAACGCGACCGGGGGCAGGGGCTGCATCTCGGTGACGGCGAATGTCGCGCCGAAGCTGTGCGCCGAATTCCAGGCGGCGTGCCAGGCCGGCGAGTATGCCAAGGCGCTCGATTACCAGGATCGCCTGTTCCAGCTGCACGTATCGCTGTTCACCGACGCGTCGCCGGGACCAGTCAAATATGCGCTGAGCCGCGTGCGCCCGGGCTTCCCGCAGGCGCTGCGCCTGCCGATGACATGGCCGGGCGAGGCGAGCCAGCGGGCGGTCGATGCGGGGCTGGCGAAGGCTGGACTACTGTAGGACGGGCGCGTCGCAGCGCGGGAATCAGTGGCCGGAGGCGACGAAGGTCGGCAGCTGTGGCCCGCCATTGGCGGTGGCACTATAATCGATCACGCACAGGTAGCGCACCGTCGGATGCGCCCCGCAGCCGACGCCCGCGAAGCGGTTGCCCGTCGCGAAGATCAGGGCGCGGTGGCCGCGGCCGGGCACGCCGTCGTCGATGACGAGCTGGCGGACCACGGCGTGGTGCTCGTCATAGCCGTAGGAAATGGTCTCGCTGACGAAGATGTCGCCGCCACGGCGCTTCACCCGGTCGCCCGGCATGGCGCCATTGGCTGAGCGATGCCCGTTGCGGCCGGTCTCGCCCTGTTCCTCGGCGAAGTCGCGCGCGGCACGCTCGAGCAGCTCGCCACGTTCGAGCGGCGGCAATGGCTTCTGCCGGTCGAGAAAGGCGATGGCCTCGTCCACTGCATATATCCCCTCGCGCGTCACCTCGCCGACCGGATCGCCCGGCAAGCGCACCACGCGGCCGTCGAACAGCGCGCGATAGTCGCGCAGTTCGTCGGCATATCGCTGCGGATTGGCGCGGACATAGTTTAGTTCGTCGAGCACCGCCGCCTCGAGCGACGGGGGCCGGTCAGCCGCGACAAGAGCGAGCCACCCCAGGCCAAGCGACGCGACGGTCCGACCAATTCCCATTCCGCACGCGCCCCGGCATCCATCGCATCATTGTGACGGATCTCAACGCGTTACGAAGTCCAGCCTGGCGAATGAAGCGTCCGGCGATTCAGTTCGCCGCTGGAAAGTTCCGCTTCGTCGTAAAAATATTCCCGTTCATCCTGTTGAAACCTTTGGCGCCCGTGCGCATTTTTCCTTTCAAGTTCCACGAACACGAAGCGAAACAGGCCATGAAATCCGTCGTTCCGATCTTTCTCGCCCTGATCCCGCTGGTCGCGGTGGTGGGTGCGTGCGTCGCAGCGCCGTAACGCCCAAATAACTCCGATACCCCGCTTCAGGGCGGGACAAAGCAAAAGGGCCGCCCGGATTACTCCGGACGGCCCTTTTTCTATGCTAACCTTGGCAGTCGTTCAGCCCTGGGCCGATTCTTCCGCTTCGGCTGCCGGCTCGGACTGGACCTCGGCGGTCGCGCCCGGCTCTGCGTTCGGATCGTAATCCTCGACAAAGCCGGCTTCGTCCTTTTCGAACATCGCGGTCATCACGTCGACGCCCTTCGCCTGCATCTCGGCCTCTTCAGGCGAGCGTGCGACATTGACCTTGATGGTCACGGCGACTTCGGCGTGCAGCGAGACCTTGACGTCATAGACGCCGATGGCCTTGATCGGCTTGTTCAGCACGATCGCCGACTTCGGCACCTTATGGCCTTCGCTCTCGAGCAGTTCGAGCAGATCGCGCACCGCGACCGAGCCATAAAGCTGGCCGGTGTTGGACGACTGGCGGATCAGCGTCAGCGTGATGCCGTCGATCGTCTTCGCTTCGGTCTCGGCTTCGCCGCGACGTGCGGCGTTGTCGGCCACGATCTTCTCGCGGTTCTTCTCGAAGACCTTGCGGTTGGCTTCGTTCGAGCGAAGCGCCTTCTTGTTCGGCAGCAGGAAGTTACGGGCGAAACCGTCCTTCACCTTCACCACGTCGCCGATGTTGCCGAGCTTCTCAACTCGTTCCAGCAGGATCACATCCATGAGTCCGGCTCCTTACTTAACGATGTAGGGCAGCAGGCCCAGATGACGGGCGCGCTTGATCGCCTGGGCGAGCTCGCGCTGCTTCTTGCCGCTCACCGAGGTGATGCGGCTCGGGACGATCTTGCCACGCTCGGACACGAAGCCCTGCAGCAACCGGACGTCCTTATAGTCGATCCGGGGGGCATCCTTGGCGGAGAACGGGCAGCTCTTGCGGCGGCGGAAAAATGGGCGTGCCATTGTCTATATGCTCCTTATTCGCCGTCGAAGTCGCGACGCGGGCGCTCGGGCCGGTCACCACGGTCCGGACGGTCGCCACGGCCCTCGCGGTCACCACGACGCTCACGGTCACGATCGCTCTTGCGCATCATCACGGTCGGACCCTCTTCGAGAGCGTCGACCTTGACTGTCATGTAGCGGATGATGTCTTCGTTGATCTGGGTCTGGCGCTCCAGCTCGGCGACCACGCCGGCCGGCGCGTCGATTTCGAGCATCACGTAATGCGCCTTGCGGTTCTTCGCGATCTTGTACGCGAGGCTGCGCAGGCCCCAGGACTCGGTCTTCACGACCTTGCCCTTGTTGTCCTCGATGATCTTGGTGGCGTTCTCCGCCAGCGTGTCCACCTGCGCCTGTGCCAGATCCTGGCGCGCAAGGAACACATGCTCGTATAGAGCCATGCTGCTTTCTCTTCTCTTGGCCGATCGCTGACGTACGCACCATGCGCAACGCCCCTCCGGCTATCGTCTCTCAATGCAACCGGGGCGGAAAGCTGGCGCTTCCCACCCCGATGGCGGTCCCTTAGCGGAAATCGGGCGAAAGGCAAGCCTTCCGCCCGATCCGTGCGGTGTTAGCGGAGCGCGCCGGCCAGGATGGCCGCGATCACGCCGCTCGAGATGCCGACCAGCAGCGCGTCATTGCCCGACTGGACATAGCGGTAGCCGCGGGGCGGGGCCTTCAGGTGACGGCCGCGATAGTCGTTGATCACGCGGTAATTGCGTGCCTGGCGATAGTCGAAGCGCTCACCCTTGCGCCAGTTGCTGCGATAGCTGTTCTGGTGGCCGTTGCGATAGTCGGACCGGTTGTCGCGGACGTCGCGCTGGACGACCACGGTCCTGCCCGGTTGATGACGGACTATCGTCTCGTGGCGCTGCTCGGTCTGGCGCTGGGGCTGATACTGGCCGGCCGACGCAGCAGTGGCGGCCAGCGGGCTTGCGACCATCGAGACGGCGATCGCGCTCAGGATGAACTTCTTCATGATACTCACTCCTCGGTGTTGTCAGGCGCCTCGCTTGGCGTCGAACACCTATCTAGGAGTCGGTTGTCGCAGGCCCGTGCCGGAAAGCGGCCGAAATGGTCGCGAAGTGTCGCGGCTTGCCTAAGTCCGTTCAGCTTTCTAGTCCCACCCGCCTGATCTCACAGGAGCCGGCCATGCGTGCATTCATCTTTCCCGGGCAGGGCAGCCAGGCGGTCGGCATGGGCCGCCTCCTTGCCGAAGCCAGCGCCGTCGCCCGCGCGGTGTTCGAGGAAGTCGACGAGGCGCTGGGCCAGCATCTCTTCAAGCTGATGAGCGAAGGTCCCGAGGATGAGCTGCAGCTTACCGAGAATGCCCAGCCGGCGATCATGGCCAATGCCATCGCCACGTTGCGCGTGCTGGAAAAGGAAGGCGGCATCCGCCTGGCCGACAAGGCCGATTATGTCGCGGGCCATTCGCTCGGCGAATATAGCGCTTTGTGCGCGGCAGGGGCGATCGACCTGCCGACAACCGCGCTGCTGCTCAAGCATCGTGGGCTGGCGATGCAGGCGGCGGTGCCGGTCGGTGTGGGTGCGATGGCGGCATTGCTCGGTGCCGATCTCGAAAAGGCGCGGATCATCGCCAATGCCGCGGCCGAGGGCGAGGTGTGCACCGTCGCGAACGACAATGATCCGTCGCAGGTGGTGATTTCGGGCCATCGCGGCGCGATCGAGCGGGCCGTCGCGATCGCGAAGGAATATGGCGCCAAGCGCGCGATAGTGCTGCCGGTGTCGGCGCCGTTCCACTGCCCGCTGATGCAGCCCGCCGCCGATGCGATGGAAAAGGCGTTGGCCGAGGCGCGGATCGATTCGCCGCTGGTGCCGGTCTTCGCCAACGTCACCGCGACGGCGGTGGGCGATGTCGACTCGATCCGCCGGCTGCTGGTCGAGCAGGTCACGGGCATGGTGCGCTGGCGGGAATCGGTGCTGGCGATGTCGGACACGGGCGTGGAGCGTTTCATCGAATTCGGCGGCAAAGTCCTGGCGCCGATGGTCAAGCGCATCGCGGCCGATGTGGATGCCTCGAGCGTGATCTCGATGGACGATATCGAGGCTTTGGCGAAAGCACTGTAGCTTGATTTGTTCGCGCGGAGACGCGGAGGCGCAGAGAGGATTATATGATGGATATCGATCAGATCAGTGGTGATGTGGTCGATATCGCTTTGCGCTTGCACCGCGATCTTGGGCCGGGGCTGCTTGAAAGTGTGTATGAGGCCGTCATGGCCGGTAAGCTTGCCGCCATGGGTTACGCTGTAGCGCGACAGCGTCCCATAGATATCGAATATGAGGGGCTTCGCTTTGATGCGGCTTTTAGGATTGATCTGATTGTCGACGAGCGCTTGCTCATCGAGATCAAATCCGTGGAGAATCTATCGCCCGCCCATGGCAAGCAGCTGCTGACCTATTTGCGTCTGACCAAGCAGCCCGTCGGGCTGCTCATCAACTTCGGGGCCGCGACGCTGAAAGAAGGGCTGCGGCGGATCGTCAACGACTACACCCCCTCTGCGTCTCCGCGTCTCCGCGTGAACCAATAAATTTTAGGAGCATGGAATGTTCGACCTGACAGGCATGACCGCGCTGGTGACTGGCGCTTCCGGAGGGATCGGCTCGGCGATCGCGCAGGCGCTGGCGGGGCAGGGGGCGCGGCTCGCGGTCTCCGGGTCCAATGCGGCGAAGCTCGAATCGTTCAGGGACAGTCTCGGCGGCGATCATGTCGCGCTGCCATGCGACCTTTCCGATGGCGCCGCGGTCGACGCGCTGGTGCCGAGCGCGGTCGAGGCGCTGGGCAAGCTCGATATCGTCGTCAACAATGCCGGCGTCACCCGCGACAATCTCGTCATGCGCATGAAGGACGACGAATGGGATCAGGTGATCCGCGTCAACCTGGAGGCGGCGTTCCGCATCGCGCGCGCCGCCGCGCGGCCGATGATGAAGGCGCGGTTCGGCCGGATCATCTCGGTCACCTCGGTGGTCGGCACGACCGGCAACCCCGGTCAGGCCAATTATGCCGCGTCGAAGGCGGGGCTGGTCGGCATGTCCAAGGCCCTGGCGCAGGAACTCGCCAGCCGCGGCATCACCGTCAATTGCGTGGCGCCGGGTTTTATCCGCACGGCCATGACCGACATCCTCCCGGATGCGCAGAAGGATGCGTTGAACGGCCGAATCCCGGCCGGCCATATGGGCGAAGGCGCGGATATCGGCGCGGCGGTGGTCTATCTCGCCAGCCGCGAGGCCGGCTATGTTACTGGTCAGACACTGCACGTAAATGGCGGCATGGCGATGATCTGATCGCGGTCGGTGCTCTTTCCCGGGGCTGCTCCCCCTTGCAAGGGCACCAAGCGCGTTCTACGTGCGTTCAGGAAATGAAACCCCCAGCGATAGAGGGACGATAACAATGAGCGAGACCGCAGACCGGGTTAAGAAGATCGTCGTCGAGCATCTCGGCGTCGAAGCCGACAAGGTCACCGAAGACGCCAGCTTCATCGACGATCTGGGCGCGGACAGCCTCGATATCGTTGAGCTGGTGATGGCCTTCGAGGAAGAATTCGAAGTCGAAATCCCCGATGACGCCGCGGAGAAGATCACGACCGTCAAGGACGCGATCACCTTCATCGACGAGCACAAAGATTGATCTGATGGGACTGATCTGGCGGAAGGCGCTCCGGCGCCCCGCCTGGCCCTTTTCGGGCAGGAATGCATGAACGGCTCCCCGTCCCAGGGCAACCAACAGGGGCGGGGGGCCGTTCCTATTTGACGAACCCAATTTGACGAATGAAGAACGGAGATGGCCATGCGCCGTGTTGTCGTAACCGGGCTCGGGCTCGTGACACCGCTGGGTGCCGATGTGGAAACCGCATGGGCGAACATCATCGCCTCCAAATCGGGCGCGGGCACGATCACGCGTTTCGACGCGACCGACTATGCCTGTCGCATCGCCTGCGAAGTGAAGCCGCCGGAGCATGAATATGGCTTCGACCCCGGCAAGCGTGTCGATCACAAGGTGCAGCGCCAGGTCGATCCCTTCATCATCTACGGCATCGATGCGGCCGGCCAGGCGCTCGAGGACGCCGGCCTGACCGACATGACCGAGGAAGAGCGCTTCCGCGCGGGCTGCTCGATCGGTGCTGGAATCGGCGGCCTGCCGGGCATCGCCAGCGAATCGATTGTGCTCCATGAAAAGGGCCCGCGCCGCGTGTCACCGCATTTCGTGCACGGCCGCCTGATCAACCTGATCACGGGTCAGGTACAGATCAAATATGGCCTGATGGGCCCCAATCACGCCGTCGTCACCGCCTGCTCGACCGGCGCGCATTCGATCGGCGACGCCGCGCGAATGATCGCGATGGACGATGCGGACGTGATGCTCGCGGGCGGCGCCGAGGGCGCGATCTGCCCGCTCGGCATCGCTGGCTTCGCCCAGGCGCGCGCGCTGTCGACCAACTTCAACGACTCGCCCGAAAAGGGTAGCCGCCCCTATGACGTGGATCGCGACGGGTTCGTGATGGGCGAAGGCGCCGGCGTGGTCGTGCTCGAGGAATATGAGCGGGCCAAGGCGCGCGGCGCGAAAATCTATGCCGAGGTGATCGGCTATGGCCTGTCGGGCGACGCCTATCACGTCACTGCGCCGCATCCCGAAGGATCGGGCGCGTTCCGCTCGATGGAAATGGCGATGCGCAAATCGGGTCTCGCGCTGTCGGACATCGATTACATCAACGCGCATGGCACCTCGACGCCGCTCGGCGACGAGCTTGAGTTGAACGCGGTGCGCCGTTTGTTCGGCAACAATATCGATACCTTGTCGATGAGCTCGACCAAGTCGGCGATCGGGCATCTGCTCGGCGGTGCCGGCGCGGTGGAGAGCATCTTCTGCATCCTCGCGCTGCGCGACCAGATCGCGCCGCCGACGCTCAATCTCGACAATCCCAGCGAGAATTGCGCCGGCGTCGACCTGGTGCCGCATGTCGCCAAGAAGCGGTCGATCAAGGCAGTGCTCAACAACAGCTTCGGCTTTGGCGGCACCAATGCCAGCCTCGTCATGCGGGCCGTCTAGGGAGTCGTGCGCAGGCTCGGCTGTCTCGGCCTGCTGATCGTCCTAGCGGCGGTCATCGCGGGGTTCATCGGGCTGCAGCGATGGGCCGGGCCGGGGCCGCTGGCGCGGACCACCACGGTGCAGATCGCATCCGGCACCAGCCTGGCGACCGCTTCGACTCAGCTGGAAAAGGCGGGGGCGATTCGGTCCGCCCGGCAATTCCGCCTGTTCGCGCGCTTCCTCGGCTCGGACGATCCGATCAAGGCGGGCGAATATCGCCTTCCGCCGCGTCTCAGCCAGTCGGATATCCTGAAGGTGCTCCAGGGCGGGAAGACGCTGCAGCGCTTCGTGACGGTGCCGGAGGGATGGCCGTCAGTGATGGTCAAGGACGCGCTGGACAAGACGTCCGGGCTGCAGGGTGTGGTCGCCGTGCCGGAGGAAGGCAGCGTGCTGCCCGACAGCTACAGCTTCGAGCGCGGCTACACCAAGGCCTTCATGCTCGGGCGCATGCAGACGGCGATGACTCGCTACCTCGCTGGCGCCTGGGAGAAACGCAAGCCGGGTATCGCGGTGAGCACGCCGCGGCAGGCGCTGATCCTCGCCTCGATCGTCGAGAAGGAAACCGGCAAACCCAGCGAGCGGCGCCTGGTCGCCGCGGTCTATTCCAACCGGCTGAAGCGCGGCATGCCGCTCCAGGCGGATCCGACCGTGATCTATCCGGTCACGAAGGGGCGGCCGCTCGGCCGGCGAATCCTCCGCTCGGAACTCCAGGCCAATAACGGCTACAATACCTACGCGATGGCGGGCCTTCCCGCGGGCCCGATCTGCAATCCCGGCCGCGCGTCGATCGACGCGGTGCTCGATCCGGAACAGTCCAACGCGCTCTATTTCGTCGCCGACGGGACGGGCGGCCATGTGTTCGCCGACACGCTCCAGCAGCACAATGCGAACGTCCAGAAATGGTATGCGATCAGGCGCGCGCGCGGCGAGATGTGACGCCGCGCTGTCGTCGATTCAATCATGGAAAAGTCCCGCTCCCGTGCTGAGCGGTCCGGTGCGTGCGCGTACGATTCGGAGATAGGCGCTCCTATCGCGCCAGCGCCGCTGCGGCGCGTGCCTTGGCTTCGACCTCGGCCATGGTGCCGCCGGTCACCCAGCTGCCGCCGACGCACAGCACGGGTCCAAACGCGAGCCAGTCGGGTGCGCTCGCTTCGGTAATGCCGCCGGTGGGGCAGAATGTGCACTGGTAGAAGGGCGCGGCGAGGGCCTTGAGTGCCTTGATCCCGCCCGAGGTTTCGGCCGGGAAGAATTTGAAATGCTCCAGCCCCAGATCCAGCCCGCGCATGATGTCGCCCGCCGTCGCGATGCCCGGCAGATAGGGCACGCCGCTGGCGATGATCGGCTGGGCGAGCCGCTCGGTCAGGCCGGGCGAGACGATGAACTCGGCGCCCGCGTCCATCACCTGCTCGAACTGCTCGGTCGTGACCACCGTGCCGGCGCCGACGATCGCGCCCGGCACCTGCTTCATCTCGCGAATCGCGTCGATCGCGGCGGCGGTGCGCATCGTCACTTCGAGCACCTTGAGGCCGCCGGCGACCAGCGCCTCGGCGAGCGGCCGGGCCGTGGCGGCGTCCTCGATCACGAGCACCGGAATGACGGGGCTCGTCCGCATGATCGTCTCGATACCGCTCATCGGGCATGCTCCTGGGCAAAGGCGGCCGCGGCGCCGAACAGGCCGGGCTGGGGATGGGTGATGAGCTTTACCGGTATCGACTTCATCAGCGACTGGAAACGGCCCTTTGCGGTGAATCGTTGCTCGAAGCCCGATTGAAGCAGCCGATCCTTGAGCCTGAGGCCGAGTCCGCCCGCGATCACCACGCCCTTCGGGCCGTGCGCCAGCGCCAGATCGCCGGCGACCGCGCCCAGGCTGAGGCAGAAGCGATCGAGCGCGGCGAGGGCCAGACTGTCGCCATCGTCGAGCGCGAGGCTCCAGATCTGCTTGTCGTCGAGCCGCTGCAGCGCGCGGCCTTCGATCTCGCCCAGCGTTTCATAGATCGCGACGATGCCGGGGCCGGCCACGATCCGTTCGACCGACACGCGATTATAGGCCTTGCGCAGGCGCTTCAGCAGGGCGTCTTCCAGATTGTCGAGCGGCGCGAAGTCCATATGGCCGCCCTCGGTCTCGATCACATGATAGCCGTGTCGCACGCGCAGGACTTGCGCGACGCCCAGGCCGGTGCCCGGCCCGCAGACGGTGATCGAGCCGTGATCGGGCAGCGCGGTATCGGGCCCGCAGAGATGCTGGAAATAGTCCGGGCCGACCTGCGCCACCGCATGGCCGATCGCGCCGAAATCGTTGATCAGGGAGAAGGTGTCGACCTCGAGCCGCTCCTGCACCAGCGCCGGCCGAATGATCCAGGGATTGTTGGTCAGCTTGATGATCTCGCCGCCGATCGGCGATGCGACCGCGATCGCGGCGGACCGAGGCAGGGGCCGGTCGAGCGAAGCGCCGAACGCCTGCCAGGCGGTCTGCAGGCTGGCATATTCGGCGGTCTTGAGCGTCTCGGGTTCGCCAAGGGTGACGACGCGGCCGTCCGCAACCTCGGCGATGGCGAAGCGCACATGCGTTCCGCCGATATCGACCGCCACAACTTCCATGCTTACCACCCCATTGCGGCCAATATGGCCGATGCGCCCTTTTCGGCTTCGTTCGCCCGGCCGCGGAACAGGCCGAACAATTCGCGGCCCATGCCCTCGGCCGCCGGTGGCGCCTCGACAAAGGACCGTGCGGCCCATTCCGCCGGATCGACCAGCGCGGCGAGTTCGCCGGTATCGGCCGACATGCGGATGACGTCGCCGTCGCGCAGCTTCGCGAGCGGGCCCTGGCCGAGCGCCTCGGGCGAGCAATGGATCGCGCATGGCACCTTGCCGCTCGCCCCGGACATGCGCCCGTCGGTAACGAGCGCGACGCGGAAGCCGCGATTCTGAAGCACGCCGAGCGGCGGGGTAAGCTTGTGCAGCTCGGGCATGCCGTTCGCGCGCGGGCCCTGGAAGCGTACCACCACGACGACATCGCGGTCGAGCTCGCCCGCCTTGAACGCAGTCTGGACCTCGGACTGGTCGGCAAAGACGCGGCACGGCGCCTCTATCGTCCAGCGATCGCGGTCGACGGCGCTCACCTTGATACAGGCCCGGCCGAGATTGCCGGTGAGGATACGAAAGCCGCCCTCGGGCGCGAACGGCGCAGTGACCGGGCGGAGAATCGTTTCGTCACCACTGGCACCGGCGTCCCCCCAAACCAGCGCCTCATCCTCGATGGCCGGGCGTTTGGCGTACGTTGTCATGTCATCCCCGGCGACGGTCATCAAGTCCCGGTGAAGCATTCCCCCGTCAAGCAGCTCGCGGATGACATAGGGCATGCCGCCCGCATCCTCGAAGCCGTTCACATCGGCCGAGCCATTGGGATAGACGCGGGCGATCAGCGGCACCGCGCGGGAGAGGCGGTCGAAATCCTCCCAGTCGATCACGATGCCCGCCGCCGCCGCGATGGCGGGGAGGTGGATCAGGTGATTGGTCGATCCGCCGGTCGCGAGCAGCCCGACGGCTGCATTGACGATGGCCTTTTCATCGACGCATTCGCCGAGCGGGCGATAATCGGCACCGTCCCAGCCGATCCCGGCGAGCCGATGGACGGCGGCGCGGGTCAGTTCCTGGCGCAGCTTGGTGCCCGGGTTGGCGAAGGCGGCGCCGGGCATGTGGAGGCCCATTACCTCCATCATCATCTGGTTCGAATTGGCCGTGCCGTAGAAGGTGCAGGTGCCCTTCGAGTGATAGGCGGAGATCTCCGCCTCGAGCAGATCCTCGCGCGTCGCCTTGCCCTCGGCGAACTGCTCGCGCACCGCGGCCTTCGCCTTGTTGGCGAGGCCGGAGCGCATCGGGCCGCCGGGGATCAGGATCATCGGCAGATGCCCGAAGCGCAGCGCGCCCATCAACAGGCCGGGCACGATCTTGTCGCAGATGCCGAGCAGCGCCGCGCCCTCGAACATGCCGTGGCTGAGCGCCACCGCGGTCGACAATGCGATGGTGTCGCGGCTGAACAGCGACAGCTCCATGCCCGGATAGCCCTGGGTCACGCCGTCGCACATCGCGGGCACGCCGCCTGCGACCTGCGCCGTGGCGCCGGCCTCGCGTGCCCAGACCTTCATCTGCTCCGGATAGCGATAATAGGTCGCGTGCGCCGAGAGCATGTCATTGTAAGCGGTGACGATGCCGATGTTCATGCCGCCGCCGGCCTTCATCGTGTCGCGGTCCTCCTCGGTGCCGGCATAGCCGTGCGCGAGGTTGGCGCAGCCGAGMGCGGGGCGGTGGATATGGTTGTCGCGTTCGCGCCGGATCAGCGCCAGATAGGCGTCGCGGGTCGGCTTCGACCGGGCGATGATCCGGTCGGTAACCGCGCTCACATCGGCATGAAGGGTCATGCAGGGCTCCAATGGATGTCGACCGGCAGCTCGGCGTCAGCGAGCACGCGGCCGATCGGGTAGCTGGACGAAGGGCCCTGCTTGATCGCCTGCTCGATCACCTTGCGCTTCTTGTCGCCGGTGACGGCGATCATCAGCGCCTTGGCCGAGACGATCGCGGCGCGGCTGAGGGTGATACGCGCGACGGGGGCGTCGGCGGGCATCGGATCGGGCATCACGCCGAGCGCGCGGCGCTCGCGCGGGCCGTTGATGGCTTCCTCGAAATCGGGGCCGGGGAAGATCGAAGCGGTATGGCCGTCCTCGCCGACGCCGAGCAGGCAGAGATCGAGCGGCCAGTGATGGTCGGCGAGCCTGGCATCGGCCGCCTTGCCGGCGGCGCGATAATCCTTCGCGGCTTCGCTGACGATCGGGATGACCCGGGCACCCTTGGGCAGGAAGGTCTTGCCGATCGCGGTGATGTTGGACAGCGGATCGCCCAGCGGCACGATACGCTCGTCGGTCGGGATGATCGTCACGCGCTTCCAGTCGAGCTTGGTCGCGGCGAGCTTCTCGTAGATCGGCAGCGGGGTCTTGCCGCCGGCGAGCGCGATGACGCATCCGCCGCGCGCGTCGATCGCGCTTTCGATCACGAAGCCGATATCGCCCGCGACGGCAGCGGCCATTTCGGCCGCGTCGTCATAATCCCACCATTCGATTTCTTCGCTCATGTCTCGTCCTTGATTCGATATGCCGTTCGTCCTGAGTAGCCATTGAGCTTGTCGAAATGGCGTATCGAAGGACAGCGCCCCAAGCGCTTATGCTTCGATACGGGTCTTCGACAAGCTCAGCCCCTACTCAGCACGAACGGACAGGTGTTTATTCGGTCCATATCCGGTCGCTCAATCGTCCTGCCAGGTCACCCCGTCGCGTTCGGTCAGCGCGATTGCGGCCGAAGGGCCCCAGGTGCCGGCGCCATAGCCTTTCGGCTTCACGTCGTTCGCTACCCAGCCGGCGCGGATCGCGTCGATCCACTCCCATTGCGCTTCCACCTCGTCGCGGCGGACGAACAGGGTCGGATCGCCCTCGATCAGGTCGAGCAGCAGCCTTTCATAGGCGATGCGGCGGCGGGTGCCGGCGAATTCGGCGTCGAGGCTGAGGTTCAGCGGCACCTCGCGCAGGCGGATGCCCTCGCGGTCGAGGCCCGGCTCCTTCGCCATCACCAGCAGCTGGACATATTCCTCGGGCTGAAGCCGGATGATCAGCATGTTGGGCTGGAGCAGGCCGCCGCGGCTGGCGAACATCGAATGCGGTACCGCCTTGAACTGGATCGCGATCTCCGAATGGCGGTTCGGCATGCGCTTGCCGGTGCGGAGATAGAAGGGCACGCCCTGCCAACGCCAATTGTCGACATGCGCCTTGATCGCGACGAAGGTCTCGGTGGTCGAGGGCTTGCCCAGTTCCTCGATATAGCCCTTCACGATCTCGCCGTTGACCGCGCCCTTGGTGTACTGGCCGGTGACGGTGACATGGGGCACATCCTCGGGCTTCATCTTGCGGAGCGACCGGAACACCTTCGCCTTCTCGTCGCGGATCGCGGTGCCGTCGAAGCGGGCAGGGGGCTCCATCGCGATCAGCGCGAGCAGCTGAAGCATATGGTTGGCGACCATGTCGCGCAGCGCGCCCGCGGTGTCGTAATAGCCGGCGCGATCTTCCAGCCCGACCGTTTCCGAGATCGTGATCTGGACGTTGTCGATGCCCTGGGCATTCCATACCGGCTCGAAGAAGCTGTTGCCGAAACGCAGCGCCAGGATGTTCTGGACCGTCTCCTTGCCGAGATAATGGTCGATACGGAAGGTGCGGTTCTCCGGAAAGGCGCTCGCGACCGTGTCGTTGATCTCTCGGCTCGACGCCAGATCATACCCCAGCGGCTTTTCCAGGCCGATGCGGACGGTGTCGCCGGCGAGTCCGGCCGCTTCGAGCCCGCGGATCACCGGTTCGAACAGCGAAGGCGCCGTCGACAGGAAGATGGCGAGGCCGCCCGCGACATCGCCGACCTTCTTCGCCAGCAGATTATAATGCGCGAGGTCGGTCGCATCGAGTGCCTGATAGCCGAGGCGTTCGAGGAAGGTCTTGATGGCCTTCTCGTCCTTGCGGTCCTCGGGCAGGAATTCGTCGAGCGCGTGCTTGGCGAATTTGCGATAGCTCGCATCGTCATGCTCCGACCGGGCCGTGCCGGTGATCGTCAGGCCTTCGGGCAGCAGCCCGTCGGCATGCAGCCCGTACAGCGACGGCAGCAACATGCGTTGCGCGAGGTCTCCCGTCGCGCCGAACAGCAGCAGCTTGCCTACCGGATCGCGCATAATGTCTCCTGGATGGCGATGTCGCCCGTGCGACTAACAGACGTGGGTGCGCCGGGCCAAGGCCAATACGCAGTCGCCCTTGACGATTAAAGCGTCAATCCGGCCACGGGATCGAATCCCGCCATGATATTGAGGTTCTGGACCGCCGCGCCGGCGGCGCCCTTGCCGAGATTGTCGAGTGTCGCGATCAGGCGGGTCTGACCGGTCTCGGCATTGCCGCAGACGCGCAGGGTCAGCCGGTCGGTACCGGCATCGTCCTCGATCGCGACGGTATCCACGTCAGCATCGACGACCCGCACGATCGGCGAATCCTTATAGGCCTCGCGCAAGGTCGTCTCGAGGGCGACGAGCGTGGGGCGCCTTACGAACATGTGGAGGGGCAGGGGCACCTCGACGATCATGCCACGATAGGTGTTGGCCACTGAGGGCATGAAGATCGGCGGGTGCTCCATGCGCGCATGCTTCTGCATCTCCGGCACATGCTTGTGGGCGAGGCCGAGCGCATAGGGCCGCGCGGCGGGTGGCGGATTGGAGCCCTCGAACTCCGCAATCATCGACTTGCCACCGCCCGAATAGCCGGAAACGGCATTGACGGTGATCGGCCAGTCGACCGGAATCAGCCCCGCGCGCACCAGCGGGCGGACGAGCGCGAGAAAACCGGTGGGGTAGCAGCCCGGGTTGGAGACACGCTTCGCCTCCGCGATCGCGGCCATCTGACCTGGTTCCAGCTCCGGAAAACCATAGATCCAGCCGTCACCGGTGCGGTGGGCGGTCGAGGCGTCGATGACGCGCGTATGGTCATTCTCGATCAGCGCGACCGCTTCGCGCGCCGCGTCGTCGGGCAGGCACAGAATCACGAAATCCGCGTCGTTGAGCAATTTGGCCCGCGCCTTCGCGTCCTTGCGGCGCGACTCGCTCAGGCTCAGCAGCTCGATATCGTCACGACCGGTCAGCCGCTCCCGAATCTCGAGGCCGGTGGTGCCAGCAGCACCATCGATAAAGACCTTTGCCGTCATTTGATCGGCTCTAGCGCCGCTGCGTCGATATAACCAACCAGATTGTGACCGACCGCGATCCCCCAGGCCTTGCCGCCGGCGAGATCCAGGACCTCGAAAACCTCGCCTGAGCGAAGTTCGGCAAGGATCGGCGCATCGTCCGCATCGGTGGCGAGCAGCAACGCCTGGCTCGCGATTCGGCGCGGCATGGGCGCAGCATAATGAGGCGCGAAAACGCGGTCGGCGAGGCGGATGTCCGCCACGTCGCGCCTTACGGCGTCATGCCGCGGATCCAGGACGGCGGACGGGCCGAGAAGCGCGAAGCTCCTACGCGGAGGCCCGCCTGGCGACTGGCTGCTCGGCGTCGCCGATAAACTGGCCAAACTCTTCAAGAAATTCTGCCCCTTCAGACGTGCGCGCGACGAATATGTTGCGCTTGTCGGTTTCGTCGCGCTGTCGGCGCAGATAGCCGAGCGAACCGAGCCTGTTCAAGGCGCGCGTCACAACCGGCTTGGAAACGTTCAGCACACGAGCGAGCCCGCGCACCGTATGCGGCCCCGGATTGAGATATACCACCAGCAACAGCGCCATCTGCCGATTGGTCAGATCGGGCTCGCCCGATCGCACATAATCCACCAGCGTCCGCATCCAGCCGCCCAGCGATCGATCAGGTAGTGTGGCCACGAAAAATTCCACGATTTGCCCAGGCCCCGCACGTTGGGGCACCTGGACACATAACGTTCATAATCGCGGCTGGTTTCAGTGCGGAAGCGAAATGTCCGGCACGGCGTTCCCTCTGGCGGTTGATCGGAAGCGCCGGCTCGCCTATGTGCCCGCCTTCCCAAGCCACAGGTTGCGCCTTTTCATGTTCAAGTTCCTCCTCGTCGTCCACGCGATCATCGCCGCCAGCCTGGTGACCGTGATCCTGATGCAGCGCTCGGAAGGCGGCGGGCTTGGCATGGGCGGCAGCCCCTCCGGACTGATGTCGGCACGGGGCGCGGCGGATTTCCTGACGCGCGCCACCTCGGTCCTCGCGACCTTGTTCGTCGGCCTGGCGATCCTGCTCGCGGTGATTGCCTCGATGGGCCACAGCACGGCCAAGATCGATCCCAGCCTGGCCCGGACGCCCCCGGCAGCCGGTCAGCTCGCCCCGCCGGCGCCCCAGCCGACGACGGCACCCGCACCCGGCGCACCGGCCGGGAACAGCGCGGTCCCGCTCGCGCAGTAAGCGCGGGCCCCTTCGCCACTTTTTTGTAACGATATTGGAGTCGCGCGCTTGTCGCGCGACCCATGATGACGCTAGGCCTTTTCTCCCATGGCGCGGTTTATCTTTATCACCGGCGGCGTGGTCTCCTCGCTCGGCAAGGGTTTGATGGCGGCGAGCCTCGCGGCTCTCCTTCAAGCGCGCGGCTATCGCGTGCGCATCCGCAAGTTCGATCCCTATCTCAACGTCGATCCCGGCACGATGTCGCCGTACCAGCATGGCGAAGTCTATGTGACCGACGACGGGGCGGAGACCGATCTCGATCTCGGCCATTATGAGCGCTTCACCGGCGTGGCGTCGCGCCAGTCGGACAATGTCACCTCCGGCCGCATCTATCAGCAGATCATCACGCGCGAGCGTCGCGGCGACTATCTGGGCGCGACCGTCCAGGTGATTCCGCACGTCACCGACGCGATCAAGGAATTCGCGCAGGCCGAGACCGAGGATCTCGATTTCGTGCTGTGCGAGATCGGTGGCACGGTCGGCGATATCGAATCGCTGCCCTTCATCGAAGCGATCCGCCAGCTGCGGAACGATCTGGGCCGGGGCCAGTCGGTCAGCATCCATGTGACGCTGGTGCCGTACATCGCGGCCGCGGGCGAGCTGAAGACCAAGCCGACCCAGCATTCGGTGCGCGAGCTCGCCGCGCTCGGGGTCCAGCCCGATGTGCTGGTCTGCCGCTGCGAACAGCCGCTGCCGGCAAGCGACCGCGCCAAGATCGCGCTGTTCTGCAACGTGCCCAAGGAAGCGGTCATACCGGCGCTGGACGCCAAGAGCATCTACGCCGTGCCGATGCAGTATCATGCTGAAGGCCTGGACGCCGAAGTGTTGCGTGCTTTCGGCATCGAGCCCGGCGAAGCGCCCGACCTGTCGCGCTGGTCCGACATCGTCGATCGGCTGACCAACCCGGAAGGCGAGGTCACCGTCGGCGTGGTCGGCAAATATGTCGGCCTGCAGGATGCCTACAAATCACTCAACGAAGCGCTGGTGCATGGCGGCATCGCCAATCGCGTGAAGGTCAATATCGAGTGGATCGATGCCGAGTTGTTCGAGGCCAAGGACAGCGATGTCGCGGCGAAGCTCGAGCCGCTGCACGCGATCCTGGTGCCCGGCGCGTTCGGCGAGCGCGGTGCCGAGGGCAAGATCGCCAGCGTGCGCTTCGCGCGCGAACGGGAAATCCCCTATTTCGGCATCTGTTTCGGCATGCAGATGGCATGCATCGAGGGCGCCCGGGACCTCGCGGGCATCACGAATGCCAGCTCGACCGAATTCGGCCCTACCGACGAGCCGGTGGTCGGCATGATCACTGAGTGGATGACCGAAGCCGGCATCGAGAAGCGCGAAGAGGGCGGCGACCTGGGCGGCACGATGCGGCTCGGCGCCTATGACGCGAAGCTCGACGGCAACAGCGTGGTCGCCTCCATCTATGGCGGCACCGACATCTCGGAGCGGCATCGGCATCGCTACGAGGTGAATACGGGCTATCGCGACGCGCTCGAAAAGGGCGGCCTGGTCTTTTCGGGCATGTCGCCGGACGGCATGTTGCCGGAGATCGTGGAGCGGCCGGACCATCCCTGGTTCGTGGGCGTGCAGTTTCACCCGGAGCTGAAGTCCAAACCGTTCGATCCCCACCCGCTGTTCGCGAGCTTCATCGAAGCGGCGGTGCGGCAGTCGCGGCTCGTCTGAGGCAATCGTCGCGAACGGTCGTGCGCGGCGCTACCTACGCGCGGCATGCTTTCAGTGGGCGGTCTGGGCCACCTGATCGGCCTGGGCCTCATATTCCCGCGCCATGGCGATGAGCGTCTCGACGGTATGCCGGTCGCCAACCGTCAGGGCGAGCCGGCGACACCGGTCGGCCTTTCGGTGCAGCGTCTCGATTTCGGGATTTTCGGCAAGCATCGTGTCGGGTCCAGTGGCCACCAGCAGAGCCGGATCGGCCGGCGAAGTTACGGAGTCGGTACGCGCTCTCATCGGATTCCCCCGGATCGAACAGACCTTCTATCCGGCAAGAACGTCGTTCTGAATCAACGGTTCCGATTCGGATGAAAAAAGAGGCGCCCGAGGCACTTGGCCCGGGCGCCTCTTCCGCGCGAGCGGCGTTGGGGGATTACGCCGCCTCGCTATCCTTGCCGCCATCGATCGCTGCGAGCGGCGCGCCCGTCTTGATCGCGATCGTCTTCGGCTTCATCGCCTCGGGTACTTCGCGGACGAGGTCGATCGTCAGCAGGCCGTCATTGAGCCGCGCGTCGTCCACGCGAACGAAATCGGCCAGCTCGAAGCGGCGCTCGAAGCTGCGGTTGGCGATACCGAGATGCAGGAAAGAGCCGCTGGCACCTTCCTTTTCGGCCTTGTTGCCCTTCACCTGGAGCAGATTCTGCTGCGCGACGATCTCGATCTCGTCACGCCCGAAGCCGGCGATGGCGAGCGTGATACGGTAGCGGTCGTCGGAGACCTTTTCGAGGTTGAAGGGCGGATAATTGTCCGCCGCCGACTGACGCGCGCTGGTTTCGAGCATGTCGAACAGGCGGTCGAAGCCGATCGTCGAACGGCGATAGGGGGTCAAATCGAACTGACGCATGTTGGTCTCCTCATTCAAAGCGAGTTGGACGTCATGGGTGCCCGCAACGGCGCGACACCCGCTTTTCGCGCGGCCCAATCGGCACCGCACACCGCAGATCTGGGGCGTCCTGGCGCCGGTTCAAGAGCTGAAATGGCCGATTTGCGTGGGTGAAAGCTCAGCTTTGCGTTCGGCAAGTTCTTACGATGGTGAAACCATAGCGATTAGATGGGAATTATAGTCGCGACTCGAACTACGAGCTCTAAAGGGGACACCAATGCTCGCTACCTTGCCTATGCTGCTGCTTGCCCAAACAGCGCTCGCCTCCCAGACGGTGGCGATTACGGAAGCAGGCGCGGTGTCAACGGCCGCCGCGCCTGCCGCTGCCGCGCCAGTGGCCGATGACCCGGCGCAGGACCAGGCTGGCGAGACGCCGGCCGCGTCAGGCGATGTCGTCGTCACCGCGCGCCGGCGCGAGGAGCGCGCACAGGAAGTGCCGATCGCCATGTCGGTGATCGGCGGTTCCGAGCTCGAAAAGACCGGGGCGTTCAACGTCAACCGGCTCCAGCAGCAACAGCCTTCGCTGCAATTCTATTCGAGCAACCCGCGCAACTCCGCGATCAACATCCGCGGTCTTGGCGCGCCGTTCGGCCTGACCAACGACGGCATCGAGCAGGGCGTCGGCTTCTATGTCGACGGCGTCTATATCGGCCGGATCGGCGCCTCGACCTTCGATTTCGTCGATGTCGCGCAGGTCGAGGTTCTGCGCGGCCCGCAGGGGACGCTCTACGGCAAGAACACCACCTCGGGTGCGCTGAACATCACCACACGCGCGCCGAGTTTCTCGCCCGAGGCGAAAGTCGAGATCAGCGGCGGCAATTACGAGTTCGTTCAGGCCAAGGTCTCGGCATCGGGTCCGCTGTCCGACAATCTCGCGGTGCGACTCTCGGCCTCGGGGACGACGCGCAAGGGCACGATCTACAATGTGAAGTCGGACGAATATCTGCACCGTCAGCGCAACCTGGGCCTGCGCGGCGCGCTGCTGTGGAAGCCGACCGACACCATCGACCTGACCCTTTCGGGCGATTTCAACGTGCAGAGCCCCGATTGCTGCGTACAATATTATGCGCGGGTAGGTGCCACCCAGCGGCCGACCGCCCGCCAATATGACGCACTCGCCGCTGCTTTGGGTTACACGCCACCGAGCAAGAACCCGTTCGATCGGGTGACCGATCTCGATGCCAGCATCAATTCACGGCAGGAAATCGGCGGTGTCTCCCTGGTGGCCAATTGGGATGTCGGTTTCGCCACCCTGACCTCAGTCAGCGCATGGCGCTATTGGGATTGGCAACCGCAGAACGACCGCGACTTTATCGGTTTGCCCATCACGACCGTGTCACAGAACCCGTCACAGCAAAAGCAGGTTTCGCAGGAACTCCGCCTCGCCTCGAACGGTTCGAACAAGCTGGACTACACGCTCGGCGCTTTCTTCTTCCATCAGACGATCAACACCCAGGGCTCCCAGGTTCAAGGGGCAGCCGCGAGCCGATGGCTGTTGTCGGGCGCTGACGCGTCGAACCCCAATGTGCTCAACGGCCTGACGTCGACCAACACGATCAATTTCGACAACACCAGCTTCGCCGTGTTCGGCAAGCTCAACTGGGAGGCGTTTGACGGCCTCCACCTTCAGCCCGGCTTGCGCGTCAATTATGACAAGAAGTCCGGCTTCTACGAAGCGATCGTCAGCATCCACAACAACCAGTATGATTTTGTCGCCACGGCGGACAACGTCGCGGCGCTGCTGGCTGCAAAACCCAATCCGAGCGCTGCCCGCACGACATTCCAGAATCAGATCAATACGCTTGCCCCACAGCGGTACAGTCCGGAATTCAGTGCCTGGAACGTTTCGGGCGACATCACCGCATCCTATGACTTCGCGCGCGACGTCCACGGCTATGCGACCTACTCACGCTCGTTCAAGTCCGGGGGCATCAACCTTTCAGGTCTGCCGCTCAACTCGACCAGCACCGGCGTTGACCTCACCACGCAGACGGTAAAGCCGGAAAAGGTCAATGCGTTCGAGTTGGGCTTGAAAACTCAGTTCCTCGACCGCCGCCTGACATTGAACCTGGCCGGGTTCTGGACTGACATCACCGATTACCAGGCGACGGTGAACAACAACGCGATCAACGTGATCCGCGGTTACCTCGCCAATGCGGGCAAGGTGCGCTCGCGCGGGTTCGAATTCGACTCGAGCTTCCGGCCAAGCCAGCGGGTCAACCTGTACTTCAACGGGGCGTTCACGGACGCCAAATATGTCAAGTTCACCAACGCGCCATGCCCGCCCGAACTGTCCGGCGGCACGGCGACCGCGCCAGGCGGCGTAACCGACCCTGCGGGAACGGCGGGTGGCCGCAGCCCGGCTTATTGCGACATCTCCGGCCAGCGCTTGCCGGGCATCTCCAAATGGTCCCTGTCCTTCGGCGGTGAATATAATGTGCCGGTGGGCGGATCGGGCGGTGAGGTCTATGTCGGTTACGACGGCAGCTATCGCTCGCGTTTCTCGTCCAACCCGTCGCCATCCGCCTATACCTGGATCGAAGGCGGGTCGTTGTCGAACTTCCGTGCCGGTTACCGCAAGGACGGCTTCAATGTCTTTGCCTGGGTCCGCAACGCGTTCGACCGCGACTATTTCGAGCTGCTCTCGACTCAGTCCGGCAGCACCGGCCTGATCGTCGGTCAGCCGGGCGATCCGCGGACCTTTGGCGGCACCATCAGCAAGTCGTTCTGATCGACTTCCCTCGCCCGTCGGATGACGGGCGAGGGGACCCGGAACGCGAAACGCCCGGGCTGTTTCCAGCCCGGGCGCCTGCGTGACGACTGCTCGTCAGCCCCCTTGTCCCGCTTCCGCAACCCGGCCCCTGAAGGCGGCGCTGAAAGCATTCCCCGAACCACGGCCGTTGCCTGTGTCTCAGTGAGGTGAGTGCTAGGAGCGGACCCGGCGATTGTCACCGGGAATGTGGCGGCGCCGAACGGATTGCGGCGACCCTGTGGCGATTGCGCAACACGCGCGTTCAGTTGCCAGCAATGCACACCGGCCTTAGAGCGGTCGGACCATCACCATCGGGCGGGTTGTTCCCAACATCATGATCCTGTCGCGCTACGAACGCATGATTGCCCGCCGCTATCTGCTGCCGGGCAAGGGCGAGGCGTTCATCCTGCTTGTCGCCGGCTTCAGCCTCGGCGCCGTGATGCTCGGCGTTGCCGCGCTCGTCATCGTGATGAGCGTGATGAACGGCTTTCGCGCCGAGCTGTTCGACAAGATCGTCGGGCTGAACGGCCATGCGGTGGTACAGGGCATTGGCGGACAGATGCCCGACTGGCGCAACATCGTTCAGCTCGCAAAGGCCACGCCGGGCGTGACCAGCGCGACGCCGCTGATCGAGCAGCCGCTGATGACCAGCTATAATGGCCGGGTCGAGGCCGTGCTGGTCCGCGGCATGCGAGTGGAGGATATCCGGCGCAACCCGATCATCAGCTCCAAGGTCGTGGTCGGCTCGCTCGCGAGCCTGACCGACGGCAGCAACAGGATCGCGATCGGATCGCGGCTGGCGGAGGTGCTTGGCGCGCAGGTCGGCAGCGAGATCTCGCTGATCAGCCCACAGGGGCAAACCACCCCATTCGGCACAGTGCCGCGCATCGTTTCCTACACGGTCGGCGTGATCTTCGAGATCGGCGTCTATGATTACGACAAGGCCTATGTCGTCATGCCGATGCAGGATGCCCAGACCTTGCTGATGATGGGCGATTCGGTCGGCATGATCGAATTGCAGACGGTCAATGCCGACCAGGTCGGCACGATCCTGGCGCCGCTGGCGGACAAGGTCGCGGGCAGGGGAGTGATCGCGGACTGGCGGCAGATGAACGCRCAATTGTTCGAGGCGCTGGCGATCGAGCGGGTCGTGATGTTCTGCGTGCTGTGCATCATCATCCTCGTCGCTGCCTTCAACATCGCCTCGTCGCTGATCATGCTGGTGCGCGCCAAGACCCGCGACATCGCGATCCTGCGCACCATGGGCGCGACCCGGAAGGGCATGATCAAGATCTTCATGACGGTGGGCACCACGATCGGGACGCTCGGCATCATCGCGGGGCTGGTGCTCGGCTTCACCTTCCTGATCTTCCGGCAGGACGTGGTCGATTTCGTCCAGTGGATCAGTGGGCAGAATCTGTGGGATCCGACGATCCGATACCTCACGATCCTGCCGTCCAAGACCGACCCGTTCGAGATGATCGCGATCGTGCTGATCGCGTTCCTGCTGACGTTCCTCGCCACGCTCTACCCCGCCTTCAAGGCGGCGAGCACCGACCCAGTGCAGGTGTTGCGTTATGAGTAATCCCGTGCTGGCCGTCACCGGCCTGACCCGCAGCTTCACCCAGGGCGACGCCACGATCGAGGTGCTCCGCGGCGTCGATCTGACGGTGGGAGAGGGCGAGATCGTCGCGCTGCTCGGCCCGTCGGGTTCGGGCAAGTCTACCCTGCTCCAGGCAGTTGGGCTGCTCGAAGGCGGGTTCAGCGGATCGATCCGCATCGCCGGGGAGGAAGCGGCAAAGCTGGACGCGCATGGCCGCACCATGGTGCGCCGCGACTATCTGGGCTTCGTCTACCAGTTCCATCACCTGTTGCCGGATTTCAACGCGACCGAGAATGTCGTGCTGCCCCAGTTGATCCGCGACCGGACTCGCGCCGAGGCGGACGAGCGGGCCATATCGCTGCTGACCTCGCTCGGCCTCGGCCACCGGCTCACGCACCGGCCAAGCCAGCTTTCCGGCGGCGAGCAGCAGCGCGTGGCAGTTGCCCGGGCGCTCGCCAACAAGCCGGCTCTGGTGCTGGCGGACGAGCCGACCGGCAACCTCGACGAAGCGACCGCCGACATCGTGCTGGCTGAGTTCCTGCGCCTCGTGCGCGGCGAAGGCTCGGCGGCGCTGGTCGCCACCCATAACGAACGCATGGCGCTGAAGATGGACCGGGTGGTGAGGCTGCACGAGGGCAGGCTCGCATAGGGCGCCAACCCGCCCTATCTGATGGCGCGTCACAAGGAGAGGCAGCGATGAGCGCGATTACCGAGATGAGCGTGACGGCAGCCGACGGCACACCCGCCGATCTGTCGGCCTATGCGGGGCAGGTGCTGCTGATCGTCAACACCGCATCGAAATGCGGCTTCACCCCGCAATATGAGGGGCTGGAGGCGCTGCACCGCAAATACAGGGATCGCGGGTTCGAGGTGCTGGGGTTCCCGTGCAACCAGTTCGGCGCGCAGGAGCCCGGCGATGCGGCCGAGATCGCCAATTTCTGCACGCTGACCTATGATGTGACCTTCCCCGTCTTCGCCAAGATCGACGTCAATGGGTCCAACGCCGATCCGCTGTTCGAGAAGCTGCGCAAGGAAGCGCCGGGCCTGATGGGCTCGACCTCGATCAAGTGGAACTTCACCAAGTTCCTGGTCGACCGCACCGGCAAGACGGTCGCGCGCTACGCCCCGACAACCAAGCCCGAAGATATCGAGAGCGATATCGAGAAGCTGCTATAGGGACGAGGTTCGACGCACCCAACCGGTAGCGGCACCCAAGCTCAAAGATCCTGCGCGGTCGGGCGGAACAGGATCTCGTTGATGTCGACATCGTCCGGCTGGCTGATCGCGAAGGCGACCATGCGCGCGAAGCTGTCGGCCGGGATGGCATAGGCTTCGTAGAAGTCGTTGATGCGCTGGGCGACGTCGGGATCAGTGATGGTGTTCGGCAGCTCGGACTGGACCGCGCCGGGCGAGATGACCGTGGTACGGATATTATAGGGCTTCACTTCCTGCCGCAGGCCTTCCGACAGCATGAGCACCGCGGCCTTGGTCGCGGCATAGACCGAACTGCCCGGACGGACCTTGTGGCCGGCGACCGACGACACATTGATGATGTGTCCGCTCTTCTGCGCGGTCATATGGGGCAGGGCGGCGGCGATCCCGTAGAGCACGCCCTTGATGTTGACGTCGATCATCCGGTCCCATTCGTCGATCTTGCCGCGTTCGATAGGGGATTGCGGCATCAGGCCGGCATTGTTCAGGAGGACGTCGATGCGGCCATGCGCGGCGACGGCTGAATCAACCAGACGCTTGACCTGGGCCGCGTCGCTGACGTCGGTTTCGATCACCGCTTCGGGCGGCAGGCCGATATCGGCGGCGATCGCGCGAAGCCGGTCGAGCCGGCGCGCGCCAAGTATGAGCCTGGCGCCCTTGGCCGCAAGGTGCCGGGCGGTCGCTTCGCCGAGACCGCTGCTTGCGCCGGTGATGACGACGACCTTGTTGGTGATGTTCTGAGTCATGTCTCGCTCCATTGAAAAGGTCTGGCGGTGCGTCAGCGGCCCACGGTCGCCATCAGATGGGCGGGGTAGCGTTCGCCTTCAACGTCAATCTGCGCCGCGGAGCGTTCGATCTCGGCAAGGTCTTCCGCTGTGAGCACCACATCCGCTGCGCCCAGATTCTCCTCGAGCCGGTGCAGCTTGGTGGTGCCGGGGATCGGTACGATCCAGGGCTTCTGCGCGAGCAGCCAGGCGATGGCGATCTGTGCGGGGGTCGCGTCCTTTTCTTCCGCGATCCGCTTGAGCAAGCCGACAAGCGCCTGTTTCGCCGCCATCGCTTCGGGCGTGAAGCGCGGCAGGATCGCGCGGAAATCCTTTTCGCCCAG
This sequence comes from Sphingomonas sp. P2_B6, assembly GCF_056404755.1. Taxonomy (NCBI): domain Bacteria; kingdom Pseudomonadati; phylum Pseudomonadota; class Alphaproteobacteria; order Sphingomonadales; family Sphingomonadaceae; genus Sphingomonas; species Sphingomonas sp. P2_B6. The sequence goes on from NZ_JBFUDK010000002.1 coordinate 120,668, forward strand.
TTTCGTATCCTTGCTCATCGCGCCGGTGAGGAACCCCTTGCCGAGCGGGCTGTAGGGCACGAAGCCGATGCCGAGTTCCTCGCAGGCAGCGAGCGTCCCATTGGTCTCCGGCCCGCGCGTCCAGAGCGAATATTCATTCTGCAGCGCGGCGACCGGCTGGACGGCATGGGCCCGGCGCAAGGTCTCGGCGCTCGGTTCGGACATGCCGAAATGCCTGACCTTGCCTTCCGCGATCAGCTCCTTGACCGCGCCGGCGACATCCTCGATCGGCACGGCGGGGTCGACGCGGTGCTGGTAGAACAGGTCGAGCGAGTCGACGCCGAGGCGCTTCAGCGACGCGTCGGCGACCTTGCGGATATTCTCGGGCCGGCTATCGAGCCCGGCCTGCTTGCCGTCCTCGAATTTGAAGCCGAACTTGCTCGCGATCACCACCTGGTCGCGCACCGGCGCGAGCGCCGCGCCGACCATTTCCTCGTTGGTGAAGGGGCCATAGACCTCGGCGGTGTCGAAGAAGGTGACGCCGCGCTCGACCGCGGCGCGGATCAGGCTGATGCCTTCCTCCTTGCTCACCGAGGTGCCGTAACCGAAGTTCAGCCCCATGCAGCCGAAGCCGATGGCGGAGACCTCGAGACCGTTCCTGCCGAGAATTCGCTTTTCCATGTCATTCTTCCTTCCGCCCGCAGGCGTTCGACGATTGGTGCGCCGGAAAATAGGCGGCCGTCACTGCGACGATTAGATCATCAGATCGGCATGCTATTATGCGCAGTAATCATGAATGGGGTTCGGCGACCCCATAATCGGCGTCACTGACCTTCTCGAGCCAGTCGACCGCCTTGCCGTCCTTCATCTCGGCGATCGCGATATGAGTCATTGCGCAGTCCGGCGCGGCACCGTGCCAGTGCTTCTCTTCGGGTTCGAACCAGACGATGTCGCCTGGGCGGATTTCCTCGACCGGGCCGCCATCGCGCTGCACCCGCCCCAGCCCGGCGGTGACCAGCAGGGTCTGGCCCAGCGGGTGGGTATGCCAGGCGGTACGCGCGCCGGGCTCGAAGGTGACGGTGGCGCCGCTCAGCGAGCCGCTGCCCTTGAAGGGCGCATCGATGCGCACCGTCCCGGTGAAATAATCGGCAGATCCCTTTGCCGAGGGTTGGGCGCCGCTGCGTTTGATATCCATTGCCTTGCTCCCTGTGGTTGCCGACCGGAAACGCGCGGGCGCCCGGTGTCTGGTAAAATAAGGACGACAGGGCCGGGCGATTAGGCGCTACAAAGCGCATATAGTCATATCCGGAGTTCATGAATGCGCCGCGAGGAGCTGGTCGATCTCAATGCCTTCATGACCGTGGCCGAGGAGCACAGCTTCACGCGTGCCGCGGCCCGGCTGGGCACGTCGCAATCGGCGCTGAGTCATACCATCCGGCGGCTCGAGACGCGGCTGGGGGTGCGCCTGTTGACCCGGACGACCCGTAGCGTCGCGCCGACCGAGGCAGGCGAGCGCCTGCTCGCCACGCTCAGGCCTGCGCTGGACAATATCGGTGCCGAACTCGCCTCGCTGGGCGACCTGCGCGACAAGCCGGCGGGAACGATCCGCATCACCGCCGCGCAGCATGCGGTGGACACGGTGCTCTGGCCCCGGCTGGAGGCGTTGCTGCGGCGCTATCCGGACGTGCATGTCGAGATCGATGTCGACTCCGGCTTCACCGACATCGTCGCGGGGCGGTTCGATGCCGGCGTGCGGCTGGGCGAGGCGCTGGCCAAGGACATGATCGCCGTGAAGATCGGGCCCGATCTCCGCATGGCGGTGGTCGGGGCACCGGCCTATTTCGCTGACCGTGCCGTGCCGCGCACGCCACAGGATCTGGCCGATCACATGTGCATCAACCTGCGCATGATGAGCTCGGGCGGCCTTTATGCCTGGGAGCTGGAGAAGGACGGCCGGGAAGTGCGGGTCCGGGTCGAGGGGCAGCTCGCCTTCAACAGCACGACGATGATCGTCCGGGCCGCCGAGGCGGGCTTCGGCCTCGGCTTCGTCATGGAGAATCACGTCGCCGCGCACCTGGCCGACGGGCGTCTGGTCCGCGTACTGGAGGATTGGTGCCCGGCTTTTGCGGGCTATCATCTCTATTATCCGAGCCGGCGGCAGCCTTCGGCCGCGTTCAGCCTGCTGGTCGAGGCGCTGCGCTATCGGGACTGACGCTTCAGTATAGCGCGCGCCGGAGCCAGACCTCATCCGGGCCGTCATCAGCATGCTTGAGCAGCTTGGCGAGAACGAGCTTGTACTGGCGCAGCTCGGCAAAGCTGAGCGATCCGAACCAGGCGCGTTCGTGCGCGGTCGCCTCGGCATCGAGTTTGGGCACTAGATCCACGCCCGTCTCGGTAAGCGACAGCCGCACGGAGCGGCCATCGGTAAGATCGGGCTGCCGCGCCACCAGACCCTTGGCCTCGAGCCGGTCGGCCAGGCGGGTGACCGCCGCGCCGTCGAGCAGCAGCGCCGCGGCGATGCCGCGAACCGTGTCGACATCGCGCCGTGCCAGTACCGCGAGCAGGCGGAATTGCGCTGGAGTCACGCCGAAAGCCGCGAAGCGGCGTTCGAGGTCGCCCTGCACGACCTGCGATACCCGATCGTGCCAATGGAGCACCCGATCCGTATGTTTGTGGATAGTTAATGTCATGACAACCATTTACGTTGTCACGACATCGAATGCAATCCACAGCTATTTCACCTGTGACACTTCCCAGAATCGGACCGGGGACCCATAGTGACACGATGCCGCATTCCGCCTTCGTGCCCCTGCGTATCTTTTCGTCCTACACGATGCTCGACGGCGCGATCGAGCCCAAGGCGATCGCCAAGCGCGCGCAGGAACTGGGCTTTCCCGCCGCCGCGCTGACCGATCGCAACGGCCTGTATGCGGCAATGGCCTATTCCGATGCGTGCAAGTCTTCCGGGGTGCAGCCGATCATCGGCGCGATGCTGGGCATCGCCCGCCCCGACATGCCCGAGGGCGTCGACGCCCCGATCGACTGGATCGCGCTCTACGCGCAGGACGAGCGCGGCTACGAGAATCTCTGTGCGCTGGTCTCGCGGGCACACCTCGACCGGCCGCTGGAATTGTCGCCGCATGTCGACTTCGCCGCGCTCGAGGGCAGGACCGACGGACTGATCGCCCTCACTGCTGGCGGCGAGGGCGGGCTCACCCGGCTGATCGCCGAGGGCCAGACCGAGCGGGCCATGGCCTATGCCGACCGGCTCCAGTCGCTGTTCTACGACCGGCTCTATATCGAGCTGGTGCGTCGGCTCGACGAGACCGAGGGCAGGGCGGAGGCGGGGCTGCTCGATCTGGCCTATGAGCGCGACCTGCCGATCGTCGCGACCAACCCGTGCTGCTATGCGGACCAGGAATTCGGCAACGCGCACGACGCGATGCTGTGCATCGCCAATTCGACCTATATCGCGAGCGAGGACCGCCCGCGCAGTTCGCCCGACGCCTGGATGAAGCCGGCCAAGGACATGCGCATGCTGTTCGAGGACCTGCCCGAGGCGATCGCCAACACGCTGGTGGTGGCGCAGCGCTGCGCGGTCATGGCGCCGTACCGCAAGCCGATCCTGCCCAGCCTTGCCGGCGATCCGGAAGCCGAGGCCGAAGCGCTGCGCGTCGATGCGCGGGCCGGGCTGGAGAAACGGCTCAAGCGGATCGAGGAACTGTCGCTTCATTCGTCGCCGGTTGCTGCGCCATCTCAAAAGACGGTAGCCCGACCCCCGTTCGTTTCGAGCGAAGTCGAGAAACAGGCCCTCGACGCTGAGCAAGGTTTCTCGACGTCGCTCGAAACGAACGGAGAGGGGCGCGCCCCGGTAGACTGGCGCCAGGCTTATCGGGATCGCCTGGAGTTCGAACTCGACGTCATCATCCAGATGGGCTTTCCGGGCTATTTCCTGATCGTCGCSGACTTCATCAAATGGGCGAAGGATCATGACATCCCGGTCGGCCCGGGCCGCGGTTCGGGCGCTGGCTCGGTGGTCGCCTGGTCGCTGACCATCACCGATCTCGACCCGATCAAGCTGGGCCTGCTGTTCGAGCGCTTCCTCAATCCGGAACGCGTGTCGATGCCCGACTTCGACATCGATTTCTGCGAAACCCGTCGCGGCGAGGTGATCCGCTACGTCCAGGAGAAATATGGCCGCGATCAGGTCGCGCAGATCATCACCTTCGGAAAGCTGAAGGCACGCGCGGTGCTCAAGGATACCGGGCGCGTGCTGCAGATGAGCTATGGCCAGGTCGACCGGTTGGCGAAGCTGGTGCCAAACCATCCGACCGACCCTTGGACGCTCGAGCGGGCGATGAACGGCGTCTCGGAACTGCTCGCCGAGTATAAGAGCGACAGCGGGGTGAAGCATCTGCTCGACCTCGCGATGAAGCTGGAGGGCCTGCCGCGCCACAGCTCGACTCACGCCGCCGGCGTGGTGATCGGCGACCGGCCGCTGGCCGAGCTGGTGCCGCTCTACCGCGATCCGCGATCGGACATGCCCGTCACTCAGTTCGACATGAAATATGTCGAGGGCGCGGGCCTGGTGAAGTTCGACTTTCTCGGTCTGAAGACGCTGTCGGTGCTCAAAAAGGCAGTTCAGCTGCTCGAGGCCCGTAACGTCATCATCGATCTGGATGCGCTCGAATGGGAAGACGAGGGCGTCTACAAGCTGCTCCAGAAGGGCGACACGGTCGGCGTGTTCCAGCTGGAATCGGAAGGCATGCGGCGCACGCTGTCGGCGGTGCGCCCGTCCAACTTCGGCGATATCATCGCGCTCGTCTCGCTCTATCGCCCGGGTCCGATGGACAATATCCCGAGCTTCGGCGCGCGCAAGAACGGGCGCGAGGAGATCACCTATCCGCACCCGCTGCTCGAAACCATCCTGGCCGAAACCTATGGGATCTTCGTCTATCAGGAACAGGTGATGCAGGCCGCGCAGATCCTGGCGGGCTACAGCCTGGGCCAGGCCGATCTGCTGCGCCGCGCGATGGGCAAGAAGATCAAGGCGGAGATGGACGCGCAGCGTGCCGGGTTCGTCGAGGGCTGCCTGGCGGTCAACAAGATCCCGGCAGGCAAGGCGAACGAGCTGTTCGATTTGATCGACAAGTTCGCCGGATACGGCTTCAACAAGTCTCACGCCGCCGCCTATGCGCTGCTCGCCTATCAGACGGCCTGGCTGAAGGCGCATTATGCGGAAGAATTCTACGCCGCGTCGATGTGCTTCGACATGACCCTGACCGACAAGCTCGGCGTGTTCGCGGATGATATGCGGCGCATGGGCGTCGCCTGYCTGCCGCCCGACATCAACCGCAGCGAAGCGGAATTCTCGGTCGAGAGCACCGAGGACGGTCTGGCGGTGCGCTATGCCCTGGCCGCGCTGAAGAGCGTCGGCGAAGGCGCGATGGAGAAACTGGTCGCCGAACGCGACGAGAATGGCCCGTTCGATACACTCGACGATCTCGCCCGCCGGGTTGATCCGCGGCTGCTCAACAAACGGCAGCTCGAGACGCTGGCGGCGGCGGGCGCGTTCGATTCGATCGACCCGAACCGCGCCGGCATCTTCGCGACGGCGGAGACGATCCTGGCCACGGCGGCGCGCGTGCACGACATGAAGACCAGCGGGCAGGGCGGGCTGTTCGGTACCGCCGACGCGGTCGAGCCGGCGATCAAGCTGCCGCTGTCGGCGCGCTGGACCCTGGCGCAGCGCATGGATCAGGAAAAGGAAGCGTTCGGCTTCTATTTCTCGGCGCACCCGGTCGACCGGCATGGCCATCTGGCGAAGATGCACGGCGCGCGCAGCTTCGCCGCGTTGGGCGAACTGTCCATCCCCGACGACGGCACGCGCGCCGGTGCGACGATGGCGGCTCTGGTAGAGGATGCGCGCTGGCGGACCTCTGCGCGGGGCAAGCGCTATATGATGGCGACGCTGTCCGATCCCTCGGGCCAGTTCGTCGCCACCTGTTTCGACGATGCGGTGGCGGCCGACCTGGAAGAGGCAGCGCGCAATGGCGGCTGCGGGCTGTTGACAGTCGAACTCGATCGCCGGCCGGGCGAGGACAGCCCCCGCGTCAGCATCAAGCGCATTCAGCCCTTCGAGTCGCTCGCCAACACCGCGCGTTTCGTGGTCGAGCTGTCGGTCGACACGCCGGCGGCGATGGCGACGCTGGGCGCACTGCTCGCCGAAGCGCGTGGCGCGCGCGGCCAGGTCTGGGTCAACGCGGCGCTGCCCGAAGGCGGTGCCGCGCGCGTGCTGCTCGGCCGGGATTTTCTGCTCGACGGCGAACTCGCCGCGCGGATCGAGACATTGGACGGCATCAGCAATGTCGTATTGAAGACCTCGGAGACGAGGCTCGCGCTGGTCGGCTGAGCGGGAAGCATGTTGCCGGGCCGTGTCCGGCTTGACGACGCGGCCGACATGCATGACGTTCGCGTCAACCCGTTATCGATCGACGCGGGGCCGGGACTGTACAAACGGGCGCAAAGCGGGCGACAGTACCGGTGGAACAAGCCGGGAGAGGGCGAATGCTGGGCGGAATGCAGGATTTCGAGCTGCGGGTGCCGCGATTGCTGGAGCATGCCGAGCGGGAGCATGGCGGGCGCGAGATCGTCAGCGTCTGGGCCGATGGGCAGGAAACGCGGACGGACTGGGCCGGCATCGCACGCGACGCGAGGAAGCTGTCGCAAGCTCTTGAGAAAATAGGCTGCAAGCCGGGCGACCGCATCGGCACGCTTGGCATGAACCACAGCCGCCATCTCGTCGCCTGGTATGGCGCGATCGGCATGGGCGGGGTGATCCACACCATCAACCCGCGCCTGTTCGACGAGCAGCTGGTCTATATCGCCAATCATGCCGAGGACCTGGTGCTGTTCTACGACCGGGTGTTCCAGCCGATCGTCGACCGCCTGAAACCCCAATGGACCAGCATCGAGCGCTATGTGGTGTTCGACAGCGACGGCGATGACGGGTTCGAGGCGCTGATCGCGGGCGAGGACGGGAATTATGCCTGGGTCGAGGGGCCGGAGCGCGATCCCTGCATGCTCTGCTACACCAGCGGCACCACCGGGAATCCCAAGGGCGTGCTCTATCAGCATCGCTCGACGATGATCCATGCGATGGCCGAGGTGGCACCGGCGGTGTTCAATCTCTCGTCGCGCTCCGTGGTGCTGCCGGTCGTGCCGATGTTCCACGCCGCCGCCTGGGGCCTGCCCTTCGCGGGCGCGCTGGCGGGGGCGAAATTCGTCTATGCGGCAGTCAACGACCCGGTGGTCCTGTGCCGGCTGATGAACCAGGAGAAAGTTACGCATTCGGCCGGCGTGCCGACTGTCTGGCTCGGCATGTTCCAGCATATGGATGCGACCGGCGAGGCGCCGCGCCATCTCCAGCAGGTGACGATCGGCGGCTCCGCGGCGCCGCGCGCGATGATCGAGCGGATCATGGGCATGGGCGTGACGGTCAAGCATCTCTGGGGCATGACCGAGACTTCGCCGATCGGCACGGCCGGCGCGCCGCCGCCGGATTGGGACGAGATGAGCCTGTCGGATCAGCTCGACCATGTCTCCAAACAGGGCCAGGTTCCGTTCGGCGTGGAGCTGCGCGTGGTGAATGACGATGACGTCGTGCTGCCGCGCGACGGGACGAGTTCCGGCCGGCTTCAGATCCGCGGGCCCTGGGTGATCAAGCGCTATTTCAAGGCCGATGCCGATGCGGTGGATGCGGAGAACTGGTTCGACACCGGCGATGTGGCGGTGCTGCATCCCGACGGGACGATGCAGATCACCGACCGGGCCAAGGACGTGATCAAATCGGGCGGCGAATGGATCAGCTCGGTCGATCTGGAGAACGCGGCGGTCGGTTGCCCGGGCGTGGCCGAGGCCGCGGCGATCGGCGTACACCATCCCAAATGGGACGAGCGGCCCTTGTTGCTGGTGGTCCGCAAGGCGGGCAGCGCGGTGTCGCCCAGCGATATCACCGCGCATCTGTCGCACCATGTCGCCAAATGGTGGCTCCCGGACGAGATCGTCTTTGTCGACGATCTGCCGCACACCGCCACCGGGAAGCTGCTCAAGACCGAGCTGCGCGCCCGGTTCAAGGATCACAAGCTGGCGGCGGCCTGATCCCGGCCGGCGCGGTCCGCCTCGGCGATCGCGAGGTTGGTCGCGCGCAATTTGTCCTTCACCGCGCTGGAGAAGCTCCGCTCGATCGCGCTGCGCAGCCCTTCATGATCGTCGAGGAAGCGCGTGACCGTCGGTGTCGGCGCGCACCAGAAGGTGGCGGGCCCGGTCAGGGTGACGGTGGCGGTCGCGTCATCGCGCGACAGGATGGTCGCCTCGCCGATCAGGTCGCCGGCACGGCAGGCGCCGACTTCGCGACCCCTGATCGTCGCGCGGGCCTCGCCGCTGATCAGATAATAGAGGTTGGCCACCGGCGCGCCTTCCCGGGTCAGTACATCGCCGGCGTCGCCGTGCAGCCACAGGCCCAGATCGATGAACTGGCGCGCGGCGCCGCGGGGCAGCTGGTCGAGACAGGTGCCACGCATCGACTCCTCGGACGGCGTGAAGCGGATCTTCCTGCCTTCGTTCCGGTCGCCCCACAGCTTGATCAGCCAGATCCCGAGCAGGAGCAGCATCCAGCCGAGCGCGGCGTAATCGGACCGCAGCACGGCATGCACCAGCGTCGCGAAGCCCGCAGCGGCGATCAACATCCGCATACGTCGCGGCGTGCGCACGACCAGCGCGACGACCAGCAGCGCGTAGCTCAGCTGGAGAATCAGGGTGTCGGTTGATATCATGCGTGCGCTCCCTCGTTGGAAAGCGACCCGTCATGGCATCATGGGCAAAGCGTGAGCGCCGGGCAAGCACCGCTTGCGGGTGAGGCGGGAGTGGTTCAAGTTCCCCGGCTGGATTCATGATCCTGGCATTGGGGAGCGAAATGTGGCGGACGACGGCGCGACGGTGAATGTGGGCAGCGCGGCCGGCGCGGTGACGTTGCCGGCCCGGCCCGAGGCGCTGCGCCTGTCGCCGGGCGAGACCGCCGTCGTCGTGATCGACATGCAGAACGCCTATGCCTCGCCCGGCGGGTATGTCGACCAGGCCGGGTTCGACATTTCGGGCGCGGCAGGCACGATCGGGAAGATCGCCACGGTGCTCGATACGGCGCGGCGCGCGGGGGTGCAGGTGATCTATCTGCAGAATGGCTGGGATCCCGACTATGTCGAGGCGGGCGGGCCGGGATCGCCGAACTGGCACAAGTCCAACGCGCTGAAGACGATGCGCAAGCGGCCCGAACTGGCGGGCACGCTGCTGGCGCGGGGTGGGTGGGATTATGACCTGGTCGACGCGCTGAAGCCGCAGCCGGGCGATATCAGCCTGCACAAGACGCGCTATTCCGCCTTCTTCAACTCGCAGCTCGACAGCACGCTCCGCGCGCGCGGCATTCGCAACATCGTGTTCGTGGGCATCGCGACTAATGTGTGCGTCGAATCGACCCTGCGCGACGGCTTCCACCTCGAATATTTCGGGGTGATGCTGGAGGATGCGACGCATCATCTCGGCCCCGAGTTCATCCAGCAGGCCACCGTCTACAATGTCGAGAAATTCTTCGGCTGGGTCTCCACCGTCGCCGATTTCTGCGGCAGCTTCGGCCAGGTTCCGGAGAAATGAAATTCATCCCCGTTCGTGCTGAGCTTGTCGAAGCACTGTCCTTTCTTCTGCGACGTCGCGAAGAAGAACGGCTCTTCGACAAGCTCAGAGCGAACGGTTGACAGAACGAGGAACCGAAATGCCCTTCGAACCGATCAATCCGCCGCAATTCCCGACCCCGATCGCGCCCTATTCGGCCGGCGCCAGGGCGGGCAACACGGTCTATGTCTCGGGCGTGCTGGCGCTGGGTGAGGGCGGTGCCGTGCTCCATGTCGGCGATGTCGCAGGCCAGACCCGGCATGTGCTCGACGTCATCCGCATCACGCTCGAGGCGGGCGGCGCGACGCTGGAGGATGTGGCGATGAACCACATCTTCCTGAAGGACCTGTCGGACTATGCCGCGTTCAACGCGGTCTATGCCGAGTATTTCCCCGGCGCGAAGCCCGCGCGCTATTGCATCAGATGCGATCTGGTGAAGCCCGATTGCCTGGTCGAGATTGCCAGCGTGGCGCATATCGGCTGATGCCTCACGCGGCCGGGCTCTGGTATGAATGGCATGGACCCGAACGTGGCGAGGTCGTCGTCCTGTCGCCCGGCATGGGCGGCTCGGCTGGATATTGGGCGCCCAACCTCGATGCGCTCGCCGCGGACTACCGCATATTGCTCTACGATCATCGCGGGACGGGGCGGAGCGACCGGACGCTGGCGGGTGAGGTCACCATTGCCACCATGGCAACGGACGTGCTGGCGCTCCTTGCGGAGCTCGGCATCGGGCAGGCGCATTTTATCGGCCATGCGCTGGGCGGGCTGATCGGCCTGGAGCTGGCGCGGATCTTCCCGGGGATCGGCAAGGTCGTCGTGATCAACGGCTGGGCGAGCCTGGATCCGCATTTCGAGCGGTGTTTCGAGACGCGGCTTGAGCTGCTGCACAAAAGCGGGCCGGCCGCTTATGTCCGCGCGCAGCCGCTCTTACTCTATCCGGCCAACTGGATTTCGGAAAATAGCGCGCAGCTCGATGCCGAGGGCGTGCATCAGCTGGCGCAGTTTCCGCCGGCCGACATCCTCGAAAAGCGCATCGCCGCGGCGAAAGCGTTCGAACTCCCCGACGATGTGGCGGCAGATATTCTGGTGCTTGCGTCGGAGGACGATATGCTCGTGCCGTCGCGTTGCGCGCGGAATCTCGCCGATCGGCTGCCACAGGCCAGRCTCGCGACCATGGCGTGGGGTGGTCATGCCTGCAACGTCACCGATCCCGATGGTTTCACTTCACTCGTGCTCGAATTTCTGGGGAGCTAAGCACATGCAAGTCGGCGTTTTCGTGCCCATCAACAATAATGGCTGGCTGATCTCGGAGAACGCGCCGCAGTACAAGCCGAGCTTCGACATGAACAAGGAGATCGCGCTGAGCGCCGAGAAGCACGGGCTCGATTTCCTGCTCTCCATGATCAAGCTGCGCGGGTTCGGCGGCAAGACCGAGTTCTGGGAATATGGGCTGGAGAGCTTCACCCTGATGGCCGGGCTCGCCGCCGTCACCGAGAAGATCAAGATCTACGCAACCTGTCCCACCCTCGTCATCCCGCCCGCCTTCGCCGCGCGCATGTGCAACACGATAGACTCGATCAGCCATGGGCGGTTCGGGCTAAATCTGATCACCGGCTGGCAGCGGCCCGAGTACAGTCAGATGGGTCTGTGGCCCGGGGACGACCATTTCCGCAATCGATACCAGATGTTGGACGAATATGCTGGCATCCTGCGCGAGCTTTGGGGGACGGGCGTTTCGGACTTCAAGGGCGACTATTACCAGATGGATGATTGCCGCGTGCGGCCGACGCCGACCGGGGACATGAAGATCATCTGCGCCGGCTCCTCCGACGAGGGGCTCGCCTTCTCGGCCAAATGGGCGGACTATGCCTTTTGTTTGGGCAAGGGCGTCAACACGCCCAAGGCCTTTGCCGCGAACAACGAGCGCCTCGCCGTCGCGACCGCGAAGACCGGCCGCGACGTCTCCATCTTCGTGCTGATCATGATCATCGCCGCCGAGACGGACGAGGAGGCGATGGCGAAGTGGAAATCCTACAATGACGGCGTCGATCTCGAGGCGATCGCCTGGCTCGCCGATCAGGGCGCGGCCGACAAGCATAACGCCACCACCAATGTCCGCCAGCTTGCCGCGCCGGAAGGCGCGGTGAACATCAATATGGGAACCCTGGTAGGCAGCTATGAGAACGTGGCGCGCATGCTCGACGAGATGGCCGAAGTGCCGAATACAGGCGGTGTCCTGCTGACCTTCGACGATTTCATCGAGGGCGTGGAAGCCTTTGGCACCCGGATTCAGCCGTTGATGAAATGCCGCGCCGGCAAGGCGTGAGCGCTGGCCCGGGAATGTGGCTTCGTACCGCCCTTGCCGTCGGATTCCTCGCCGTCGCCACCGGCTGCGGCGCGAAGAATTACGGCGCGCCGCTGCCGGTCTATGTCGGCGGACGCGCCGTGGTCGAGCCGGACGGGGCGACGCTGTTCGGCTGGCCGGGGGTCTATGTCGAGGGGCGCTTCACCGGAACCAGCCTGACGGTCCGGTTGCGCAACGGCTATGGTCGCCTGCGGCTGCTGATCGACGGCGTGGAACGGCAGCGGTTCGAAAGCTCGGGAAACATCGACGTCACGATCGATCGCCTCGGCGATGGGCAGCATGACGTCAGGCTGGAAAAGCTCAGCGAGACCCAGAGCGACGTCACGCGCCTGATCGGTTTCTATCCGGGCAAGAGCGGCGCGCCGCTCGCCCCGCCTGCCAGGACCGGGCGGCAGATCGAGTTCATCGGCGATTCCTACACGGTCGGATACGGCGACAGCTCACCGGTGCCGACCTGCACGAACGCCGAGATGCATCGGGCCACTGATACGCAACGCGCCTTTGGCCCGTTGCTCGCGCGACGCTTCGGCGCGGATTATCGCGTCAACGCCTATTCCGGGTTCGGCATCGTGCGCAATTATGACGGCAGCCGGGCGGGCGAAACCATGCCTGGTCTCTATCCCAGGCTCATCCCTTCGGATCCGTCGGCGGTGGAGTCCGATCCGGGCGGCTGGCGCCCTCAGATCATCGTCATCAATCTGGGCACCAACGATTTCTCGACGCCGCTCCACGCCGGGGAGGCCTGGAAGGACCAGGCCGCGCTGCACGCTGCCTATCGGGCGCGTTATGTCGGCTTCGCGCGCGATGTGATGGCACGGCAGCCACAGGCCAGGCTGATCCTGATGGGGTCGGACGCCTTTATCGCCGATGTCGAGCAGGTTGCGGCCGAGCTGGTGCCCGGCGCGCCGGGGCGGATTGCGACCGTTCATTTCGGGGGCCTCGATCTGGACGGCTGCGATGGGCACCCATCGCTGGAGGACCACCAGCGTCTCGCCGGCCTGCTTCAGGCCAGGATCGGTCCGTCCTGGCCTCCTGCTTCCTGAGCCGGATCGATTCAACATAGCGGGCAATCGGCGCAGCATGATGTCGGGCGCGGCGCGTTGCCGGGGCTCGGCTCTTTTTCATGGTCCACGCCGGTAAAACGCACTTCCCTGTTCCTACGATCGAATTCCCTGTTCGGTATGCGACGTTCGCTGTTATTCCGGAACAGGGAAATCAGACCAAGCTATTGATATTGATAGATAAATCATGGATATTTTGACCGAAGTGCCGGAGAAAAAGACAATTTCCCTGTTAACTTCCCTGTTCTTTGCCCGGAACAGCGAAGTTGGCGACCGGGCCTTGGGTCCAAAGTGGTCCTTCGCTCCTTGAAATCGCCACAGATCGGGTCGTTTGTCGCAGGTCCCGGGGGCTCCTCAAGTGAGCGGGTAGTTTATGCGTCTTGTCCTTCTGACCTCTCTTGTCCTGCTGACCGCCGGCTGCGCGGGTAGCGAGCACCCCAAATTCCGGCATGGGCCACCTGGCGGGTTTCACCGTGGTGGCGCGGAAGGAGAGGGGCCGCGCGGCCCGTTGTTCATCAGCCCGATGGGCGAGCCGTTCCGCGGTGACCGCGGCGCAGGCGACCCTTCGGACATCTGGTTCCAGAATGCCGATACCGACCATGATGGCGCGCTGAGCCGTGCCGAATTCGCAAGGGACGCGTCGCGCTTCTTCGCCGTGCTCGATCGCGGCCATGACGGCGAGATCGATCCCGACGATATCGACTATTACGAGACCGTCTTGGCCCCTGAAATCCGCGTCGGCGGTGGGGGCGGGGGCGGCGGCCGTTTCGCGGGCGGCGCTGGCCGTGGCGGCGGGGGGCATCGCGGCGGCGGTGGTGGTGGCCATCGGGTCGGCGGTAGCGGCGGCGGCGAAAGCGGGGCGCCGGGCGGCGGTGAGACGCGCATGACCTATGGCAAGCAGGGCGCTGCCCGGTTCAGCTATTTCGACTTTCCGGAGCCGGTGACGATCGCCGACACCAATTTCAATCGCGGGGTCGACCCGGCCGAATTCCAGCGCGCGGCCGAAACCCGGTTCGCGATGCTCGACAAGAATGGTGACGGCAAGATCGAGCGCAAGGAATTGCCGCGGATATCCGGCGGGCCCGGCGGCGGGCACGGCCGGCCGGGCGCGGTGCCGGTCGGCGGGGACGAGCCGCCGGCCGACCGGCCGGGGACTGCTCCCTGAGGCACTGGCCGGGGTTCAGCCGAACAAATCGCCCTGACGCCCCGGCGGTGGCCTGAACAGGTCGGTGCGAAGCGGCTTCCAGGCGCCGACCAGGTTGTGCTTGCGGCAGGCGATCGTGAAGCGAGTCCGGAGCAGCTCGGCCCAGGCGCCGCTGCCGCGCATGCGCGTGTGGAAGTTCGGATCATTGTCACGCCCACCGCGAATCGACTGGATCGTCGCCATGACCTTGCCGGCGCGATCCGGGAAATGCGCGTCGAGCCAGGCCCTGAACAGCGGCGCGACCTCATAGGGGAGGCGGACGGGGAGGAAGGTGACGCCGTGTACGCCTGCCTCCGCCGCGCGCTCGACCAGATGCTCCAGTTCGTGATCGGTGATCTGCGGGATGACCGGGGCAATCGAAACATAGGTCGGGATGCCGGCGTCGACGAGCTTGCGCACGGCGGCCAGCCGCCGTTCCGGTGCCGGCGCGCGCGGCTCGACGGTCATGGCGATGCGCGGATCGAGCGACGTGACCGACACCGCGACCGCGGCGAGCCCCCTGGCCGCCATCGGTGCGAGCAGGTCGATATCGCGCGTGACCCGGTCCGACTTGGTGGTGATGGTCAGCGGATGCCCCGTTTCCGCGAGCACCTCGATGCATTGCCGGGTGATGCGCCAGTCGGCCTCGATCGGCTGATAGGGGTCTGTATTGGTCCCGAAGGCGATCGGCCGCACGACATACCCGCGCTTGGCCAGTTCGGCACGGAGGAGGGTGGCGGCATCCGGTTTGGCGAACAACTTGCTTTCGAAATCCAGGCCCGGCGACAGGTCGTGGAACGCGTGGGTCGGCCGCGCGAAACAATAGATGCAGCCATGTTCGCAGCCGCGATAGGGGTTGATCGAACGATCGAAACCGATGTCCGGCGAGCTGTTCCGGGTGATGATCGTGCGCGGCATCTCGACCGTCACTATGGTCCGCAGCGGCGGCGGTCCTTCGTCAAGCAATTCGCGATCGTCGAGCCAGTCGCCATCCGCCTCGCGCTCCGGCAGGTTGAACCTGCTACTTTCCTGGTTCAACGTAGCGCCGCGGACGGCACGGGATTTGACGCCTGGTTTCGGCCCGGAATTTGGCATTGACTCGGCATAGAGGATCGATGAGAACATAGCAAGAACAGTCTTGCCATTTCAGGAGGCTTCATGGCTCGTTTCAACTATCTCGAACTGCCCGTGCGCGACGTGCCTGCGGTCAAGTCCTTCTACGCATCGGCCTTTGGCTGGACCTTCACCGATTTCGGGCCGGACTATGCCGCGACCATGACCGGCGACACCGATCTCGGCCTCAACGGCGATTCGTCGCAATCCACCACGCAGCTGCTGCCGGTGATCGAAGTGGATGATCTCGAGGCGGCCGAAGCGGCGGTGAGCGCGGCCGGCGGGACGCTCACCCTGCCGATCTTCGCCTTTCCTGGCGGCCGGCGTTTCCACTTCCGGGATCCGGCGGGTCATGAGCTTGCCGTGATGCAGCCCGACGCACCCGCATGACGGCGGGTGGCATGTCGTTATCGGGCATCATATGGTCAGGTCATGCCGGTCGGGCTTTGGGGGAAAAGGGATATGCGGATTCGACTATTGGCGCTCGCGCTCGCGGCGGTGACGGCGCCTTCGACGGCGATGGCCGCCGATCGGGTGGTCGATGTCAGCAGCGTGAAGGGCGTTGCCGCGCTTCTTCAGGAAGCGGGGTACAAGGCCGAGATCAAGAAGGGCGATGACGGCGACAGCTATATAACGAGCGGCGCCAACGGCAGTGGATTCCAGCTGAATTTTTACGGCTGCAAAAACGATACGGGGTGTAATTCCTTCGAATTCTACAGTTATTTCAAGAAAGAGCCCTTCTTCTCGGCCGACATGGCGAACGAGTGGAATGTGAAAAAGCGCTTCCTTAAGGTTGCCATCGACAGCGACGGGGACCTTGCCGAATATCTCTACGTCTCGGCCCTGGGCAACATGACATACGAGAATTTCAAGGATTATATCGACTGGTACGCCTCGATGGACTCCGAATTGAGCGGATTCATCAAGGAGAAGCGCGACGCTGCGGCTGGAAGCAAGCCTGGAACCTAGGTCTCATGCTGAGTCGCGGGGGAAAAGGGGTCAGAGTGAATTTACACCTATCCAGGTGACGAAACACGCTTCTTACGCAGGGCATCGATTCAACATTCGATCAGGCACGCGCGTTGCCGCCAGTCTGCCAGATCCGGGTCAGCTCTTTCTAATCGTTGCAATCATCAATGCCGCTGGTCGCCCCACAATTTTCCATGATCCCACCGGCGATAACCGGGAAACTGCTCGCCGGACCGTGGCGAGGATCAGCGCTCCATCAGGCGCGGCATCAGCTCGACGAAGTTGCAGGGCCGGTGACGGCTGTCGAGCTGGTCCCTGAGGATACCGTCCCATCCATCCTTCACCGCGCCGGTCGATCCGGGCAGCGCAAAGATATAGGTGCCGCGCGTCACGCAGGCGCAGGCGCGCGACTGGACGGTCGAGGTGCCGATCGTCTTGTAGCTGAGCCAGCGGAACAGCTCGCCAAAGCCGGGGATCGGCTTGTCCTGGACTCGCTCGATCGCCTCGGGCGTCACGTCGCGCCCGGTCACGCCGGTGCCCCCGGTGGTGATGACGCAATCGACCTGCGGATCGTCGATCCAGCCATGGAGGCGGCTGACGATCGCGGCGACGTCATCAGTGACGATCGCGCGATCCGCCAGGACATGGCCCGCCGCGCTCAGCCGCGCGACCAGCGTGTCGCCCGATCGGTCGTCGGCCAGGGTCCGGCTGTCGGAGATGGTGAGCACCGCGATCCTGACCGGTAGGAACGCGGCGTTCTCGTCAATTGGCACTGGCGACCGAGGCGGGTACGGAGACGGAACTCAGCGCGTTGGGATTGGTCGCGCTGGAACTGAGGCGCACGGAGCTGGCGCCGGCCATGCCGGGAAAGCGCGGCCACAGACCCTGCGACAGCGCCACACGGCTGGGCGACGCGGTCTTGCCGGTCTGTCCCTCATACATCCAGTAATTGCGCAGCACGGTGATGACATAGCCGCGCGTCTCCCAGAACGGGATCGATTCAATGTAGAGCAGCGGATCGCCGCCATCGCGCGCCTGGGCATTCCACGCCTCGACCGGCAGCGGTCCGGCATTATAGGCGGCGATCACCTTGGGCAGCAGGCCCCCAGTGCAGGGCTGGTCGCGCAGCTGCTCGAGATAGCTCTGGCCGACCTCCATATTGGTGCCGGGGTTGCTCAGCGCCGAGCGATCGAAGGTGCGGCCCTGCTTGCGGGCGATGTCGGTCGCGGCGCCGGGGCGGACCTGCATCAGGCCGTAGGCGCCCGCCGAGCTGACCACATCGGTGC
The DNA here is from genome assembly GCF_056404755.1 of Sphingomonas sp. P2_B6. NCBI lineage: Bacteria > Pseudomonadati > Pseudomonadota > Alphaproteobacteria > Sphingomonadales > Sphingomonadaceae > Sphingomonas > Sphingomonas sp. P2_B6. Next base: position 138,350 of record NZ_JBFUDK010000002.1, read on the forward strand.
GGAAACGGGATTCCTGCAGCGTGTGGGCAAAGACCAGCGCCTTGTCGACGCGCCAGCCGCCATCGGGCGTCCAGTTCGGCGCGGGGAAGCGGGCCTCCACCGGCGGCGTGGCACCGACCGGGCCGTTATGCGAGAGCCAGACCAGGGTGGAAGGCAGGTTGAGCGCGCCCGTCAGCCGGACCAGGGCCGGAAATTCTGCGGCATCGCCGATTCTTGCCTGCTGGCGGATGACTTCGTCCGCCAGTGCATTTTCGCCGATCTCGGCCAGCGCGGCGGCAACGCGGATGTTCGGGCGACGCGCCAGGGTCTGCCAGTCATTGGCGAGCATGACATCGGCCGGGCGACCGGCCGGATCGCGGATGCCGAGCGTCTGCCGGGCGAGCAGGCCATAAAAGGTTTCGCGATATTGCGCGGCGTTCTTCAATCGGCCTTCGATCAGGTCGGGACGGCCACACTGCATGTCGGCGCGCGATGCCCAATAAAGGCCCGCCGCGCGCAGCTCGATATCATTGGCGCGCGCCGCGACCCGGGCGAAGCCCTGACCGGCGGCGACGCAGTCGCGCTGGCGCCAAGCGGCGAGTGCAGCGACCCATTCGCCCTGCACCGACCAGTCGCCGGTCCCCGCCGACGCCCTGGTCGCCATGGTGCGGGCGTTGTTGTCGTCGCCCGCCAGGAAATACATCCAGGCGACCTTTTGCTGCCACTCGGTCAGCGCGTCGGGAGACAGGCTGCTCATCGATTCGAGCAGCGCCTGGGCCGAAACGCCGTCATCGGCCTTCACGAAGGGCTGCATGCGGATGGCGAGCTCGGCCGCGACCATGTCGCTCTTGATGCTCTTGGCGCGCAGACGGGCAGGGGCACCGTCGATCCAGGTGAGCCTGCGCGCTTCGGGCAGGGGCGGAAGTCCGACGGCCCCGCGCGAACTCGCCAGCACGGCGATCTGCTGCGCCTGGGGAAGCTCCGGGGCCTCGCTCAGCAGCTTCACCAGCGGATCGAGATCGGCCTTGGGCGAGCCCTTGGCGGTAAGCAGCTCGGCGCGGGCGATGGCGTGAAGCGGGCCGGGCTTCATCGAATCGAGCTGGATCTGGGCGTCGAGCCATTTCTGGTCGCGAATGCTCTTGAACACGGCGCGGTAGCCGGCGCGCTGCTCGGCATCGAGCTGGTCGGGCACGGCACGAACAGCGATGGGACCGGTACGCTCCACATCGGCGGCGTGCACCACGCCGAGCGGCGCCAGCGCGATCGCGCAGGCCAGGATGAATTTTGCGGTCATTTTTCCAGATCCCTGGTCAGCATCTGCAAATCTTTCCAAGCTTCGGCCTTGGCGGCCGGTCGCTCGATCAGGAAGCGGGGATGAAAACTCGCCACCGCCTGCGGCGCAGCAGCGTCATCGCCGTGAAGGTCAACCCTGTGCACCGTGCCGCGCATCCCCATCATGTCAGCGCCGAGCAGCGCGCGGCTCGGCGCATTGCCGAGCAGCAAAAGCCGTTTGGGGCTCGCGAGCATGACATGATGGCGCGCGACGTCGTTCAGCCGCTCTTCGATTTCGGGGGCGATACGCCCGGCAACCGGTCGCGTCGCGCAGACCGGCACGAGATAGATCGAAGCCCGGTCCCGGCCGATCGCGGCGAGCATTCGGTCGAACAGGCGGCCGGCCGGGCCGCTCATCAATTGACCCGATTCGGCATCCTCGCGTTCGGGCACGTCGATCAGCACCATGATATCGGATGCGGAAGAGCCTTGCGCCGCGATCGGCTGGCCGGGCCAGCCGGCCTCCGGCGCGTCCGGCCCGATCCGCCAGGCCTCGAACGCGGCCAGCGTGCCGGGCATCGGCAGCGCGACCGCCGGTTCCGCTACGGCCTGCGCGTGCCGGACCGGCTTGGGCGCTTCGACTGGAGCCAGCCAGTCGCGCGGCGCCTCGTCGATCGACGCATCGACGCCGGCGTTGCGCCACCAATCCAGCGCGCTTGCTGCTGCCGTTCGCCAATCGATATTTTGGTCCGCCCCCATGATGTTCCTATAGAGTCGAGTGTTGACGACGCGGTCAATTCGCTGGCACCGCTGAATGGACAGGACGTTGCTGTGGCGCGACGAGAGCGCGCACTTCGTCCCTATTGGAGACGATAATGAGCGAACGCGAGTCCATGCCCTATGACGTCGTGATCGTCGGCGCCGGGCCTGCTGGCCTGTCCGCCGCGATCCGGCTGAAGCAGCTGGCGGCCGAAAAGGGCGGCGAAATCTCGGTCTGCGTGCTCGAAAAAGGCTCGGAGGTCGGCGCGCATATCCTGTCCGGCGCGGTGGTCGATCCCAAGGGGCTCGACGAACTGATCCCCGACTGGCGCGACAAGGGCTGTCCGCTGGCCGAGGTGCCGGTCACCGACAACCAGCACTGGATCCTGACGAAAAAGAAGAAGTTCGGCCTGCCGCATCTTCTCACCCCGCCTTTCATGCACAACAAGGGCACCTATACCGGGTCGCTCGGCAATCTGTGCCGCTGGCTGGCCGGCCAGGCGGAAGAACTCGGCGTCGAGATCTTTCCTGGCTTCGCCGCGGCCGAGGTGCTGTTCAATGAGGATGGGTCGGTCAAGGGCGTCGCGACCGGCGACATGGGCGTGGCGCGCGACGGCACGCACAAACCCGATTATACGCCAGGCCTCGAGCTCCACGCCAAGTACACCTTCCTCGGCGAGGGCGTGCGCGGGCATCTGAGCAAGGAACTGATCCGCACCTTCGACCTGGCGAAGGACGCGCAGCCGCAGGTCTATGGTCTCGGCATCAAGGAATTGTGGGACATCAAGCCGGAGCATCATGTTCCCGGCCGCGTCATCCACACCCAGGGCTGGCCGCTGTCCGACGGCACGAGCGGCGGCGGCTTTTTCTATCACCAGGCGAACGGGCAGGTCGCAATCGGCTTCGTCACCTGGCTCAACTATACCAACCCCTATGTCTCGCCGTTCCAGGAGATGCAGCGCTGGAAGACTCATCCCGCGATCGCGTCGATGCTGGAGGGCGGCAAGCGGGTCTCCTATGGCGCGCGGGCGATCAGCGACGGCGGCCTTCAGTCGGTGCCGAAGCTGGTCTTCCCGGGCGGGGCGCTGATCGGGGATTCGGCCGGTTTCCTCAATGTGCCCCGCATTAAGGGCAGCCACACCGCGGTGAAGAGCGGCATCATGGCGGCGGACGCGGCCTATGACGCGATCCAGGCCGGGCGGACGAGCGACGAACTGACCGCCTATCCCGAGGCGTTCGAGCAGAGCTGGGTGAAGAAGGAGCTCTCGATCGTCCGCAACGTGGTGCCGCTGGTAAAGACCTTCGGCGATTTCCTCGGATCGGGCCTGTCGGGCATCACCATGTGGCTGGAGAATTTCGGCATCAAGATGCCGTTCACGCTCAAGCATCACCCGGACAACGAGAGCCTGTGGCGCAAGGACCAGGTCAAGAAAATCGATTATCCCAAGCCCGACGGCGTGCTGACCTTCGACCGGCTTTCCTCGGTGTTCCTGTCGAACACCAATCATGAGGAGGACCAGCCGGTCCATCTGACGCTCAAGGACCCGACCATCCCGGTCGCCTATGATCTGCCGATGTACGACGAGCCGGCGCAGCGTTATTGCCCCGCGGGCGTTTACGAGATCGTGGGCGAGGAAAGCGGCGATCCGAAGTTCGTCATCAACGCGCAGAATTGCGTCCACTGCAAGACGTGCGACATCAAGGATCCCACCCAGAACATCAACTGGGTGGTGCCGGAAGGCGGCGGAGGACCGAATTATCCGAACATGTGATCGACTGGGCCTGACGCTGCTGGCGCTGACCGTCGCGACGCCCGCCTGGGCTGACCGCGGTGCGGACGATCTGGCCGCCTACGCCCGCGCCCGCGCCGCCGATGGCGACGGCCGGGTGGAGCAGGCCGCGGCGGGCTATGCCACTGCGCTGTCCGGCGCGCCGGGCAATCTAGCCATCGCGCGCCGGGCTTATCGGGAGGCGATGGAGGCCGGCGACGATGCCTTGGCCGACCGTGCGATCGTGACCCTGGATGCGGCGCGCGCAGCACCGCCGGACGCAATCCTGTTCAGCTATGCCGGGGCGGTGCGCGCGGGGGACAAGGCGGCTGCCGCCTCGATCCTGACGCGGATCGGCGCGGGGCCGTTCGATTTCGTGGCGAACCTGCTCGGTGCCTGGGCAGCGTTCGACGCCGGCGGCGATCCCGTCGCCAAGCTCAGCGAAGGCAAGGCAAATGCGGTCGCGCGTCGCTACACTGCGGAAAACCGCGCGCTGCTGTTGATCGCGACCGGCAAGGTCGATGAAGGCGCCCTTGCCCTTCAGGCGCTGCTCGGTGCCGATCAAGGCAGCCTCGACCTGCGGATCAATGCTGCTGAACTGTTCGCGGCCAAGGGGCGGGCCGATATCGCCAGGGCGCTGCTCACCGGCAGCGACAGCGCGGTGGTCGCGCTTCGCCGGACGATCGGGGATGGCGTGCCGCCGTCGAGCGCCTTCGGTGCCTCGCGGCTGTTTGCGCGGCTTGCCGCCGATCTGTCGGAGGGCGAGCCGTCTCCGATCGTCACGGCGCTGGCACGGGCGTCGCTTCGGCTCGATCCGGCGAATGACCGGGCGCGCATCCTCCTCGCCCAGGCGCTGGCACGGGGCGGGGCGAGCGATCGGGCGCTGACCCTGCTCGCGCAGGTCGAGCCGTCCAGTCCGTTTCATGAAGCGGGGCTTCAGGAGCGCGTGGCGGTGCTGAGCGGCGCGGGCGAGGGCGCCGGCGCGCTGGCCGCGGCGACGATCCTGTCCGGTCGCAAGGATGCCACCAGCATGGACGCGGCGCGGGTCGGCGATCTCCTGACCAGCGCCGGGCGTTTCGACGACGCGGCACGCGCTTATTCGCTCGCGATCAAGCGCTCCGGAGACGCGCCGTCCTGGACTCTGTTCCTGCAACTTGGCGGCGCGCTGGATCAGGCCGGCCGCTGGCCCGAGGCGCGCAAGGCACTGGAGCGCGCGGTCGACATGGCGCCCGACGAGGCGGTCGCGCTCAATTATCTGGGCTATGCCCGGCTCGAGCATGGCGAGGAACCCGCTGCCTCGATCGCGCTGCTGGAAAAGGCGAATGCGCTCCAGCCGGGCGACGCATCGATCATCGATTCGCTCGCCTGGGCCTATTTCCGGCGCGGTGACACGCGCAAGGCGCTGCCGATGCTGGAACTGGCCGCGCGCGGACAGCCGGCCAATGTGACGATCAACGAGCATCTCGGTGACGCCTATTGGTCGCTCGGGCGCCGTTACGAGGCGCGCTACGCGTGGCAGGCGGCTGCGATCGTCGCGGATGCCGAGGACGGGCCGCGGATCGCCGCCAAGATCGCCAACGGGCTTCGCGCAAAACCGTGATCGTCGAACAGGCTCCGGCCAAGATCAATCTGGCGCTGCACGTCCGCGCGCGGCGCGACGACGGCTATCATGAGATCGAGACCCTGTTCGCCTTTCTGCAGGACGGCGACGAGGTTCGGCTTGCCGAGGGACCGCCGTCCTTCGCCGTGGAAGGTCCCTTTGCCGGCGCGCTGGCGGGCGAAGGCGACAATCTCGTCACGCGCGCGGCCTATACCTATGCCACGGCCTTTTCCGCTCCGGCCGAAGGGGCATTCACCCTGGTGAAGCGCTTGCCGGTGGCATCCGGCATCGGCGGCGGATCGGCGGATGCTGCCGCGGCGTTGCGGGCACTGGCGCGGCGGGACGGCGTGGCGCTCGACGATCCGCGTCTGTTCGACATTGCTGACCGGCTCGGGTCGGACGTGCCCGCCTGCCTGCTCGGCCGCAGCGCGCTGGGGCGGGGCAGGGGCGAACAGCTCGAGCCCGTGGACGGCCTGACCGGCATGCCGGTGCTGCTGGTCAATCCGGGCGTCGCGGTCTCGACCGGGCCAGTCTTTGCTGCCTGGGATGGGCGGGACCGCGGGCCGATCGGCGAGGGGGCCCTGCTCGGCCGCGCCTTGCTTGGCCGCAACGACCTCGAAGCACCCGCTCGCAAGATCGCGCCGGCGATCGGCGAGGCGCTGGCGCTGCTGCTCGACAGCGACGGCACGCGGCTTGTGCGGATGTCCGGTTCGGGCGCCACCTGCTTTGCCCTGTATGACCGGCCCGAGGACCGCGCCACCGCGGCGCGCGCCATCCGCGCCATGCGTCCCGGCTGGTGGTGCCTCGAATCGACGCTCGCGTGATATGAGCGCGCCGATCATCCGGCCCGGCGCATCCGGCGGCATCCTGCTGATCTGCGATCATGCCTCGAATGCGGTGCCGGCGGGCGTCGACCTCGGCATTGGTACCGCTCTGTTCGACAAGCATATCGCGATCGATATCGGGGCGGGGCCGTTGACCGAGGCGCTGGCCGCGCGGCTGGGGGCGCCTGCGATCCTCGCGACGGTCTCACGGCTGGTGATCGATCTCCATCGCCAGCCCGATCATCCTTCGTTGATCCCGGCCACGAGCGACGGCCATGCGATCCCGGGCAATATCGATGCAGACCGGTCGGATCGGATCGTGCGCTTCCACGCACCTTATCACCGTGCGCTGGCGGCGCTGATCAAGGCGCAGCGGCCGACCTTGCTCGCCTCGATCCACAGCTTCACGCCCGAGCTGGAAAGTGGCGGGGGAGGGGCTCGGCCCTGGCATGCCGGCATCCTGTACAATCGTGATCGCCGCGCCGCCGACCTCGCCGTGGCGATGTTGCAGGCCGAAGGAATCGAGACTGGCGACAACGAGCCCTATTCCGGCCGGGTGCTCAATGCGACGCTCAACCGGCATGGTGAGGCCAATGGTATCCCGAGTCTCGCCATCGAAATCCGCAACGATCTGATCCGCGATGCAGCGGGTTTGGCGCGCTGGACCGACATTCTCGGGCCTATTCTGATAAAAATCAGCAATAGTCTTGCGCGAAAGGCCCCTCTGGCGACATAGGCGCCGCATGACTCACCAGTTCGACAAATCCAAGCTCCCGAGCCGGCACGTCTCGGTCGGCCCCGAGCGCGCCCCGCACCGCAGCTATTATTATGCGATGGGCATATCCGAGGAGGATATCGCCAAGCCGTTCGTGGCGCTCGCCAGCGCCGGCAACGACAGCGCGCCGTGCAATACCACGCTTGATGCGCAGGCCGATGCGGCACGTGCCGGCGTGATTCAGGGCGGCGGCATGCCGCGGCGCTTCAACACCATCACCGTTACCGACGGTATCGCGATGGGTCATCAGGGCATGAAGTCCTCGCTGGTCAGCCGCGAAGTGATCGCCGACTCGGTCGAGCTCAGCGTGCGCGGCCATTGCTACGACGCGCTGGTCGGCTTTGCCGGCTGCGACAAGTCGCTGCCGGGCATGATGATGGCGATGCTCCGCCTCAACGTGCCCAGCATCTTCGTCTATGGCGGGTCGATCCTGCCCGGCCGCTATCACGACCGTGACGTCACCGTGGTCGACGTGTTCGAGGCAGTCGGCCAGCACGCCGCCGGCAATTGCCCGCTCAAGGACCTGACCGAGCTGGAAAAGGTCGCGTGCCCGGGCCACGGTGCCTGTGGCGGCCAGTACACCGCCAACACCATGGCGTGCGTCGGCGAGGCGATCGGCCTGTCGCTGCCCAATTCGAACATGGTGCCGGCGCCCTACACGACGCGCGAGCAGATCGCCGTCGCGGCAGGCGCGCAGGTGATGGAACTGCTCGCCGCCAATATCCGCCCGCGCGACATCTGCACGCGCGAGGCGTTCATCAACGCGGCGCGCATCGTGGCGGCGACGGGGGGCTCGACCAACGGCGCGCTGCATCTGCCCGCCATGGCCAGCGAAGCAGGCATCGATTTCGACCTGTTCGACGTCGCGGAGATATTCAAATCAACGCCCTACATCGCTGACCTGAAGCCTGGCGGGAAGTATGTCGCCAAAGACATGTACGAGGCAGGCGGCGTCTACATGCTGATGAAGACGATGCTCGCCAATGGCCTGTTGTTCGGCGATTGCCTGACGGTCACCGGCAAGACGCTGGGAGAGAATATCGATCAGGTGACGTGGAACCCGGACCAGAAGGTCATCTACGATGTGAAGGCGCCGATCAGCCCGACTGGCGGTGTCGTCGGCCTGCGCGGCAGCCTCGCGCCCAATGGCGCGATCGTGAAGGTCGCCGGCATGCACCGGCTGCAGTTCAGCGGCCCGGCGCGGGTGTTCGACTGCGAGGAGGATACCTTCGCCGCGGTCGAGGCGCGGGAGATCAACGAAGGCGAAGTCGTCGTCATCCGCTATGAAGGTCCCAAGGGCGGCCCCGGCATGCGCGAGATGTTGTCCACCACCGCTGCGCTGTACGGCCTCGGCATGGGCGAGAAGGTGGCGCTGATCACTGACGGGCGCTTCTCCGGCGCAACCCGCGGGTTCTGCATCGGCCATGTCGGACCCGAGGCGGCCGATGGCGGCCCGATCGCTCTGGTCGAGAATGGCGACATCATCAGCATCGACGCAGAAGCCGGCACGATCGACCTTGATGTAGCCGAGGATGTGCTCGCCGAGCGCCGTGCCAAATGGGTGCCGCGCGCGCATGACTATCAATCCGGCGCGCTCTGGCGCTATGCGGCCACGGTCGGCCCTGCCTATAAGGGCGCGGTCACGCATCCTGGAGCGAGCGCCGAAACCCATGTCTATGCGGATATCTAGCGGAGCGGTGCTTGGGGCCCTGCGCGGGCCGTCGAACGAGATGCCATGACGTCGCTTGCCGGCAAGCCCCTGCTGACAGCCGCAGAAATGCGGGCCGCGGAGGAAGCGGCGATCGTCCGTGGAGCCACGGTGCAGGGCCTGATGGATCGCGCCGGCCGCGAGGTCGCGGAGATGGTCCGGCGCTTGGGCTCGGGCAACGATGTGCTTGTCCTGTGCGGGCCGGGGAATAACGGCGGAGACGGCTATGTCGCCGCAGCCGCCCTGCATGAAGCCGGTGTGCCGGTCCGTGTCGCGGCCAGCGCTGAGCCCCGCACCGATGCCGCGAAACACGCCCGTGCGCGGTGGAACGGGGAGGTCGAGACGCTAGATAGGGCCGCGCCAGCGCCGATCCTCGTGGATGCGCTGTTCGGAACCGGCCTGTCTCGCGCGCTCGACGAGGCGATCGTCGCCGATCTTGTCCGATTGCGCAACCGGGCAAGGCTGGCGATCGCGGTTGACTTGCCGAGCGGCGTCGCGACCGATGACGGGGCCGTGCTGAACCGGATTCCGGCGTTCGACCTGACGCTGGCGCTCGGTGCGGCCAAGCCTTCGCATCTGCTCTATCCCGCGGCGGGCCATTGCGGCACCGTTCGCGTCCTCGACATCGGCGTGACGGTATCGAGCAACGCCGCAATCCTCGGCGAGCCGCGCCTGCCCGCGCCGGGACCGGACTCCCACAAATATACACGCGGCATGGTTGCCATCATCGGCGGGGAGATGCCGGGCGCGGCCGAACTCGCGGCTCTGGCGGCGATGCGGGCAGGGGCAGGCTATGTCCTGTTGCTAGCCGACGGCACTGCCGGAGACCCGCATGCGATCGTTCGCAGGCGGTTCGCGGCGGAGGCACTGAACGACACGCGCATCGGGGCGGTGGTGATCGGGGTCGGCTTGGGGAGGGGCGCGGTCGCCGGAACGCGGCTGGATCTGGCGCTGGCGTCGTCCCGCCCCCTCGTCATCGACGGGGACGCGCTCCACCTTCTCGACGAGCACCGCTTGGCAAGGCTTCGCGCCCATGCCGCCCCGGTCGTGCTGACACCGCATGCGGGCGAATTCGATGCGTTGTTCGGCAAGGATGACGGCAGCAAGATCGACCGTGCCCGCGCGGCGGTGGCGAGTATCGGTGCGATCATCGTCTTCAAGGGGGCCGACACCGTCATCGCTGCGCCCGACGGTCAGGTTCGGGTTGCCCAAGGCGCGAGCCGATGGCTTTCAACCGCCGGAACCGGCGACGTGCTGGCCGGCGCCATCGGTGCGATGCTGGCGGCGCGGCCCGGCTCGGCGATCGATGCGGCCGGAGCCGGCGTCTGGCTTCACGGCGCGGCTGCCGCAAGGCTGGGCGCCGCCTTTATCGCTGACGATCTGGCTGAGGCCCTCAGCGCCGCTCGGGCCACGTTGTGAGCGACACGATCGTCCGGGTCGCCGCGCGGGGCGACGGCATCACCGCCAATGGTCGGCATGCGGCGCTGGCGGCGCCCGGCGACATGTTGACGGCGGAGGGGCAGGTTGTCCCCGGCCCGCATCATCAGGTCCCGCCATGCCGCCATTTTCCGACCTGTGGCGGCTGCCAGCTCCAGCATCTCGACGATGAGAGCTATGCGCGCTTTATCGGCGATCGCATCGCCGGGGCGCTCGAGGCGCAGGGTCTGGCCGGCGATATCCGGCCCGCCGCACTGTCGCCGCCCCACACCCGGCGCCGCGCGGCGCTACAGGCCGAGGCCAAGGCCGGGCGTGTCCGGATCGGCTTCAGCGAAGGATCGAGCCATGCACTGGTCGATCTCCAGGAGTGCTGGATCCTGACGCCAACCTTGTTCGCGCTGGTGGCGCCGTTGCGCGGGCTGCTCGGGCGCTTCCTCAAGGCCAATCGGCGCGCCCGGCTGCATCTCACCGAAGCGGATCAGGGCATCGACCTGCTGATCGAGGGCATCGAAGCGGAAGGGCTGGAAGCGGCCGAGGCGATCACGGCGTTTTGCCAACGCCACGGCGTCGCGCGGCTGTCGATCGACAATGGCTTGGGCCCGGAGACGCGGTGGGAGCCGGAGCCGGTCACCATCACGCTGGCGGGTGTGCCCGTGCCGATGCCGCACAATTCCTTCCTGCAAGCGACGCGGGAGGGGGAGGCGTCGCTGGTCGCCGCGGTGCGCGAGGCGATCGGGCGAGCGGGGACGGTGGCCGATCTCTTCTCCGGCCTCGGCACGTTCGCGCTGGCGCTATCGGCGCGCGTCTATGCGGCGGAGGCGGCGCGTGACGCCATCCTGTCACTCAAGGGGGCGGGCGCTCGCGCCGGGCGGCAACTGTTTGCCGATCATCGCGACCTGTTCCGCCGGCCGTTGACGACGGCGGAGTGCGACCGGTTCGACGCGATCATACTCGATCCGCCCCGGGCAGGCGCGCGCGAGCAGGTGGTGCAACTGGCCGAGGCGAAGACGCCAGTCATTGCCTATGTTTCGTGCAATCCCAGCAGCTTCGCGCGCGACGCGGAGATATTGTGCAAGGGTGGATATACGCTGGAATGGATTCAGCCGGTTGGGCAGTTCCGCTGGTCGACGCATGTGGAACTGGCGGCAAAGTTCAGCCGCTAGGGATAGTCCGCCCGCAGGAAATATAGTCCATCGGGAGGCGCGTTGAGACCGAGTTGCGACCTGTCCCGCGCCTCAAGAGCTGCCTGCATGTCGTCGGGCGACCATTTTCCCTGCCCGACCAGCCCGAGGCAGCCAACCATCGACCTTACCTGATGATGCAGGAACGAACGGGCCGAAGCGAACACGCTGATCCGGTCGCCACTGGCCACCACGTCCAACCGATCCAGCGTCCGTAACGGGCTGTCCGCCTGGCAATGTGCCGAGCGGAAGGTGGTGAAGTCGTGCCGGCCGACAAGGCGCGCGGCACCCTCTGCCATGGCGCCCGCATCGAGCGGTGTCGGAACGCGCCAGGCCAGTCCGTTCTCGAAGGTCAGCGGCGCGCGCCGAGTGACGATGCGATATTCATAATGACGCGCCAGGCAGGAAAAACGGGCATGCCATTCGTCCGGTACGATCTCGCACGCCAGGACCGCGACCGGTGCTGGGCGCACGACGGCGTTTAGCGCTTCCATCAGGCGGAACGGCGTGATCGTCCGTTCGATATCGACATGCGCGCGCATGCCGGTCGCATGGACACCGGCATCGGTACGCCCGGCGGCATGGACCGCTACGGCCTCGCCGGTGATCTGCAGCGCGGCCGCCTCGATTGCTTCCTGCACGCTCGGCCCGTGCGCCTGGCGCTGCCAGCCCATGAAAGGTCGGCCGTCATATTCCACGGTCAGCGCAAAGCGCGTCATGAGAGTTGGGTTCCGGGTGGTATCGTGAAACCGCGGAGCAGCTCCGATGACGTCATGACGCCGCGTCCCGCGCGTTGCAGCAGCGTCGGACGGATTGCGCCGTCGTTGCAGGCAATGGCCAGTCGCTCGTCGAGAACCCGACCCTCCGTGCCGCGATCGGGCAGCACATCGGCGGCAAGTACCCGGATTCGCTCCGCGCCGAGCTCGAAAAAGGCGCCTGGGACTGGGTTGAACGCCCGAACCTGCCGCTCGACGTCGGCCGCGCTCCGGGAGAAGTCGATCCGTGCCTCGGCCTTGTCGATCTTGGGGGCGTAAGTCACGCCCTGCTCGGGTTGCGGCACCGAAGGATAAGCGGTCAGGTTGCCGAGCACCTCGACCATCAACATTGCCCCCATCGCGCTCAGTTCGTCGGTCAGGGCGCCGGCGGTCTTGCCGTCAATCGGCGTCCTCCCCTCGAGCCGCACCGGCCCGGTATCGAGCCCGGCTTCCATCTGCATGATGCCGACACCGGTCTCGGCATCGCCGGCGAGGATCGCGCGCTGAATCGGCGCGGCACCGCGCCAGCGGGGCAGGAGCGAGGCATGGACGTTGAGGCAGCCCAGCGATGGCGCTTCGAGCACCGCGCGCGGCAGGATGAGGCCGTACGCCGCCACCACCGCCACATCTGCCCCGAACGACGCGAATTCGGCCTGGGCGTCAGGATCGCGGAGCGACACCGGCGTTCGCACGGCGATGCCGAGCGCCTCGGCACGCGCCTGGACGGGGGAGGGCGTCAGCGCCTTGCCGCGCCCGGCACGGCGCGGTGGCTGGCTGTACGCCGCGACGACGTCATGGCCTGCATCCACCAGCGCCTGAAGCACTGGCACCGAGAATTCGGGCGTTCCCATGAAGACGATCCGCATGGTTACGCTCTGGCCGCTTGGCAGAGGGGCACGCAACCCCCTATCTGTTCTCCATGGCATCTCCCGAGATCGAAGCCCTCACTCAAGCGCTGGCCCGGTTGCCCGGTCTCGGGCCGCGATCGGCGCGGCGCGCGGTGCTTCACCTGCTCAAGAAGCGCGAGGTCGCGCTCGGTCCATTGCTGTCTGCCCTCACCGCGGTTGAGGAAAGGCTCTCAACCTGTTCGATTTGCGGTAATATCGATACGATTGATCCCTGCGGGGTCTGCGCCGACCCGCGCCGCGATGCGCGGTCGCTCTGCGTCGTGGAGGAAGTGGCCGATCTCTGGGCACTCGACCGCTCGCGGCTGTTCCCGGGGCGGTTTCATGTTCTTGGCGGACGGCTGTCGGCGCTGGAAGGGGTTCGCCCGGAGGATCTGAGCATCGATTCGCTGGTCCGCCGTATCGAGGCCGGCGGCATCGACGAGGTCGTGCTGGCGATGAACGCCACCCTGGAGGGCCAGACCACGGCGCATTACATCGCCGAACGGATCGAGCGCTTCCCGATCCGCGTCACGCAGCTCGCGCACGGCCTGCCGGTCGGCGGCGAGCTGGACTATCTCGACGAGGGCACGCTGGCCCAGGCACTGCGGGCTCGTCGACCTGTCGCTTGACGGCGGGCCCGCGCTTTCCTAGCTCGCCTGCATGTCTGTTCTGGAAATCCTCGAAGTCCCGCATCCGGGCCTGCGCGCCGTTGCCAAGCCGGTCGACACGATCGACGACGCTGTCCGCACGATCGTCTCCGACATGTTCGACACCATGTATGACGCACGGGGCATCGGCCTTGCCGCGACTCAGGTCGGCATCGAGCAGCGCATCGTCGTGATCGACTTGCAGGAACCCGAAAGCGACGCGGAAGACGCCAAGCCCGTGCGCACGCCTCTGGTCTATATCAACCCGGAGCTGGTCTCGGTCAGCGAGGAGACGTCGATCTACAACGAAGGCTGTCTGTCGATCCCGGAGCAATATGCCGAGGTCGAGCGCCCGACGCGGTGCCGGGTGAAATGGCTGGACCTCGATGGGACCGTCCATGAGGATGATTTCGATGGGTTGCTCTCGACCTGCATCCAGCATGAGATCGACCATCTGAACGGCGTGCTGTTCATTGACCACATCTCCCGCCTGAAGCGCGACATGGTGCTGAAGAAGCTCGCCAAGGCCCGCAAGGCGGCCTGATCTTACTCGCCGGGCCTGTCGTTAGAACAGGCCCTCGATCTCCCCATCGACCCCGAACCGGATCGATTCGGCTGCCGGCACGCGCGGCAGGCCGGGCATCGTCATGATCTCCCCGCAAATCGCCACCACGAAGCCCGCGCCGGCCGCCAGACGCACTTCGCGTACCGGCACGACATGGCCGGTCGGCGCCCCCAGCTTCGCGGGATCGGTCGAGAAGCTGTACTGAGTCTTGGCCATGCACACCGGCAGATGGCCGAACCCGGCATCCTCCCAGCGCTTGAGCTGCGCGCGGACACTCGGATCGGCGATCGCTTCCTCGGCGCGGTAGATGCGCGTCGCGACGGTGTTGATCTTCTCGAACAGCGACAGATCGTCGTCATAGATCGGCGCGAATTGCGGCGTGGCATGGTCGCACAGATCGGCGACCCTGGCGGCCAATGCTTCCGCACCGGCACCGCCGTCCGTCCAGTGCGTGCACAGGACCGCCTCGGACCCGTGGCTGGCCGCGATATCGCGGATCACGTCGATCTCGGCCTCGGTGTCCGTCCCGAAGAAGTTGATCGCGACGACCGCCGGAACACCGAACTGCCGCACATTCTCGATATGTCGCGCCAGGTTGACGCCGCCGCGCCGCACTGCCTCGACATCAGGTGTGGCGAGATCGGCCTTGGCCACGCCACCATTCATCTTCAGCGCCCGCACCGTCGCGACGATCACCGCGGCGGCGGGTTTCAGGCCCGATTGCCGGCATTTGATGTCGAAGAACTTCTCCGCGCCCAGATCGGCGCCAAAGCCGGCCTCGGTCACGACATAGTCGCCGAGCCCGAGTGCCGCGCGCGTGGCGATCACCGAGTTGCAGCCATGCGCGATATTGGCGAAGGGTCCGCCATGGACGAAGGCGGGATTGCCCTCCAGCGTTTGCACCAGGTTGGGCTTGATCGCCTGGGCGAGCAGCACCGCCATCGCGCCGTCCGCCTTGAGGTCGCGCGCCGTCACCGGGCGCTTGTCGCGTGTATAGGCGACAACGATCCGGCCGAGCCGGTCCTCAAGGTCCTCCAGCCCGCTCGCCAGGCACAGGATGGCCATCACTTCCGACGCGACGGTGATGTCGAAGCCGGATTCGCGCGGATACCCATTGGCCGGGCCGCCCAGGGACTGGGCGATGTCGCGCAGCGCCCGGTCGTTCATGTCGAGCACGCGACGCCACACGATGCGGCGAACGTCGATGTCGAGCGCATTCCCCCAATGGACATGGTTGTCGATCAKCGCCGMSAGGAGGTTGTGCGCGSTGGTGATGGCRTGGAAATCGCCGGTGAAATGGAGGTTSATGTCCTCCATCGGCCCTACCTGAGCGTAGCCGCCGCCGGTCGCGCCGCCCTTGGTGCCGAAACAGGGGCCGAGCGATGGCTCGCGCAGGCACAGCACCGTCTTGCGGCCGATGCGGTTGAGGCCGTCGGCGAGGCCGACCGAAGTGGTCGACTTGCCTTCGCCGGCCGGCGTTGGGCTGATCGCGGTGACCAGGATCAGCTTGCCGACCTGTCCGGTCGCCGGAACGCGCGCCAGATCGATCTTCGCCTTGAAATGCCCATAGGGCTCGACCGCCTCGGGCGGGATGGCGAGCCGGGCGGCGATGTCGTTGATGGGTTTCAGGGTGGCGGCGCGCGAGATGGCGATGTCGGTCAGCATGGCGCGCAGTCGTAGCGAACGGCCGGCCGGCCGCAAGCTCGGCATGATCCTATTTTGCGACGACTCAGCCATGATCGGCGCGGCCAACCGAAACCCGCGGCACTTGTTAACGCGGCCCCGGGGCGGTAAGTTCGCGCTTCGTTCCGGAGGAGCAGAAGTTGGACCCGATTACCCTCGTCATTATCGTTTTTGCCATCCTGGGGGCGTTGGCCATCGGCTGGTGGCTGGGCAAGCGCGGCGTGGCCGAGATCCGGGCCGAACTCGACGCGCGTACCGAGGAGTTCAAGCGCGCGATCATCGACCTGGCGGGGGCGGAAGAACGGGCTCGCACGGCGGCGCAGCTTCGCGACCAGCTCGACATCACCCGCGAGGAGCGGGACGGTTTCCGTACCGAGAACGCCACGCTTCGCGCTCATGCCGAGGCGTTCGAAGCGCGGCTCGCTGAATTCAAGAACTCGCGCGAGGCGATGACGGGTCATTTCAACGAGACCGCCGCAAAGCTGCTCAACGACGCGCAGAGGCAGTTCCTCGAACGGGCCGAGGCCCGCTTCAAGCAATCCGAGGAGACGGCCGGCCAGAACCTCAAATCGATGCTCCAGCCCGTCAGCGACCGCCTGCTGAAATATGAGGAAACCGTCACCAAGGTGGAGAATGAGCGCAAGGGCGCGTTCGACCAGCTCAAGGGCCAGCTAGAGGGCCTGCGCGTCGGGCAGGAGAAGGTCAGCAGCGAAGCGGCCAAGCTGGTCAACTCGCTGCGCAACGCGCCGAAATCGCGCGGCCGCTGGGGTGAGCAGCAGCTCAAGAATGTGTTGGAAACCTGTGGGTTATCCGAACATACCGATTTCCAGACTGAAGTCAGCATTTCCGGCGGCGACGAGGGTGGGCGGCTTCGCCCGGATGCCATTATCAAGGTGCCGGGCGGGCGATCGCTGGTGATCGACGCCAAAGTCTCGCTCAACGCCTATCAGGATGCGTTCGGCTCGGTCGACGAGGCGCAGCGGACGATCGGCCTGGCGGCGCATGCTGCCTCGATGCGCGCGCACGTCAACGGCCTGGGCAACAAGGCCTATTGGAGCCAGTTCGCCGATGCGCCCGATTATGTGATCATGTTCGTGCCGGGTGAGCATTTCCTCTCCGCCGCGCTCGAACATGATCCGACCTTGTGGGATTTCGCTTTCGAGAAGCGCGTGCTGCTGGCCACACCGACCAACCTGATCGCGATCGCGCGCACTGTCTCCGCCGTGTGGCGGCAGGAACGACTCGCCAAGGAAGCGCGCCAGATCGGCGAACTGGGCAAGGAGCTGTATGATCGGCTGGCCAAGGCAGCGGGCGATCTGCGCAAGGTGGGTGGCGGACTGACGTCAGCGGTGAACAACTACAATGTTTTCGTCAGCAGCTTCGAAAGCCGGACTCTGGTGACCGCCCGCAAGCTGCGCGACCTCAATATCGAGCCCGGCGCGCGTGAGATCGAAGGTGTCGAACCGGTCGAAGCACTGGCGCGCTATGGCGACACGCCGATCCTGATCGATGGTTCGCTGAACGAAGCCGCGGAGTAACCAATCGAGGCAGCATCTACCGGTCGAGCATCTCCCGCACCTTGTTGCCCAGCGCGACGACAGTGAAGGGCTTGGTGATCACTTCCATGCCCGGGTCGAGCAGGCCGTTTCCGACGGCCGCATTCTCGGCATAGCCGGTGATGAAGAGAATTTTCAGGTCCGGCCGCGTGATGCGCGCCGCGTCCGCGACCTGGCGGCCGTTCAACCCGCCGGGCAGCCCGACATCGGTGACCAGCAGGTCGATACGCGCGGCGGACTGGATGATTTTCAGCCCGGCGGGCCCGTCCGCGGCCTCCATGACGGCATAGCCGGCGTCCTCGAGGATCTCGACCGCGAGCTGTCGCACGATCGCCTCGTCGTCGATCACCAGCACGGTTTCGCCATGACCCTGGTCTGCGAATTCCTGCTCGCCTTCGTCGCCTGCGCCGAGTTCCCCCGTGAAACGCGGGAAATACAGACACATCGTCGTGCCCTTTCCCGGCTCCGAGTAGATCCGCACCTGTCCGCCCGACTGGCGGACGAAGCCGTGGATCATCGACAGGCCGAGCCCCGTCCCCTGGCCGATCGGTTTCGTCGTGAAGAACGGGTCGAACGCCTTGGCCACGATATCCGGCGTCATGCCGGATCCGGTATCGGTCACGCACAGCGATACATATTGGCCGGGTGGCAATTCCCGATCGCGCGCGGCGCGATCGTCGAGCCATTTGTTGGCGGTCTCGATCGTGATGCGCCCATGGCCCGCCATCGCGTCGCGCGCGTTGATCGCCAGATTGAGCAGCGCGTTCTCGAGCTGGGAGGTATCGACCCGGGTCAGCCATAGTCCGCCCGCGCCGACGACTTCCACGTCGACGCTGGGGCCGACGGTACGGCGGATCAGGTCCTCGAGACCGGCGATCAGGCGATTGACGTCAGTAGGCCGGGGGTCGAGAGTCTGGCGGCGGGAGAAGGCGAGGAGGCGCTGAGTCAGCGACGCGGCGCGACGGGTCGCGTCCTGTGCGCCACCGATATACCGTTCCAGTCCGGCCAACCGACCCTGGCCGATGCGCAATTCGAGCAGTTCGAGATTGCCGCCAATACCAGCGAGCAAATTGTTGAAATCATGGGCGATACCGCCGGTGAGCTGACCCACTGCCTCCATCTTCTGCGATTGGCGAAGGGCCTCCTGCGCCAGTTGCAGTTCGCGTTCGCGAGCCTTGTCCTCGCTCAGGTCGCGTCCAACGGCGATGAAATGGACGCCGTCCGGCTCCGGCGACACCGTCCAGCCGATCGGAATCCACTCGCCGTCGGCCGACAGGATGCGGTTCTCGAACCGGGTCGGCTGCCCCGTCCGGCCCATTTCCTCCAGCGCGCTGGTCACGGCCGGCACATTGTCGGGGTGGATGATATCGGCATAGGGGTTGGTCAGCAGCTCCTGCTCGGACCAGCCCAGTACCTTGGTCCAGGCGGGGTTCACCGCCACCATGCCGCCCTGATAGTCGGCACGTGCCAGCATGTCCTCCGACAGCGTCCATAACCGGTCGCGCTCGGCCTCGGCGGCTTTTTCCTCGGTGATGTCACGCCCGTTACAATAGACCATGCCGTCTTCGGGGATGCCGACCCAGGAAATCCAGCGATAGCCGCCGTCCTTGCAGCGATAGCGGTTGGGAAAGCGGATCGCCGGCTCGCCCTGCTGAGTCAGCTGGAAGCCGCCACGCGTGCGTTCGACATCGTCGGGATGAAGCATTTCGAAGATCGACATGCCTGCGACCTCCTCCTCGCTCCAGCCGAGCAGGCTCTTCCACGCCGGGTTCGACGTTTCGAAATAACCCTGTGAATTCAGCGCACCGAGAAGATCGGGACTGAGATGCCAGGTCATGCCGCGTGCCTGGGTACGCTCGATCACCTGACGTTCGAGATCGGCGTTGAGCGCGCGCAGGGCTTCTTCGCTGCGGACCTGATCGGTGACGTCATGACCCTCGGCGAAAATGCCGGTGATCGTCCCATCGCCTTCGACGATCGGTTGGTAGACGAGATTGAGGAAACGTTTCTCCAGTGGACTGCCCGGCTCCCGCTGCAGGTCGACCGCCATGTTCTGCCCGACAAAAGGCTGGCCCGTACGATAGACCTGGTCGAGCAGGTCGAAGAAACCCTGGCCGCCGATCTCCGGCAGCGCCTCGCGCACCGGCATGTCGAGCACATGGCGGTGGCCGATCAGCTGGAGATAGGCTTCGTTCATGAACTCGAACACATGGTCGGGGCCACGCAGCACGCACATGAAGCCCGGCGCGCGCTGGAACAGGGCGCGAAGGCGGTCACGTTCGTGCGTGCGGGCCTCGACCTCCGAGGCAAGGCGTGCATTGACCTGCCGCAACGCCTCCGCCGCCGCTTCGCGGAGCCGGCCGGCTTCGGCGAGCGCGGCGGCACGGCTACGCTCGCTTTCATAAGCCTCGGCACTGGCCAGCGCGGACGAGATCTGACCGGCGAGAAGGTCGAGATACCCGAGATAGTCGGCATCCGCGCGGCGATGTGGGTTGAGCCCGACTACCAGGGCGCCGACCGGAAACTCACTGCCGCTACGTTGTAACGGAAGCACCACTGCGTGCTCGGGCGGCTTGTTCCAGGCGCCGCGCGGGAGTGCCTCGCTGTCGGCGAGCGACACGATCGCCTGGCCCCCGGCAAGTGGCCAGGGCGAGATTTCGTCGAGCCGGATCCGGGTGGGGGCCGCGGCGTGCGGTGCGCCGAAGCCGGTCTGCTCGATCAACCGCGCGACGTCGTCCTCGAACAGATAGAGGAGCGTGAAGGGGAGATCGTGCGGGTTGCCGGCCAGGCGCGCACTAGTGGCGCTGGTTACCGCCGATATCGTGTCCATCCCGGTCAGGTCCGACGCAAGCGCCCGAAGCGTTTCGAGCCGGCGGGCGGTGATGATGCGATCGGTTTCCTCGACCACGGCGCACAGCAGGCCGCCCACGGCGCCGCTATCGTCGAAGATCGGGCTGTAGGAGAAGGTGTGATAGGTCTCCTCGCTATAACCGCTGCGTTCGAGCAACAGCAGCAGCGCCTGGCTCCAGGTGG
Organism: Sphingomonas sp. P2_B6; assembly: GCF_056404755.1. Taxonomy (NCBI): domain Bacteria; kingdom Pseudomonadati; phylum Pseudomonadota; class Alphaproteobacteria; order Sphingomonadales; family Sphingomonadaceae; genus Sphingomonas; species Sphingomonas sp. P2_B6. Next base: position 158,780 of record NZ_JBFUDK010000002.1, read on the forward strand.
CCTCGCCGGTTTCATAGACCGATTGGATCAACGGCCCGACATCCGACCATATTTCCGACCATAGAACCGATGTCGGCGTCGCCAGGCCGCGCGGATGCTTCAGGCCGAGCGTGGGGCGATAAGCGTCATTATAAAGGAAGGCGACGTCGGGACCCCAGCCGATCCACATGTCGAACTTGCTGGTAAGCAGAATGCGGACGGCGACGCGCAACGCCTCGGGCCAGTGGGCGACCGGCCCGAGCGAGGTTTGCGACCAATCCTTGGCGCGCATCAGCGACGCCATTTCACTGGCGCCGATGAAGACGTCCGAACCCTGGTTCGACGGGAGGCCCATCAGGCGCGCCCGCGCCGGTTCAGCGGCCCGTTCCGGCCGGCCGGATCCACTATCTTATCGAGCCCCCCTCTGCAATTATTGCAGGGCTCAACGATATGGCAAGGTTCGAGGTTCCGGCGATATGTGCGGCGCCAGGGTTAGTGGAGGCGCGGCCCAGCTTTCACCAGCACCAGAGTGCGCAAGCCAGTGGCGCTCAGTACCAGCTTGCCGTCGCGATTGCTGCTCACGCTCAACCGCTGGCCGAGCAGGTACATGATCGCCTGTTCCTGCACCATCGCCGGGCCCATGCACGCCATCTTGGTGGACATCAGCGGGCCGGTGACCAGATAGCCGCGCTCGAAACGGAACGAGCCGCGGAAGCTGTTGCACCCGCTGTTGCCGCTGATCGTATTGCCGGAAAAGGAAATCGTCGCCGGGCGGGGGCCGCGGACCGTGCGGCCCTCGATCGCCTGGATCTCCCAATTACCCTCGATCACCGCGGCGTGGGGCGGGCGGGCGATCGGATCGCCGCCACAGCCTCGCACGGTCCTGCGGCCTACCGTCACGGTCACGCTGTCGGGATAGTCGCGGTCGCTCATCCCGTCGCTGCACCGCGCGCGCGTGACGTCGATCGTGATGCGCGGCGTGACATAGCGCAGACCGTTGAAGCTTGGACGGGGCACGGGCGCGGCGGTCGTCACACGAGTGCGTCCATAGTCGCCGACATAGCGGATCAGACCCTTCTCGATGGTCAGTGCCCAGCCGGGCTCCGTACCGACGGCCTTGTAAGGGACCTCGCGCGGCTGCGCGGCGGCGGCGCCGGCAGTCAACAGGGCGGGGATCAGGGCAAGCGCGAACTTCATCTCGGGTCTCCTCGACCGCCGGATAGGCACGCCAGGCTGAACCGGTCGTTACGCACCCGTTCAGCCGCGCGAAGGCTTTGTCTGTGCGAGTACTTCATAGGCCATAACCGCCGTCGCGACAGCAGCATTGAGGCTGTCTGCCTTGCCGAGCATCGGGATTTTCACCAGCAGGTCGCATTCTGCGGCGTAATCGGCCGGCATGCCCTGCGCTTCGTTGCCGGTCAGCAGGAAGGTGGGGGCGGTGTAGGCGGCGGCGCGATAGTCGTGCTCGGTATCGAGGCTCAGCCCGACCAGCTGCCCCGGGGCGGCGCGGAGCCAGGGGACGAAGTCGGCCCAGCCGGCCTGGACGATCGGCACGGTGAACAGGGCCCCCATGCTCGCGCGTACTGCCTCCACCGAGAAGGGATCGACGCACTCGCCGATCAGGATCAGCCCGCCCGCGCCGACGGCATCGCCGGTGCGCAGGATCGTGCCGAGATTGCCGGGATCGCGCAGCCGCTCGGCGACCAGCCAGATCGTCGCGCTCGAGCGGTCCAGCTTTTCAAGGCTGCTGGCGAATTCAGCGAAGACGCCGACCACGGCCTGCGGGTTGTCCTTGCCGGACAGCTTGGAGAGGATGTCGGGCACCGTCTCGATCGCTTCGCCGCCCGCCGCCTCGACATCGGCGATCAGCGCGCGGACGAGGGCGTGGTTGGCGCTGTCGCGGGCGAAGAACAGATATTGGGGCAGGCGGCCGCTCTCGCGCGCTTCGGTGAGGATGCGCAGGCCCTCGGCGAGGAACAGGCCTTCCTCGCGACGATGCCTTTTCTCGCGAAGCGCGCGCACGCGCTTGATGAGCGGGTTGGAATAAGCGGTGATCTCGCGGGGCATGGGAGGCTCACTCCTCCCCGAACTTGGCCTCGACCAGCTGGCACAGCGCGCCGACGGCCTGTTCGGCACCGTCGCCCTCGGCGCTGATGACGATCGAATCGCCCATCGCCGCGCCGAGCATCATCAGGCCCATGATCGAGGTGCCGGTCACGCTGCCGGCGCCGTCCTTCTCCACCGCGACTTCGACGGGTTGAGTCGAGGCGAGGGTGACGAACTTGGCGCTTGCCCTGGCGTGAAGCCCCCGCTTGTTGGTGATGAGGACCGTGCGACTGACCGGCATCAGGCAGCCGCCTCGCCAAGAACCTCGGAGGCGACCGAGATATATTTGCGTCCCGCCTCGCGCGCCGCAGCGACGGCATCGACCACCTTCATTGCCTTGCGGGCCGATTCGAGCCGGATCAGCATCGGCAGGTTGATGCCCGCGATGACCTCGATACGGCCGCGCTCCATCAGTGAGATGGCAAGATTGGATGGCGTGCCGCCGAACAGATCGGTCAGCACGATCACGCCGCGCCCGCTGTCGACCGCGGCGATCGCCTTCGCGATGTCGGCGCGGCGCGCCTCCATATCGTCGTCAGGGCCGATCGCGATCGTCGCGATGCGTTCCTGCTTGCCGACGACATGCTCCATCGCGGTCACGAATTCCTCGGCGAGGCGTCCGTGCGTCACCAGAACCAGGCCTATCATTGCCCCGACTCTTTCATTGCAGTTTCACTCACTGAAAGACCGTCCCCTTGGGCATTTTCTGCCGCACCCTCGAGCGAGTCTTGCGGCGCTGCAGCAAGATCGCGGTGCGCGACCGTGGGCGAAAATCCTTCGTCGCGCAACCTTGCGGCCACTCGCTCCGCCACATGCACGGAACGGTGCCGCCCGCCGGTGCAGCCAAAGGCCATTGTGACATAGGATTTCCCCTCGGCCCGATAACGCGGGAGCAGGAACAGCAGCAGCGACTCGATCTGCGTCATCGCCATATCATAAGCCGGATCGGCTGCGACATAAGCGCTGACATCCTTGTCCAGGCCCGTTCCGGGACGAAGCTCCGGTACCCAGTGCGGATTGCGCAGGAAGCGCATGTCGAACACCAGATCGGCGTTGCGCGGCAGCCCGCGGGCATAGCCGAACGACATCACCGACAGCGTCGGCTCGCCAAGTCCCTCGCCTGAAAAGGTCGATCGCACCTGCTGCGCCAGCTCATTGCCGGTGAGGTTGGTGGTATCGATCAGCCGGTTGGCCCAGCGCCGCAGCGGCGCGAGCAACTCGCGCTCGCGCGCGATGCCGTCCGAGGCGGGGCGATCGAGCGCGAGCGGATGGCGCCGGCGCGTCTCCGAATAGCGCCGCTCGAGCTCGCCACCAGAGCAATCGAGGAACAGGGTGCCGATGTCATGGCCGTGTTCCTCGCGGAGCTTCTTGATCCGCTTCACGATCCGATCGGGGTCGAAATCGCGGGTGCGGGCACCGATACCGAGGGCGAGCGGCTGCGAGGACCGCTCGGCCCCTTCTGGCAAAGGGGCGCCAAGCAGCCGGTCGAGCAGGAGCAGCGGCAGATTGTCCACCACCTCCCAGCCCAGATCCTCGAGCGTCCGCAGCACGGTCGACTTGCCCGCGCCCGACATGCCGGTGACGAGCAATATATCCTTGGGGTCGCGCTTCATGGCGCGCGCTCTAGCAGGTGCTTCAAGGCAAGTTCCACCTTGATCGGCGCCGAAGCCTCGCGCGGATCGAGGGCGATCGCCGGTACCAGTACGCCCTCGAACCAGCGCGGCGCGGGTTCCGGCAGGCGTTCGACTTGCGCGCCGAGCCGGATCAGCAGCGCCACCGGCACAGGCTCAACATGGGTAACGGAGATGATTCCCACGCCGCGGATTTCCATCCGTCCGGCAATCGTCGCGGGTGCGCTGGCGAGCAACCGATCGTCCGCCCTGGCCAATATCGTATAATCGTCGCTCACCAACACCGCGCCGCGATCGATCAGGCGCAGGGCCAGGTCGGACTTGCCGGCGCCCGACGGTCCTTCGATCAGCACCGCATAGCCGCCGATCGCCACGGTCGAGGCATGGATCGTCTCGCTCATCTTCTGTCCGATATAGGAAGGCGCACGACGAAACGCGCCCCGCCCAGGCGGTCTTCGCGCGATTCGACCGAGATCGCGCCCTGATGGCCTTCGACAATGGTCCGGGCGATGGCGAGGCCCAGCCCGCTATGCTTGCCGAACTCTTCGCCATCGGGGCGGAGCGACTGGAAGCGGCTGAACACCTGCTCGCGTGCTTCCTCGGGTACGCCGGGGCCTTCGTCCTCGACCCGCACGACCAGCTCGTCGCCGTCCCGCGCTGCCGACACTACGATCAGGCCGCCATCGGGCGAGAAGGACACGGCGTTCTCGATCAGGTTCTCGAACACGCGCTCGAGCCTGCCGCCTTCGCCCATCGCGATCAGCGTCTCGCCCTTGCGCTGGTCGAAGCGGATCTGGATGTCGCGCTCGACGCCGCGTTCGGCGCGCTGATCGAGTAGGGCGGCGATCATCGCGCCGATATCGACATCCTCGAACTTGGCGCGGCTGAGCTGCGCGTCGAGGCGCGAGGCCTCCGAAATGTCGGTGATCAGCCGGTCGAGCCGGTGCACATCGTCGCGCACGATCGCCAGCAGCCGCTCCTGCAGCTCCGGGTCCTTGACCGAATTGAGCCCTTCGACTGCCGACCGCAGCGAGGCGAGGGGGTTCTTCATCTCGTGCGTGACGTCCGCGGCAAAGGCCTCGGTCGCGTCGATGCGCGCGCGCAGCGCGAGGCTCATGTCCGACAAGGCGCGGGCCAGCATGCCCAGCTCGTCGCGGCGCGAGGGCAGGCGAGGCACCACGACCTCGCGCGCGCGCCCCAGCCGCACTCGCACCGCGGCGCGCGCGAGACGCCGCAACGGGCGCACGATCGTCCGGGCGAGGAACAGCGAGAGCAGGATCGAGATCGCCGAGACGATCGCCAGCACGACGCCCAGCCGAAAGCGTTCGACCCGCACCGTCTGGGTGATATCCCGGGCGTTGACCGTGGTCATCACCACGCCGCCGGTTGGCAGGGCCGCCGCCGCCGTGATCACCGGCGTCCGATCGGGTGCGCGCCATACTGTCGCCGGCGCGCTCTCGGTGCTGCGCGCGGTATGGACATCGGGCCATTCCAGGCCCTCGGCGCGCTCGCGGTACAGGGGCGCCCGAGGCGCGCCGACCACGGTGTCGATCACCGCGTCGAGGAAGCGTGCGGTGTCCTGCTGCCAATCCTCCTTGTCGGGATCCTGAAGCACGACGTTGCGCAGGCCGAGCGCGCGCGTGTCGGTGACCAGCTTGCCCTGGTTGTCATAGACCCGGATGCGCGCGCCGGTGTCGCGCGCCAGCCGCAGGGCGAGGATATTGTGGCGATCCGGCGTTACCGCGCCCATCGCCTCGGCGATCAACCGCGCCTCGCGGCTCGCCTGCGCCACGCGGTTGTCGACGATCCGGCTGCGATAACTGTCGAGGTAGAAAAAGCCGCCGGCCAGCATCGCCAGCGCGATGATGTTGACCGCGAGGATGCGCGGCGTGAGCGATACCTGCCCTGACCAGCGAAGCGTCAGCTCGCGATCGTCATTCCTCGGAGAATCGGTAACCCGCGCCATATAAGGTCTCTATGGCATCGAACTCGGGGTCGATCTGCCGGAACTTGCGGCGCACGCGTTTGATGTGGCTGTCGATCGTGCGGTCGTCGACATAGATGTCGTCGTGATAGGCGGCATCCATCAGCTGATTGCGCGTCTTCACGATGCCCGGCCGCTGCGCCAGCGTTTCCAGGATCAGGAATTCAGTGACGGTCAGGGTCACGCCGGCGTCGTTCCAGGTCACCCTGTGCCTGGCCGTGTCCATCGACAGCCGTCCGCGGACCAGCGTGCCACCCGGATTCTCATCCTCGCCCGCGGTGCCCGCCACAGCCAGCTCCGATCGGCGCAGGATCGCACGGATCCGGGCGATCAGCAGCCGATGCGAGAAGGGCTTGGAGATATAGTCGTCGGCGCCCATCGCCAGGCCGAGCGCCTCGTCCAGCTCGTCATCCTTGGATGTCAGGAAGATCACCGGGGTGGTGCTCTTCTCGCGCAGCCGCCGGAGCAGCTCGAGCCCGTCCATGCGCGGCATCTTGATGTCGAAGATGGCGAGATCCGGCGGATTCTCGATCAGCGCCTTCAGCGCGGTTTCTCCATCGGAATAGACCCGGGTGACGAATCCTTCGGCCTGGAGCGCGATCGATACGGAGGTGAGGATGTTGCGGTCGTCGTCGACGAGCGCGATCGAAGCCGTCATCGGCGGTGCAACCCTTGTGCTGTTGCGGGTGGACTAGTCCAAACTGACCCGGGGCTCAACTCAATGTGAAATATGGTTACCCAGTCCGATTGTCTCGACTGGACAATTGCCCGTTCCTGGCGATATGCGCGACTCGTGTCACGATAGTATTCCAGCGGTGTCGACCGCACGCCCGAAACAGGAGATCAAGGACCGTGAGCGATCGTATTCCCGATGCAGGCCTCGAAGCGCAGGGCATTGAAACACGCGCTACCCTGCACTGGAATCTGGTCACGGCCCGCCTGATCGAGGCCGCCGTCGCGCGCGGCGAGGGCAAGCTGTCCGCCGAAGGCCCGCTGGTCGTCGAGACCGGCCAGCACACCGGCCGGTCGGCCCAGGACAAGTTCATCGTCCGCGACGCCGAGACCGAGAGCACCGTCTGGTGGGGCAAGAGCAACAAGTCGATGACGCCGGAGCATTTCGCGGCGCTCAAGGCCGACTTCATTGCCGCCCTGAAGGAAAAGGAAGACCTGTTCATCCAGGACCTGTTCGGCGGATCGCAGCCGGAACACCGCGTCCGCGTGCGCATCGTCAACGAGCTTGCCTGGCACAACAGCTTCATCCGCACCATGCTGGTGCGCCCGGAAGAGAGCGAGCTGCGCGGGTTCGAGGCAGAATACACCATCATCGACCTGCCGACCTTCCGTGCCGACCCGGCGCGCCATGGCTGCCGCAGCGAGACCGTGATCGCGGTCAGCTTCACCGAGAAGCTGATCCTGATCGGCGGCACGCGCTATGCCGGCGAGATGAAGAAGTCGGTGTTCAGCCTGCTCAACTATCTGCTGCCGCCGACCGGTGTGATGCCGATGCATTGCTCGGCCAACATCGGGCCAAAGGGGGACACCGCGGTGTTCTTCGGCCTGTCCGGCACCGGCAAGACCACGCTGTCGGCCGATGCGTCGCGCACGCTGATCGGCGACGACGAGCATGGCTGGTCGGACACGGCGGTGTTCAATTTCGAGGGCGGCTGCTACGCCAAGATGATCCGCCTGTCGGCCGATGCCGAGCCGGAAATCTTCGCGACCACAAAGCGGTTCGGCACGATCCTCGAAAATGTCGTGATGGACAATGTCACGCGCCAGCTCGACCTCGACGACGCCAGCCTCGCCGAGAACAGCCGCGGCGCCTATCCGATCGACTTCATCCCCAATGCCTCGGAAGAGAATATGGGGCCGGTGCCGCGCAACATCGTGATGCTGACGGCGGACGCCTATGGCATCCTGCCGCCGATCTCGAAGCTGACGCCGGAACAGGCCATGTATCACTTCCTCTCGGGCTACACGGCGCGCGTCGCCGGCACCGAGATCGGCGTGACCGAGCCCGATGCGACCTTCTCGACCTGCTTCGGCGCGCCGTTCATGGCGCGGCACCCGTCGGTCTATGGCAATCTGCTCAAGGAGCGGATCGCCAAGGGCGGCGTGGATTGCTGGCTGGTCAATACCGGCTGGACCGGCGGCAAATACGGCATCGGCCGGCGCATGCCGATCAAGGCGACCCGCGCCCTGCTCAACGCCGCGCTCGATGGCAGCCTGAACAACGCCGAATTCCGTACCGATCCCAATTTCGGCTTCCGGGTCCCGGTCAGCGTCGCGGGCGTCGACACCGCGATCCTCGATCCGCGCGAAACCTGGCCGGACAAGGACGAATATGACGCGACGGCGGCCAGACTGGTCGACCTGTTCGTCGATAATTTCGCGCAATTCGCGGACGATGTGGACGAGGGGGTGCGCCAGGCCGCTCCCAGGACCGCAGAAGCCGCGTAACCGACCCGGTCATCGATCGGGCCAGAGAAAGCCCGATCGATGACCGACCTTCCGTACCGACCCTTTGCTGACGACGCCTCGATCCGCCGGATCGGGGAAGGATTGCTCGCGTGCACCTTGCCGCGCGCCGAATGGACTCACGAGGCGCATCTCGCGGCCACGCTCTGGCTGATCCGCGATCGCCCCGATGTGGATGTCGATGCGCGGATCGGCGAGATCATCGCGCGCTACAATGAGAGCGTTGGCGGCGTGAATGACGACACCCAGGGCTATCACGATACGATCACGCATGTGTTCGTGGCGGGCATTCGCCTGCACCTTGTCGGCCGTGATGCGAACGAACCCCTTGTCGACGCCGTCAATGCCTTGCTCGCGAGTCCGATGGGCACGCGCGACTGGCCGCTTGGCTTCTACAGCCGCAACCGGCTGTTTTCCGTGGCGGCCCGGCGCAAATTCGCGGCACCCGACCTCGCGCTGCTTCCGGTACCGTGATACACTGGCCGAACATCAAATGGCCTTAGGAACGCATCATGGGACTGCTCGACGGACTGCTGGGACAAGTGGCCCAGAATGTCGACATCAAGAACCTCGCGGCCAAGGTCGGGCTGACCCCCGAACAGGTCGAGAGCGCGGTGACCGCGCTCGGCCAGGCGCATACGGCACCCACCGATACGGTCGCGACGGCGGCCGCGTCCACCGGCCTGCCGGAGGACACGCTGCAGCAGATCATCGGCCATATCGGCGGTGAAGGCGCGTTGGGGAAGTTCGCCGGCTTGCTGGAAGGCTCGGGCATGCTCGGCAAGGTCGGCGGGATGATCGACCAGGACGGTGACGGCAATCCGATGAACGAGATTGCCGGCTTCGCCAAGGGCCTGTTCGGCAAGAGCTGAGGGTCAGGCGCGAGCCGGAAATTCCCTGTTATGGGCGATTAACAGGGAATTTCTTTTTTTGCCCGTTTTCCGGCATGTTTGAGCAGATTTTATGTCTGTATATCAGAACCTTGCCCCAGAATTCCCTGTTATTGGATAACAGGGAATTTTGCACGGCATAACAGGGAATTTTCGGATGGATCAGGGAATGGAGGCTGCTCCAAACGGGTGAGCGCATCGATTACGTCCGTCATGCCGGGCTTGTTCCGGCATCCACCGGTCCACGAGTGCGAAAACCCCCACAAGTGCGAAAACCCGTTGTACGCGGCACGGTGGACCCTTGAACACGTCCGAGGCGATGCGTGGGGTGAGGAGCCGGAACCCAGGGAGCGTCCGGACCAACGATAAGAAAGAGCAGGACCGTCGCAACGCATCCGGTCCAGCGCCTCATGCGACAATCTCCGCCGCATTTGAATCAAGCCCAAATCGTCAGGCAGGCTCCACCAGCAGAACGCTGCCCGTCGCCCCGACGATCCGGACCAGCGCGCCCGCGGCCGCGTCAGGACCACGGGCCTTCCAGGCGCCGTCGCCCACCTTCACGCGGCCTTCGCCGCCGGCGATGGCGTCGCACACTTCGGCCGTCGTCCCGATCAGGCGAGAGGTGCGGTCGTTGAGCAGTGGATCTTCGGTCGCGACTTCGCTCTGGTGGTACCAGCGCCGGCCCAGCCCGACCGCCGCGGTGGTGAACAGGGCGAACAGCACCGCCTGCACCAGCAGCGGTAATCCCGGCAGCGCGAGCAATGCAAAGCCGGTCAGCGCCGCGCCGGCCGCGAGAAAGATCATGAAGAAACCCGGCGCGATCAACTCCGCGATGGCCAGCGCCAGCGCGGCGGCGAGCCAGAGCGCACCATGACTCCAGACGAAGCCGAGAAAGATCATTGCGGGCCTCCTTCGAACGGACCGCGCGGGCGTGCCGGCGGACGCCGTGCGGGCGGTGACGCGCGGTCGGCAAAGGCATCCCGCGCGAGCTCGCCGATGCCGCCGAGCGTGCCGATCAGCTGAGTCGCCTCGACCGGGAACAGGATCGTCTTGGCATTGGGCGAGGTAGCGAACTTGCCCACCGCCTCGACATATTTCTGCGCGATGAAATAGTTGAGCGACTGGCTGCTGCCGGCCTCGATCGCGTCGGACACCATCTTGGTCGCGGTCGCTTCGGCCTCGGCCGAGCGTTCGCGCGCCTCGGCGTCGCGGAAGGCGGCTTCCTTGCGTCCCTCGGCCTCGAGGATCTGCGCCTGTTTCAGGCCTTCGGCGCGGTTGATCTCGTTCTGCCGTGCCGCTTCGGATTCGAGGATGGTCGCACGCTTCTCGCGCTCGGCCTTCATCTGGCGAGTCATGGCGTTGACGATATCGGCGGGCGGCCGGATGTCCTTCAGCTCGACGCGCGTGATCTTCACGCCCCATGCCTCGGTCGCCTGATCGACCACCTGGAGCAGCCTCGTGTTGATCTCGTCGCGCTTCGACAGCGTTTCGTCCAGGTCCATCGAACCCATCACCGTGCGCAGATTGGTGGTCGAGAGCTGCATGATCGCGAGATAGAGATCGCTGACCTCATACGCCGCCTTGGCTGCGTCGAGCACCTGGAAGAACACGACGCCGTCGACCGCGACCATCGCATTGTCCTTGGTGATGATCTCCTGGCCCGGAATGTCGAGCACCTGCTCCATCATGTTCACGCGCCGGCCGACCCGGTAGAAAAAGGCCGGATAGAAGTTGAGGCCGGGCCGCGCGACGGTGGTGAAGCGGCCGAAATGTTCGATAGTGTATTGATAGCCCTGGCGGACGACCTTGATGCTGGTCATGAAGTAGAAAATGACGGCGACCAGAACCAGGCCGGCAAGCGTGAGAGTCATGGTGCGAACCCCGACAATGAGCCGCGAGAGGCACGGCCGCCATCTTCAGATTAGCAGATTGGCGGGGCCGTTATAGCGAAATGCGACACGAAGGGCGGGGCCCCTAGCGCAGCAGCGGCCCCTTGTTTACATGGACCGCCACGACTCGCTCCCCGCAGGAAACTGGCACCCCATGGACATTCGCCTCGGCCTCACCTTCGACGACGTATTGCTCGTGCCGGCTGAGTCCGACATCGTCCCGAGCCAGACCAACACGGCGACACGGGTGACGCGCGAGATCGCGCTCGACATCCCGATCCTTTCCTCGGCCATGGATACGGTGACCGAGGCCGACATGGCGATCGTCATGGCGCAGCTCGGCGGTATCGGTGTGCTTCACCGTAATCTCGAAGTCGCCGAACAGGTCGCGGCGGTGCGGGCGGTGAAGCGCTTCGAATCCGGCATGGTGGTGAACCCGATCACCATCGCGCCCGAGGCGACACTGGCGGAAGCGCAGGCACTGATGACGCGCAACAAGATCAGCGGCATCCCCGTGGTCGAGGCAAGCGGCAAGCTCGTCGGCATCCTGACCAACCGCGACGTGCGCTTTGCCGGCAATCCGCGCCAGCCGGTCGCCGAGCTGATGACTCACGAGAATCTCGCAACCGTCGCACCGGGCGTGAGCCAGGAGGAAGCACGCCGCCTGCTGCATCAGCGCCGCATCGAGAAGCTTCTCGTCGTCGATGAGGCCTATCGGTGCATTGGCCTGATCACGGTGAAGGATATCGAGAAGGCGGTGACCTATCCCAACGCGACCAAGGACGCGACCGGGCGGCTGCGCGTGGCGGCGGCGACGACGGTCGGGGACAAGGGGTTCGAGCGGACCGAAGCGCTGGTCGACGCGGAGCTGGATCTCGTCGTCATCGACACCGCGCATGGCCATAATCGCGACGTAGCGCGCGCGGTCGAGCGGGTGAAGCGGCTGAGCAATTCAGTGCAGGTCATCGCCGGCAACGTCGCCACCGCCGARGSMACWCGCGCSCTGATCGATGCSGGYGCCGACGSCATCAAGGTCGGCATCGGCCCRGGCTCGATCTGCACCACGCGCGTCGTCGCCGGCGTCGGCGTGCCGCAGCTCACCGCAGTGATGGATTGCGCCGAGATCGGGCTAAAGGCCGGCGTGCCGGTGATCGCCGATGGCGGCCTGCGTACCTCGGGCGATCTCGCCAAGGCGCTCGCGGCGGGCGCATCGGCCTGCATGATCGGCTCGCTGCTGGCCGGCACGGAAGAAGCCCCTGGCGAAAGCTTCCTGTACCAGGGACGCGCCTATAAATCCTACCGCGGCATGGGCTCGGTTGGCGCGATGGGTCGCGGTTCGGCGGATCGTTACTTCCAGGGCGACATCAAGGACCAGCTCAAGCTGGTGCCCGAGGGGATCGAGGGCCAGGTGGCGTTCAAAGGCCCCGCACGCGACGTGATCCATCAACTGGTTGGCGGCATCCGCGCCGCCATGGGCTATACGGGATCGGCGACGATCGAGGACCTGCAGCGGCGCGCGCGGTTCGTACAGATCACCGGCGCGGGCCTGCGCGAGAGCCATGTCCATGACGTGACGATCACGCGCGAGGCGCCGAATTACCCGACGCGGTAATCGCGCGGATCACCCGACCCTGGTCAGCCCCGCGCTATACGCCTTGCCCTTGTCGACATAATGCTGGGCGGACGCCTTGAGCATCGCCGCGGCATCCTCGTCCAGGGTGCGGATCGCCTTGGCCGGGCTGCCAACGATCAGGCTGTTCGGCTCGAACACCTTACCCTCCGTCACCAGGGCGTTCGCGCCGACGATACAGCCATCGCCGATCACGGCGTTGTTGAGAATGATCGCGCCCATGCCGATCAGCACATTGTTGCCGATGGTGCAGCCATGGAGGATGGCATGGTGGCCGATGGTGCAGTCGGCACCGACCGTCAGCGGCGCGCCTGGGTCGGAATGGCACATCGCGCTTTCCTGGATGTTGCTGCGCGTGCCGATGACGATAGGGGTGTTGTCCGCGCGGATGACAGCGCCGAACCAGACGCTCGATTCATCGGCCAGATGCGTGTCGCCGATCACATCCGCGCTGGGCGCGACCCATACGTCGGTTCCGACCACGGGCTGTTTTCCGTCGATGGCGTAAAGCGGCATTGGCATCCTCCTCGTTTCGCGTCGCATAGCGTGCGGCGAGGGCGAGGGGGAGAGAATATGGCCCACCCCGTCGACCTGCCGACAATCGCGATTGCAATCATGTCCTCGCCGTATATCCTATAGGATGTGAGGCGCGCAGGCGTCCACCCAGGAGGGGATTGCCATGAAAATCGCGTTGCTGCGCTCGTGTTGCGCTCTCGCCATGCTGTCCGGCGTGGCGATGTGCGGATCGACGCCGGCCCTCTCGCAGCAAGGCGTGCCGCAACAGGGAGCGGTGACGCCGTGGACCGCGGAGCAGGACCATCAGAACATGATGGACCAGCTCGGCATCAAGACCCTGCGCCCCGGCCATAGCGGCCAGCCCGATGGGCCTAACCCGGCCAATTACGATCCCGCCAAGGCGAACCCTTTTCCCGACTGGCCCGAGATCCTCACGCTGAACAATGGCAGGAAGGTCACCACCGCGGATGGCTGGTGGAAGCAGCGCCGGCCCGAGATCGTCGAGGCGTTCGAGCGCGAGGTGGTCGGGCGCATTCCGGCCAATGTGCCCAAGGTCAGCTGGTCGGTCGCGAGCACCGACAATGAGTATATCAGCGGCAAGCGTATCGTCGCGAAGCAACTGATCGGCCGGGTCGACAACAGCGCCTATCCGGCGATCGAGGTCGGCATCCGGATGACCCTGGTGCTGCCGGCCGAGACCACCAAACCGGTGCCGGTGCTGATCATGTTCGGCGCGGCGCGCTATCCGGCGCCGAGCCAGCCGACCGCCGACGAGGCGGCCAGGATCGATGCGGCGATGAAGGCCGATCTCGTCGCGCGCGACCCCTCACTGGCCGCGGCGTTCCAGGCGCATCCCGGGTTCGTCTTCGTCAGTCCGCCTAGCTTCTTTCCGGCGCCGCCGAGCGACGGTCGCATCTCCGACCTGATCGCCGCCGGCTGGGGCGTCGCGCTGGTCGATACGGGGAGCATCCAGGGCGACAATGGCGCCGGGCTGCGCAGCGGGATCATCGGGCTGACCAACAAGGGCCATCCGCGCAAGCCTGAGGATTGGGGTGCGCTCCGGGCCTGGGGCTGGGGTGCGAGCCGGGCGCTCGATTATCTCGAGACGGTGCCGGCGGTGGACGCGAAGCGAGTCGGGATCGAAGGCGTGTCGCGTTACGGCAAGGCTGCGCTGATCACCATGGCGTTCGACCAGCGGTTCGCGATGGTATTGGTCGGATCGTCGGGCGAGGGCGGGGCCAAGCCGCACCGCCGCAATTTCGGCGAGGCGGTCGAGAACCTCACGGGCACTGGCGGCTATCACTGGATGGCCGGCAACTTCCTGAAATATGGCGCGTCCAAGGCGACGTTCGGGGCGAAGACGCCAGGCGACATCCCGGTCGATGCGCATCAGCTGATCGCGCTGTGCGCACCGCGGCCGACCTTCATCAGCTATGGCGTGCCGGAGAAGGGCGACGCCAACTGGCTCGACCAGGCGGGGAGCTATATGGCGACCGTTGCGGCAGGGCAGGCATGGACCTTGCTCGGCGCGAAGGACCTTGGACTCGGTAACGATTATCGTACCGCGCAAAAGCCGCCGGTGCTGACCGACATGCTCGATGGGCAACTCGCCTGGCGCCAGCATGACGGCGGGCACACCGATGCGCCGAACATGAAATATTTCATCGCCTGGGCCGACCGGCAGATCGGATGGAAGGCGCCGTAGCAGCCACCCAATTCCGTTCGGGCTGAGCTTGTCGAAGCCCTGCTCTTTCTCTTGCCGGACGAAAGAAAGAACAGTCCTTCGACAAGCTCAGGACGAACGGTGTGGTTGGGTCATCGTGTTCGCATTGCCTTGTCGATCGCGGCCTGGGCGAGTGGGGCCATCGCGGCAAAGGCCTCGGCATTGGGATGGACGCCGTCATGCGCGTAACCCGGTTTCATCCCGCCCTCCGGCGTGGCGATAGCGGGCCAGTAGTCGACATAGACCACGTGCTTTCGCGCGGCATAGTCCTTTAGCCAGGCATTCAGCGCCCTGATTTTCGGCGCGGGCTCGAGGCCCGGGCGCCAGGGAAATTCGATCGCGGGCGGGATCGAGGCGAGCACGACCTTGATACCATTGGCACGCGCGATCTCGACCATGCCGGCGACATAGCCTTCGGTCTCCTCGGGCGTGGTCGGGCCGGTATTCTGCGCGACGTCATTGGTGCCGGCCATGATGTGGACGACCGCCGGCTTGAGCGCGACCACGTCGCTGCGGAAGCGGACAAGCATCTGCGGCGTGGTCTGGCCGGAGATGCCGCGGCCCACGAAATGGGCATTGCCCTTGATGAAGGGCTGCTCGGCCCAGCCCTGGGTGATCGAATCGCCCATGAACACGACGCGTTTCGGATCGGCGGCGGCAAGCAGCGGCTGGTTCGCCTCGCGATAGCGGTTGATGAACGCCCAGTCGCCATTCTCGCCCTGGCCGACCGGCGGCTTCGCGGCGGGCGCCGGCGTGGTTTGCGCCGAGAGTTGGACGCAGGACAGCGCGACCGCGCCGATCAGGCTGACAGTGACGAGGGCCCGCATGCATCTCTCCCGTTTGTTGGTCGCCGAAACCTATCGGGATCGGCGGGCGGATGCACGCGCGAAGCGACGTCAGGCGAGCGCGGCGGTCTCCGGGCGGATCATCGAGCGCAGCATGATCCGGCAGGAGCGCACCGCAACCCGCAGCGCCGCGACGAGATCGGGGCGAAGCTGATCGGTCGGCGGTGCCACGTCATCGCCCTCGAGCAAATCGAGCAGCCGGTGCTCGTCGTGCGTGATCGCGCTGTCCGACGGTGCGCCGGCATCGAAGCGACGGCGGGACGCTGCCTCGAACAGCGTCAGCAGGCCATCAAGCACCGGGGCGAGCAGGCCGTAACCCCGCGTTTCGAGCGGCGCGTACAGGGCAGGCTGGATCGAATTACCCGTGTCGCGCGCGACGCGCCAGCTTCGCACTGCCTCAAGAATCGCCGCTGTCATGGATGGGGCAGGCACAGCTATAACGGGACTCATCGTACATCCTTCCTGAGACCCCTTTACGCGTTGCCGCTTTTTGCGACTTGTTCGCAGGCGGTACGCCGATCCGGTTACACCGGCAAGACAGCAGCGCGGCTTTCCAACCGGTTTCGGAGGCATTTCGCCCATTTTCGGTCGCCACGCGGCCGACATTTTTCCTTCCGCTGTAACGTTGGATTTTCAAGACAAATAAGCGTTGAATTTACAAGGAGTTAGGGTCGATTTTCCCTGTTACGGCATGACAGCGGAAAACAGGCTGCGAAAAAGCATCGATCGGGGCCGAAACAGGGGCTGTTTTTCCGCTGCGGCGAACGAAAAATTTCCAACCTGTCGAGCATGAGAAAAAGCAGCCAGGGTGCGAGTCACCCCGGATGTCCGGAAGGCTGCACCAAAATCTCGCGCCGTTGAATCGCCGCGCCTCAGCCGTCAGCGGGCAAGCGCCTTCGGCAGCGCGAACGCCGTCAGCGCGTCGCTGGTGCGCGGGCTGTTGTGATAGCTGCCGCCGGTCGAGACCACCGCGACATATTGCCGGCCGTCAGTGCCGCGATAGGAGATCGGCGTGGCATGGGCCGACGCCTCGAGCTTGTGAGTCCAGACTTCCTTGCCGGTCCCGATCTCGAAGGCACGGAAGCGGGAATCGTCGGTGGAACCGATGAACAGCAGGCCGCCAGCCGTGGTGATCGCGCCGCCGGTGCCGTGGCGCCCAGTGTCGCGCTTGCCCTCGGGCAGGCTGTCGGTGACGCCCAGCGTGCTCTGCCAGACGATCCTGCCGGTCCTGCTGTCGACCGCGCTGAGCTGGCCCCAGGGCGGGCGCTGGCACATCAGGCCGGTGCCGGGCTGCTGGAAACGACCGCCGACGCCGCCGGGCATCCAGGCGACCGGGCCGTCGGTCTTCACCATGGTGGTGACCTGGCCGAAATTATTGGTGTTGACTAGGATATAGCCCGTCTTTGGATCGAAGGTCGCGCCGCCCCAGTTGGAGCCGCCTTCGGTGCCCGGGAAGACGATCAGCGGGCGATCGGGCAGCATGGGCTGATACTGCACGCCCTCTGCCATGTTGTTGGTCCTGATCCAGGTCTCGCACCAGTTCTTCAGCTCGGGCGTGACATCGGCGATGTCCTTCTCGATCGAGAAAGTGGTGCGCGCCAGCGGCGGGGTGACCGGGAAGGGCTGGGTAGGGGCGGCGCGCTCGCCCGGCACAGTGCTGGCCGGGACGGGGCGCTCCTCGACCGGGTGGATCGGCTTGCCGGTGACCCGGTTCAGCATGAACAGCAGCGCGTTCTTCGCCACGACCGCGACGGCGGGCACGGTCTTGCCGCCGACCTTCGCGTCGAACAGCAGGGGCGCGGATTCGAGATCGATGTCCCAGATGTCATGGTGCACGACCTGGAAGTGCCAGAGATATTTGCCGGTGGCCGCATCGGCCGCGACCAGCGACGTGCCAAACAGATTGTCGCCGTGGCGGTCACCGCCATACCGATCATGCGTGGGTGCGCCGATCGGCAGGTAGACGATGCCACGCTTCGCATCGAGGCTCATGAAGCCCCAGACATTGACGCCCGAGCGCTTCTCCGTACTGCCCGGCGCCCAGCTGTCGTAACCGAGCTCGCCCTTGCGGGGCACGGTGTGGAAGGTCCAGACGAGCTTGCCGGTGCGCGCATCCCAGGCGCGGACGTCGCCGCGCGCGCCGAGCGCCGGGTTCTCCTGCACCGAGGAGCCGGTGATGATCAGGTTCCTGAAGACGATCGGCGGGGTCGTCATGCCATATTGCGCGGCGGGCGACCCGTTCATGATCTCGTCGGTCTTCAGATTGACGACGCCCTTCTCGCCGAAGCCGGGCGCATAGGCGCCGGTGGCGGCGTCGAGGCCGATCAGCCGGCCGTCGCGCGTGCCGAAGAAGATGCGCGGGCCAGTCCTGCCGTCGCCGGCCCAATATTCGACGCCGCGCAGCGAGGGCTGGCCGGGGCCGGGAATCTCGCGGACCCAGATTTCCTTGCCCGTGGTCGCGTCGAGCGCGGCGACGCGGGAATAGGGGGTGGAGATATACATGCGGTTGCCGACGACCAGCGGGGTCATCTCCGAACCGGCGAATTGCGAGGCGCGCTGGGCGCCGGCCCCTTCGGCGGCGCGGCGGGCAGCTTCGCCCATATCGGTTGCCGCCTCGGTATTGGCCGGCTTCATCCGATAGACCCAGGCGATCTGCAGGTCGTTCACATTGGCGGGCGTGATCTGGGCGAGCGGCGAGTGGCGCATCGCGCCCTTGTCGTGCCCATAGGTGGGCCAGTCGGTGCCGTCCTGCGCCAGGGCCGTGGTGGAAAGCAGGGCAAGGCCCAGGAACCCGATTTTCAGCATCTATCCACCTTGTTGCACCGTGCCGGCGCGGGGGCCTTCAATAGCATGGAGCCGAAGCCCCTACAGCGTGGTTCCGTGGACCTTCCCTCACTCCGCGAGAGCCGGAGAGCAAAAAAAGCCCGCCTCCCCGGATCGGGAAGGCGGGCCATGAGGGCGGTCGCTTAGAACTTCACTTTCAGCGCGACCGTGACGGTACGGCCGAACGGGTTGTGGATCAGGCTGTAATAGCCGGCCCCGGTATTGTAGAAGGGCGGGTCCTGATCGAAGATGTTGAGGCCGGAGACCGAGAGGCGCGAGCCGTCCAGGAAGCCGCCCTTGAACTCATAGGCCATGTTCAGATCGAACGTGGTCTGTGCCTTCACCTTGTCGCCGCCGCCGTTGGGGTTGCCATTGGCGTCGCGCGTCAGCGGCGCTACCGTGCTCGACGACCAGTTGCGGAAGCCGCCGGTATAGTTGGCGAACAGGCGCGCCGAGAAGGCACCGCCAGCCCAGCCGAGATACGCACGCGCCTTGCGCTTCAGCGACGGGAAGGTGCCGTTGTTGCCTGCGGTGTTGAGCACGCTGTACTTCGGGCCGGAGCCGAAGGACTGATCGAACTTGGTGAACTCCGTGCCCGAAAGACCGATGCTGAACGTGCCGGCGCTGTCGGTGCGGTAGTCATAGTCGATCTGGTAATCGATGCCCGAGATGTCCAGGTTCAGCCAGTTCGTGTTGAGCGTGTGGAAGATGTAGCTGGTGCACGCCGCGGTCACGTTGGTCTGCGGAATGCCCTGCGTCACCGCCGCGATCTGCGCCGGGGTGGCGCAGCTCGGGTAGAAGGTCAGCAGATACTGCGCCGACGCCGTGTTGATCACGTTGGCGAGCTGCGGACCGGTCACGCCACCGGTGAACTCGGTGTTCCAATAGGTGAAGGCGGCATGGAGACCGGGGACGAGCGAGGGCTCGACATCGAAGCCGAGCGACCAGCCGCTGCCTTCCTGCGGACCGGCATTGGGGTCGCCGGTGGTGTTCTGGATGCCCTGCAGCGTGCTGATGTTGCACAATGCCTGGCCGGCGCAGCCCGGCAGGATCTTGACGACGTCGGGATAGGCGGCGGTCGGCACCGAGATGTTGTTGGTCTGGGTGTTCCAGCCGGCAGTGCCGAAGGCGCCGAACTTGTCGCCGATGATCGTCAGCGGCGGTGCCACGAACGAGGTCGACCAGTTGCCGCGGAAGCGCAGGCCCTGGATCGGCTCGAGGTTGAAGCCGATCTTCGGGTTCGTCGTTTCGCCGAAATCGTCATAATGATCGTAGCGGCCGGCGAGCGAGATATCGAAGCGGCGGATGAACGTATCCATCTCCGGCGAAACGATCGGCACGTTCAACTCGACGAAACCCGAATAGACGGTGCGATCGAACGGGAAGAACAGCTGCTGCGAGCCGAGCGAGGCCGGGCCGCTGTTGTTGGCGCGCGTCACCAGCTGGCTGAGCTGAGTCTTGAGCAGCTCGGCGCCGAACGCAATCTTGACGGGACCGCCTGGCAGATCGAACAGCGAGCCGCTCGCGCTGGCGCGGATCTGCTGATAGCCGCTGGTCGCGCGGAGACGGTTGGCGTTGTCGAGCAGCCGCGCGATCGTCGCCGCCGACGTGCGGTTGGTCGGGCCGGCCGGGTTCCAGACGTCGAGCGCATTGTCCGCCGTCAGGGGCAATTGCGTGACGATGGTGGTGGTGCCGGGGATCGAGATCTGGGTTAGCGAGCCAGCGCCATTGGTGGTGCCGTTCAGCGCCAGGTTGGCGACGCTGCTGTTGATCGCGCCAGTGGTGTAGGTCGTGCTCTCGTCGCGGCCGACACTGGCGAGGAAGTCCGCATGCCAGTCGTCAGTGATCTCGTAGGCCGCCGTGAAGTTGGCATACATCGAGTCGGAATCGGAGCGGCCATGGGCCGGGCCGACCAGATCGGTCGCATCCCAGGTGACGGTCTGCTTGTCGGCCGCGGCGCCGGTAACGCCGGTCGGGTTGACATAGAAGGGGTTCGCCTGCGCGCCAGTGCGGAAGACGGTGGCCTGGACAGTGCCGGCGCCCTGCAGCGTATCGTTGCGGCGGCGGGCATAGAGCAGGTCGAGGCCGATCGTCAGCTTGTCGGTAACATCGAAGCTGACCTTGCCCATCACGCTCTGGCGCTCTTCCTTGCCGACAAGGTCAGTCACGCCCCAGCTCGTGCAGGGGTAGCTAGCCGCGGCATTTGGCTGCGCCGTGCCCGTATAGGGCCCGTAATAGATGCCGCCCGCGCCGTTGGGCTGGACGCCGGCCGGCGAGCAACTGCGGGTCAGGAAACTGGTGCCACCCTGCGGGATATGGTTCGGATTGGTGAAGTCGCGGTCGGCGTTCCGCAGATTGTCCTGATAGCTGTACTGCGCGCCGATCACGGCCCAGCCGCGATCCCAGGTCTGGCCGGCGAGCAGGCCCGCCTGATAGCCGGTCGTGCCATTGCGCAGGGTGACCGAACCTTCGGCCTGAACGCCGTCGAAGCGCTTGCGGGTGATGAAGTTGATGACGCCGGCGACAGCGTCCGACCCATAGACCGAAGACGCGCCCTCGGCGAGGACCTCGACGCGCTCCAGCATGATGTTGGGCACGATGTTGGGATCGAGGAACGTATGGTTGGTGCCGCCCGTCGGGCCGCGATGGCCGTCGATCAGCACCAGGGTGGAGTTGCTGGCGCTGGCGCCGAGCTGGTGGATGCTGGGCTGATAGAAAGCCGAGGTGTTGCCCTGGCCGGTGATGCCGCTGAGCGACGGGACCGAGGCGAGCGCGCCGGTGACGGTCTGTGCACCGGTGTCATGCAGCGCTTCCGCGCCGACCGCGACGAGGTTCGACCCGATCGGCGCGACGCCGCGGATGCTGGTACCCGTGACGACGATGTCCTGCTGGGGTTCTGCGGCGCTCTCGTCATCGGCGGCGGGGAGCGGTGCCGCCGGCGTCACCTGGGTCGCCTCCGCGCCCGGCGCCATCTGCGCCCAGGCCGGCATGGCGGCGATGCACAGGGCAGTGCCCAGCGCCATCTTCGATCCACCACGGGCGAGATTCATCAATACCTTCGACAACGTGCATCCCCTACCTGGATTTGACCGGATTCGGCCTGTTCGCGAATCTTGTATACATCCCGAAAGTGAGGCGTCAACACACGTGTTCGAGCTTTCGGAACGGGATGAAATAGTGTGGTTTTAGGGCCACAAGGTGCGGTCAAATCCCCGGATTTGTCGCCATTTGTGGTGCTATATCCTATTGTTTATCAAAAACATATCATGCCACCCGGGCTAGCTGCGAGCGCTAACCGTTACCGCTCTCATTTTCAGGTGCGGTACGAAAAATCAGGTTCCGGAATCCACGAAACGGGTCTTCGGACAACAACATTGACATCAAAAACCGGGTGCCTCATCAAAACATGTATACCGGATGGAGAGGCCGCCGGTGAGCGTTTCGCGTCGCCCTGAGGGACTCCTTCTCACGGCGTGTTTCACCCGTCACAAGAGGCAGCGATGTCCAGAAAATATCTTCCGCTCGTTCCGGTCATGATCGCCGCGCTTGCCGTTCCCGCCGGAGCGCAGGCGCAACAGGCGGCGCCCGTTGCAGCCGCAGCGGAGGCGGCGAACGACTGGACGACCTGGGGGTATGACCAGGAGCGGAGCGCGTGGAACCGGGGCGAAAAGACCCTCGACAAGAAGAATGTGGCGAAGCTGAAGCTGCAATGGAGCACCAAGCTTTCGACACCGGTTACCGACGTGGTGTTGTCGACGCTGACGTCGCCGATCATCGCCGCCAGCGTCGAGACGCCGCAGGGCGCCAAGAACGTCATCTACCTGCTCGGCGCCGACGACACGCTGTTCGCGCTCGATGCCGATAGCGGCGCGGCACTGTGGCAGAAGAGTTTCCCGAACCCGATCACGGCGAAGAAGAACGCCACCTGGCTCTGCCCGAACACGGCGAACGCGACCCCGGTGGTCGACAAGGCGCGTGGCCTGATCTTCTTCATTTCGAGCGACGGCAAGCTGCGCGCGCTGAGCCTGGGCGACGGCGCCGAGAAGATGGCGCCGATCGAGATGGTGGCGCCTTTCACGCGCGCCTGGAGCCTGAACCTGATCGACGACATCGTCTACACCACCAGCGGCCGCGCCTGTGGCGAAGTGCAGGATCCGCGGTCAGCCATGGCATCGGCGGTCGCGCCGATCGTGCGGCGGAACGCGGCGGCGGCGGCGGCTCCGGCCGGGCCTCCGGTCATGACCGATCCGTCCGCCGTCACCGCGGTCGATGTGCGCGACCTGGCTAGGCCGGAGCTCACCCGCTTTTACACCAGCGGCGGTCGGCCGGCTGGTCCCTGGGGCCGTGGCGGGCTCGCGCGCGGGCCGGGCAACACGGTGATCTTCCAGACCTCGGACGGGCTGTACGATCCGCCGGCGGGAAGCTGGGGCGACACGATCATGAAGCTGACGCCCAAGGCGACGCGCGTGGCGGATTCGTTCACGCCGGAGAATTTCAAATATATCTTCGCGCACGATCTGGCGGGTTCGGCCAGCCCGGTGGTGTTTCCGTTCGGCGGCAAGACCCTGGTCGCGACCGCGCAGAAGGAAGGCATTCTCTATCTGCTCGACGCCAACGACATGGGCGGCGGGCAGGCGAAGAACCACCAGCAGTTCGTCTACAAGTCGCCGCAGCTCGGCAACGACGCGGCGGCCGGCACCGACCCCAGCCAGGGCGTCTGGGGTGCGGTCACGACCTATGAGAATCCCGAGGGCAAGCGCTTCCTCTATCTGCCGATGTGGGGCCCGCGTTCCAAGTTCGCGCCGGCGTTCAGGAGCGATGCCGGGGAATCGCCCAATGGCAGCATCATGGCGTTCCAGGTGGTGAACGACGGCGACAAGATCTCGCTGAGCCCGGAATGGATCTCCGGCAACATGATCATGCCCGATCCGCCCGTCGTGGCGAACGGCGTGGTCTACGCCACCCAGACCGGTGGCCAGGCGATGCAGAACCCGACCCTGCCGGACGGATCACGCCTGAACAGCGCGACGGCGGCGTCAGCGAAATACCGATCGACGCCGGTCGGCAACATGATCCTTTATGCATTCGATGCCGAGAGCGGAAAGCAGCTCTATTCGAGCAAGGACGCGATCAAGGACTGGACCCATTTCAGCCAGCCGGTCGTGGCACTAGGCAAGGTGTATCTCGTGTCGCACGATGCGCGGGTCTACGCGCTTGGCGTTCGCAAATAGCGGAAACGGATGGGGGCGGGGCCGCGCGAGCGGACCCGCCCCTTTTGATTTCAGGTAACGGGGGTCGCCGGTGCCGCAGCCTTGGGGGCAGCGGGAGAGTCGGCGAAGTTCTTCGTGAGATAGTCGATGACGGCGTCCTGCTCTTCGGGCTTCAGCTCGGCGCCGCGATCGACCATCAGCTGGACCGTGGCGGCCCAGTCGTCAGCGCTCTTGCGCTGCGAGAAGATCGTCGCGGTGGTGTGGCATCCGCTGCAATTCTTGTTGATGAGGTCCAGGCCCGGGCCAGGCGGGGGAACCTGGGCATCCGGCATCGCGACCGGCGGCTGGGCCGACAGGCTGTGGCCCGCCAGGAGCCCAAGGGTCAGAAGGGCAGCACCTGCTGCAAAACCACGCTTGATCCGCATTGTCACATGAACTCCAGTGAGGGACAGCTTCCCGGGGCTTGTCGCCGCGCCTTGCCTCCTATTCATGTATGCAAGGTTGCACAACGCTGAACGGACAAGAGGTGTATCGCAAAAGGATGGAACGACGATTGGCATTTTTTGCAAGGTCGTACGGGACATTGGAGAGAATGTCGTCGCGTTTCAGCAATCATGAACACGGCGTCATTGTTGTATACAAGGATTGTGATGTGCATGGTGCGGCAGTAGGATGAACAACCATGCCGGCCATGCCGGCCATGCGACCGGAGGCCCGAGAGGAATGACCCTGTGACGATTACCCGACATCGCAGGATGGCACGCGCGCTTGCGATCGCCCTGCTGCTTGCCGCGATAGCGCCAGTGCCGGCGGTTGCCGCGCCGGCCAAGCCGCTCCGTGTCGTATCGATCGACATGGAGGGCGGGGGCGGCACGCTGTTCGTTACCCCGCAGGGTCAGTCGGTTCTGCTCGATACGGGTTGGCCGGCCGGGAATCGCGGCACGCCGGTGGATCAATCGAGCGCGACCCGGATCGCCGCGGCGGCGAAGATGCTGGGGATCAGCCGGATCGATTATCTGATCATCACCCACTACCATCTCGACCATGTCGGGGGCGTGCAGGATCTGCTCGCGGCGATGCCGGTCGGCGAGATCATCGACCATGGCCCCAACCGTGAACTGGCGCCGGCCGGCACGGTGCCGGGGCCGACCGCGACGGCATCGCTCTACGCGCGCTACGAGGCGCTGCTGGGTGGGCGCAAGCACCGCAGCGTGAAGGCGGGCGACAGGATCACGGTCGGGCCGCTCACGCTCGATATCGTCTCGGCGGATCGCGGTCTGGTGCCGGGCGCGCTGAAGGGAGCGGGCGGGCCGACGCCGGGTTGCGATGCACCGAGGCTGCCCGACATGGGCAATGGCGGCGAGGAGAATCCCCGCTCGATCGGCGTCGTCGCCAGCTATGGCAAGGCGCGGATCGTGAGCCTGGCCGACCTTACCGCCGATGTGGAGATCGGGCTGGTCTGCCCGGTCAACCGGCTAGGCCGCGCCGACCTGCTGGTCGTGTCGCATCACGGATCGCAGTTGAGCACCACGCCGCCACTGTTGGCGGCGCTTCAGCCGCGTGTCGCGCTGATGGCCAATGGCGCGACCAAGGGCGGCGATGCGCGCGTGTTCCAGACGATCGCGGCGGCGCCGTCACACCCGGTGGTGTGGCAGCTTCACTATGCGACCAAGAGCCCCGAAGTGAACCGGCCGGCCGACTTCATCGCGAACCCTGAGGGGGCGGAGGACGGCGGCTATTCGCTCGACGTGTCGATCTGGCCCGATCGTCGCATGCGGGTGATCAATCAGCGAACCGGGGAAGGCGAGAATTACCCAGCACCGCGGTGATCGACCTGCCCGGTAACGTCAGATTTTCTCGATTGAGATCGAGGTCAGATCGGCGAGGAGCGCAAGCCCGGGCTTCGCCTGCGACTTCTCGATCGTCGACTCTGCTTTCGAACCGCCAAGGGCAAGTGCTGGCGTCCACATGTAGATCTCGTCCTCGGCAAGGTCGCCGGCTTCCTTGTGAGCCCGGGCGGTATCGGGGACGAGCCCCAGATCATCCAGGAACGGCTTGTTGAGAAACCTGCCGAGAAACCAGTCGATATCGTCCGTGGCGAAGGTCGTCTCCGCCTCTGGCGCGTCCGCGAACCAGCAATATTGCCCGTCCCACAGAAAAAAATGACCAAAGGACGATCGCATGAAGACTTCGGCCTTTTTCGATGGCCGCCACGGCCCGACCGGCCCGTTCCACTCGTCCGGATCGCATGTCCACAGCAGTTGCGTCGAATAGGACGCGAACCCATCGCGCCGCAAAAGCTTCAACAGCGTTTCCGGAAGGCGCCTTCCGAGCCGTTTCTCGTCAGCCGCGGCAAAACCAGTCACGCTGGTCGGCTTGCCGAACTGCTTGTCGAATTTTGCGATGGGGTCGAACGGTGCGGGCACGGCAATTCTCCTCAGAGCTTTAGCGAAACGCCCATCTTGACGAAATGATACCATTCTTCGTCGACCGGCCGGCCCGGACCGGTGCCGCCGAGCCATGCCTTGGTGTCTGCCTCCAGCTTGTCGGCCAAGCCCTGGCCCCAGTTGGAGCCGATGCTGGAATTGACTGCGGTGAGGCCCATGCCGGTCAGGTCGTCATGTTCGCCGCCGCCGACCTGGTCTGGCGAATGGAGCGCTCGCTGTCCCCTCATCCAGGTGGCGGCACGATTGGCCGCGGCAACAGCGCCGAACCCGTTATTGCGCTGGTCGTCGGTTCCGGCCGCAAAGATCGCCTTGATGCCATTCTTCTCGTGATCGCCGAGCTTCGGATTGGTGGTCGGGCTCTTGGCGGGCTTGGTGAGGCGCGCTTCGATCGCGACCTGGATGACCTCGCGCTCCTTCCGCTGCGCACCGGCCGACCGCGGATCGCGACCACGCTTCGCGAAGCGCGCCCGGTTCGACATCCATTGCCGGATCGTCATGCCCTTGATGGCACTCTCCTGCATGAGCAATTGCCGGTCATATTCCTTCTTGTGGTCGGTCGGGTTGAGCTTGTCGCCCATCTTGAACTTCACCGAGATCGGAGGATCGACCTTTTCGGGGACTGTCTCCTTCATGTTGGCGAGAATCTTGCCGAGCTTGTCGGCGATCTTCTTCTCCAGCTTGGTGATCTCGGCATCGAGGTCGGTCTTCTTGGCGACGGGCAAAGTCGAAGAGGGCGCGGCCTTGGCGGCCTTTTGCTCGATGACACCGACATCGGGCGTGATGTCAGCAATCCATTTCAGCGTGTCGCTTTTTTTCTTCTTCGCCTTGATGTTTTTCGCACGCTTGCCGAAATCGATCAGATGCTGGGACAGCGGCTTGGTGACGCTGGCCATCATCAGGCGGGGCGAACCACCCGAAACATCGACCCACATGCTGTGGCTTTCGTCCCCGCCGCTGAAGCTTTCGCGTGATCCGACCTCGCCGTCGGCCGGCTTGGTAAAGGCAGCGACGGCCTTCTTTGCGCCGCCGGCGATAAGCTTGCCGAGCTTCTTCGCCTGCGCGATGATCCAGCCCGCGACACGGTCGAACGCCTTGAAGATCGGCGCGCGCACCTTCTCGATCAGATTGTTGACCACCGTGGCGACCTTGCCGAACCCGGCGAACCGGGCGAGGAAACTGACGACCAGCGTCAGCAGCCCCGCCATGGTCTTCTCGACGCGGTTGGCGGCGGGACCGATATTGCCCGCGGCGATGGTCGCAATCGAATCGATGAAGCTCGCGGCGACCTGACCGATCTGCTGCAGCCGTTCGATGAAGAACATGACGGTGTTGTAGATCGAGATGATCGCCTGGATCAGCGCGCCCGCCGGGCTCAGCATCATCGCCAGCTTGGTGATCGCCACCTCGACGATCTTGCCTTTCACGAACGCCATGACCTGGTCGATGACCATGTCCTTCAGGTTGGTGAGCGTCTCGACGAGCTGCTGCCACGCCGCGGCCGGACCCTCCTTCACCAGAGTCTTGACCAGCGCGAAGCCTTCTTCGAGCCCCTTGACGATGGTCTCGCTGCTCAGCGCAACCAGTCTCGGCCGGAGATGCCCCCAGGTGAGACCGAGCACCGACAGCGCGAATTTCAGGAGTTCGCCGGCCGAGAAACCTTGCGGGATATAGACCCCGGCACCGCCCATCGCGCCGGTGAGCCAGCCGATCAGCGACGCCTTGAGATGGGTAAGGAAATTGCCGGCGAACTGGTTGAGGCCGAGCTTGCCGGCACGGACCAGCGTCTGGACGAAGCCGACCGGATTCTTGAGGATCTTGTTGAAGGCAGCGCCTGCCTTGGCGATGTAGGGCATTGCGCCCGGTGCCACGACCTCGACGATGATCTTGAGCAGATCGATGACGGTGCCGAGCGCCCATGAGCCGAAATCGACCATGAAGTTGCCGAACACCTTGGCGAGCTTGATGAAGGCGCTGGGCAGCACCACGAAATCCATGATCTCGAGGCCCTTGAGCGCGGCGATGAAGCGCCTCGGGATGCTGGAGACCAACGCCTTGATGCCGCCCATCGCGCCCTTGAACCAGGCCCAGGCGCGCGGGATCGCCTTGGCGCGCTGGATGTTCGCCCACAGCTCCTCCTGACCGACCAGGGTGAGCAGGCCGCCGATCACTGCCTCCGCGGTGGGCTGGACCGCTTCGCCGGTCACCGGATCGAAGCCGATCACCACCTTGAGCAGGGGATAGCCGGCCGACCCTTCGGCGAGGGCGGCGAGCGGTCGCAGCACCGCCTCGCGGACCATCCGCAGGATCTCGCTGAACAGCGACTTGGCAAAGGAGATGATCTTGCTGATCGGATCGGTGAAGATCGATTTGGCGCGTTCCCACACGCCGCTGAGATTGAAGATGTCTTTCCAGCTGAGCGATTCGAGGAACTTGTCGATCGCCGCCTTGATCGAGGCGCCGCTGATGCCGAGCGACTTGAGCTGGCCCTCGATCCAGCCGCCGACCTTGTCGAAGATACCATAGCTGTCGAGCACGCGGGTGATGACGTTGCCGCCGGGCAGGAACTCGACGATCGCGCGCAGAATGTTGGCGGCGCTCGCTTCGACCGCGCTCATGTTGATCGGGTTCACGCCGATCAGGATGGTGAACATGCGGAAGCCGGGAATGGCATTGGCGGCGTCGGCGAAGAAGTTGAGCGCGTCGCTGAGGCCCAGGCGGCTGGCCTGGCGTTCAGTGCGCTGCTCCACACGGGTCTCGGCGGCCGGATCCGCCTTGCGCTGAATCGTCTCGCCCTGCTGAATGGTGTGAGTCAGCTCGTGCGCGAGCAACTCCATGCCGCCCTTGCTGTTCGGGTCATACGCCCCGCCGCCGAAGAAGATGTGGTTGCCGAAGGTGAAGGCGCGCGCGCCGAGCTTGGCGGAGAGCTTGGCGGCATTGCCGTCGGTGTGGATGCGCACCCCGGCGAAACTGGCACGGAAGCGGGGTTCCAGCGTCTTGCGGACCTTGGCGGGCAGCGCGGCGCCGCCGGTTGCGGCCTTGCGGACTTCCTTCTCGACATCCGGGTCGGCGCCGGCTCTCGGGGTCTTTTTCGCGACTGGCGCGGCGGCGCGGTGGAGCATCGGCCCACTGCGATGAGTCGCATCTGGCGCGGGCGCCGGCATCGAGACGACGGCCCGGGCGACCCGGTCAGCCTCCACCTCCGCCGCGT
Source organism: Sphingomonas sp. P2_B6 (assembly GCF_056404755.1). Lineage (NCBI taxonomy): Bacteria > Pseudomonadati > Pseudomonadota > Alphaproteobacteria > Sphingomonadales > Sphingomonadaceae > Sphingomonas > Sphingomonas sp. P2_B6. The sequence goes on from NZ_JBFUDK010000002.1 coordinate 188,139, forward strand.
CGCTGGGCTGCGATACGCGCATCGAGGGCTGGATGGTGCGCTTGCTGAGCAGGGTAGAGCGGCTGTTGTCGAGTGCCGAGCGGGCGACGGTCGCACGGGCCGGCTGGGTGGCGCGCACGGTGCTGCGCGTCTCTTCGGCCTTCGCCTGGCGCGCGCTTTCGGCCATGTCAGCCGACGGCCGCGAGCGGCAGCTTCAGGGGGCAATAATCGCCGGTCTTGCGATATTCGCGCACCACTGCGTGGCGAAGATCACCGTCGCCGATCGGCAGGCCGGCGTCGAAGGCAAGTAGCCGGGCGTGCATCGCCACGTTGCGCAACTGGCCGCCGCTCAGCGCGCAGCGGCAGGCGATGTCGTGGAGCAGCCCCGGCGACACGCGGTGCTCGCCGAGCAACTGGCGCAGGATGTCGTGGCGGCGGATCTCGTCGGGCGGGCGAAAGGCGAGCACAGCGTCCATGCGGCGCGAGAAAGCCGGGTCGATCCGGTCGGCGTCGTTGCTGGTGACGACCAGGATGCCGTCGAAGGATTCGATCCGCTGGAGCAGGAAGTTGGTCTCGAGATTGGCGTAGCGGTCGTTGGACGAGGAGACGTCGGTGCGGCGCGCCATCAGGGCGTCGCCCTCGTCGAGCAGCAGCACGATATTGAGCGATTCAGCCGCGGACAGCGCGCGTTCGAGGCTCTTTTCGGTCTCGCCGATATATTTGCTGACCGTCGCGGCAAGATCGATGCGGTACAGGTCCTTGCCGAGCGATGCGGCGATGTGGCGCGCGGCGAGCGTCTTGCCGGTACCGCTCGGGCCGGCGAACAGCGCACGGACGCCGCGTCCGCCGCCGGGTTCGCCCAATGCCTCGCGGTGGCGACAGCGCAGGAGCAGCGCGTCGAACTCGGCGGCGTCCTGGGTTTCGAGCTGGAGCGGTTCGGGCGCGCCGTTCTCGATCGGTGTGGCGAGCGCGTCGAGGCCGGCGTCACGCAGGTCGCGCAGGGCGGTGATTACATCCTCTCGGGCGATGGCGGTATGGCCGGCGAGGGTCGCGCGGCTGGCTGCGCCTTCGGCCGCGCGGCGAATATTGCCCGAGGTGAGCGAGAGCTCGGAGAGCGTCGCGGCGAGGGGCGCGAGGCCGACGGCGCGCCACTGCGCCGCTCGAACGGCGGCATCGGGCATGGGGCGCGGGATCATGATGGTCGGGGCGGTGCCGGCGGCGCGGACGCCGCCGATCATGCCGGTGACTACACCCACCGGACCGGCGAACAGCGGGTGCGAGGGCAATTCTATCGTCTCGCCCGGCGCAGGCCGGAGTTCGGCGAGGATCAGGGCGTTGCCGGCGTGAGCGAGCGCGCCGGCGGTGCGCCACAAGGCCGGATCGGTGAGCAGAGCGGGCGCGACCGTCAGCACATTCAGTCCGGCACGGCGAGCGGCGGTACGGAGCAACGTGCGCCGGCCGTTGCTGCGTGGGCCGCGGATCAGCAACAGGGTGCTGCGGTTTCCCGCAAGCATTTGAGCGAGGCTGGCGGGATCGGGATCGCCGACCCAGCCTTGCGGATCGGAGAGGGTATCGCACGGTTCGAACAGCGCGCCGTCGAGGCGGGGTAGCGCGCCCGACATCAGGTCGAGCAGCGGGTTGGCGAGGCGCAACTGCCAGTCGGGACGCGCCGCCTGGGGATCGGTGACGGTGACGAGACCGCCGGCGATCATCTCGAGCAGCAGATCGCGCACCGCGCCGCCCTCGCGGCCGGGAACGGCCTCGCGCCATAGTGCGGTAAGGCCGCCCAGGGTGGCGAAGCCGGGTGCGGCTTCGGCCAGCAGGGCGAAGCCGGGATCTTCCTCGATCAGCGCGATGGTCGCGATCAGATGACGGTGCAGCGCCGGGCGGCCGGACGTCAGGCGCGCGAACGGGAGGCCGGGCGAGGCGCTTGCCCAGCTGTCCATGGCATCAGCCCATTCGGCGGCGGTGGGCGCGCGTGGCCCGCCCCAGAGTTCGGCACATTCGTCGAGATAGTCGGCGAGGAAGGCCGGCCGATCGTTCGGTCCAACCAGCTCGGCGAGGCGCAGAACCGTGCCGAACAAAGTGAGCCGGAAATGGCTCGCGATGCCCGGGGCGAGTGAGGCGAATCGTTTGGTCATTCGAAGGCGAAGGCGATCGAGCGCCCCTCAGCCGGCTGCCAGCCTGGATTGCGGTCGAGTCCGGCGAGGCGGAGCTCGATCGGGTGACGATCGAGGCCGAAGACTGCCTGCAGGTCGAGGTCGCGGGTCTCGATGCGGGCAGGCTGGGCGAGGAGCGCCAGGCCGGTACCGGTGAGATGCTCGAGGCGGGCGTTCAGATAGAGCGCGAGGCAGGCGGGCCAGCGCTCGATCAGTGGGAGGCGTGCCGGTGCGCCCGAAGCGGGGCGGGCGCGACGCTCTCGTGGTTGCAGATCGCGTTCGCGGCCGTCGGCGAGCGGGAAGCCCGCCGGATGCCACAAGGTGGTGTGGCGGCGGCGACGTGTCAGGCGGCGAGGCGCGGATGTTTCGAAACCGGCGAGCCAGTCGCGCTCGATGCGCCAGTTCCGTGGGAGCCGACCGTTTTCGGCGTGAGCGGCGATCCAGTTGGCAAGCGGATCGCGTCGATAGCGCGTGCCGAACCAGTAGCGGCCGATACGGTCCGCCAGCCAGAGGGGCGATGGCTCGAGACGCTTGCCCTTTGGCTGGGTGAAATCGGGGTAGAGACCAAGCGCGACAAAGGCGTTCACCAGGAACAACAGGCCACCGAACTCCGTCGAGAATCGGACGTCGGGCGCGAGGAGCGTGGCGGGGAGGGCAGGCTGCCGGATGTGATGGCGGGCCTCAGCGGCGATCTCCGTCTGCGGGAGGAAGTGCTGCACGACCGCGTCGCTTGGGGAGGCCGCAATGTGTTTCGAGGCACCCGGAAGCGGACTGACGCCCATGTCGGGGCGCGGGCTGGCCGCATGCCGCAAATCCATGGATGGAACCTGCCCTGGCTTCGGCCGCAGCGTGGGCGCGACATTGCGGCGCGGTTGCGCTCGGGCGCCAGCGGGCGGTGGTGTCGCCGCATCAACCCTGCGTTCCGGGGTGAGAAGCGCCGGCTCGGCGGCGACGGCCAGGATCGCCGTCGCGACGGCCTGGGGATCTCGGGATGCGATGGCGGGTTTGCGTGCGAGCGCCGCCGTGGCGAGGAGCAGGGCGCGTGCGGGCTCGGGCAGGACCCGCCACTCGTTGCGATGCTCGACCAGCCAGGTGGCGGCTTCGGGAAGCACTGCAACTGGGGCCGTGACGGGGATGGTTCGCGGTCCGACGCTATCGAGCGGCTGGGCGTCGCGGGCCGTTCTGGTCGGGACGGCGAGACGCAGCGCGAAGCTCGCCTCGATCGCGCGGTACGCCAAGGCGATGTCGGCCGGTTCGAAGCTGGCGACCCAGCGGGCGGCCATGCCGATCTCGGCCAGGCGGGCGATCGTCGCCACCAGTGCTGGGCCGTGCCGGAGCAGCGTTGCGCGCTGCCATTCGACGAGGCTCTCCTGTGCAGTCGCCCTGCGGAACGCCTCCCTTGCGGCAGTCGAACTCTCGCCAATCCACAAGCGGATCAGCCAAGCCGAATATTTGCCGCGGCTGGTGAAGCGATAGGGGCGGTCGGGTACGAAGCCCCGACCCCACCCGGTCTCCGCTTCTCCGAGAACCGTGCGCAGTTCAGCAAGGATGCGGTCGGACATCCGCGCCGCGCCTATACCGGAAGCAGGGGCGCGGACGCGCAGCCGCGGGACGTAGAGAATCTCGTCCGGATCGAGCCCGAGCGACGCGATCCGTACCCCCTCCAGCCAGCGCTCGGCCTCTCCCCGCGACGCGCGCCACCCGGTGACGCGCGCGCGGTGAACGGCGAGATCGGCGCCGAGGGAGAGCCGAGGCAGCACCGCCTGCCTTATCGCGGCGCGACGGCAGTTGCCGCAGGGGCGGGGCGGACGGTCAGCGTGTCGAGCGGCCGCCTGATCTGCGGGCCATCGGGGCGGTCCGGACCCGAGCCGCGTACGCTGCGCACCAGCGAGCCGTAACTGCCCATCGGCACGCCGACAGTAAACTTCTTGCCCCCGATCGAAACGCCCATGCCGGTGTTGAGCGTCCCGCGAACGATATGCATCGGGAGATTCATGCCCAGCGGCAGCAGGACCGGCCCCTTCGCCGCGCGCATGTCCGCGAGCGAAGCGCCGTCCAGCGCGACGGGGTTGGCCTCGGTCATGACGACTTGCAGATCGAAACCGCCGCCGGAGAAAGGCACGCCTTTCGCGAAGCGCAGCCGCAATTGTTGCGCGTTGAAGGGGACGAAGATCGTCGAACCCGTGCCGATCTGGAAACTCGTGCGGAAATCGTCGAACGAACCGAGCAGGGCGCCGACCCGCGCCGTCAGGCCGGGGCGGAGGCTGTCGCGAACGGCCTCGGCCTTGATTTCGGCGCGTTTGGCGGCCTCCTCGGTCATGCCGGCCGCACCGTAACGCGCCTTGCCGATAGTGGCTTCGCCGTCGGTTAGCAGCGTCACTACCGAGCCGCCACGTACCGGGATATCCACGGTCTTGCCGGCCGACATCGCCGCCGGATCCAGCTTGAATTGCTGGCTGGGGAGTTTCAGCGAGGGCCCGGCCAGGATCGAGGTGCGAAGCATCCGGGTTTCGTCCTTTAGCGAGTTGATCACCCAGCGATGCGGCCCGGCCGGCTCGGCTCCTTCGAACCTGCTCTCCCACTCGAAGCCGCGCCCGCCGTTGAGGAACTGCTCCTGCAACGTAACGCTCTGCGCGCGCGGAAAGAATTTCCGCCATGCGCCGGTCGAGATCTGCGGTGCGACGTCGAACGGCGAGTTCACCGTCACGAAGTTCATGTTGTACTGGCGCGTGATCGGCGATCCGCCACCCGAATGGGCGACGTCGACACGCACGCACTGATGCGGATTGGCGGCGAAGAAGTCGTGTTGCGACATGCCCGAGCCCTGATAATTGCCCGTCGTCAGCAACGGCCAGTCGCCGGACGAGAGCGCCATATATTCGCGCGACTTGACCGTTTCGGGCGGGCTGGTGGGATTGCTGGTCGAGGGAATGTCGGTCCAGGCCCAGTTCGGGCTCAGCCCGATATTGTTGATCTTGAAGGTGGCGGTGACTCCGGTGGAATCCGGTTCCGCGCCGGTTCCGGCGGGGGAGTTGGCCACGGTCGCGAAGAACTCGTTATTGCCGGTCAGCGAAATCTTGCTCGGGTCGGTACCGACATTACCGAAACCGGTGATCTGCAGGCCGGCCGGGAACAGGCTGGTGTCCAGCGTGACGTTGCCCCAGCGCGGAAGCGGCAGTTTCGCGTCGACAAGCGGAGAAAAGAGGTCGTCGCCGATATAGCCGCCGGCGGGCCAAGTATATTGGTAACCCTCGCCCAGATTCTGGTCGGTCGCGATCACATCCGCGAACATCCCGAAGAAGTTGTTGGCGAGGAACGGATAGTTCGCCTTGGCGATCTTGATCTCGACCGTCCAGCGGCCGTTCATCCCATTTGGCCCGGCATTGGCCTTGACGGTGACTCCCGGCGGCAGCCCCTCGGTGATGGCGCCCCAGGTGACGACTCCGCCGGACTCGCTTCCCGAACCATAGCTCACATGCGGATCCGCCCCGGAGTTCGAGGATATGCAGGGATGATCCTGGCAGGGATAGATCAGCAGCCGCTTATAGTCGTTCGATGCGTTGGTGGGATTGAAGGCCAGCACGACGGCATCGTTGGCGTCGAAACCACCGGTGTCCTCGGTTTCGAAATAGAGATACAGATTCTCGGCATCCGACATGCCGCGCATGAACGCGGCGGCCGTCGACGCGCCGTCTTCAAGGTAGAATTTGAAGCTCTTGTTCCATTCCGCCGCACCGGCGATGCCATCGATCGCGACCGCGCTGTTGGTGACCGGGAAAGCGAGTTTCTCGTTCGCATTGTAGTTGGCCCCGACCGCGCCGCCGCCCGGGCAGCCGCCGAGCAGGAGCGAGAGGGCGCCCAGTCCAAAGACCTGGCCGAGCAGGCGGGACTTGCGGAGAATGGTTGCGGTCATTGCCTTATCCTCTTGATGTGATGCGGGAAACTCCGACATTTCGGGTTCAGGGAAGCACGTCGACGATGCGCAGCTGCGCAGAGAAGGGGAGCTTTTCCACGCCGTTGCTTGATTGAACGACGAAATCGAACTGGCCGTCGGCGGCAGTGAATTGCGTGCCGTTGCTCTTGGGCGTTATCTTGAGCGCGACCATTCCTGTCCCGCCGGGCGCGCCGATATTGAGCGCGGCGGCGCTGTTGCGCACGACCGTCCAATCCGCGTTGGGGCTGGCCGCGGGGGTGCCGATCTGGAAGGTGCCGGCAAGCTGGAATTCATATTGGACGGAGAGGGTGATCGTCCCTGGCACGCCCTGCGGAGTCCGTTTTATGGACAGGGTATTGTTCGCGAATTTCGCATTCGGGCCGATCGCGGTGATGGTGTTGACCTTGATCTTGTCGGTCGGGATGTCCTGCTGCGCGGCGATCGCGATCTGGGTCGGCAGCGAGCTTGCGTTGAAGTCGGGGAAGTTGGTGCCATTGACGTTGATCAGCAACGTCCCCGTACCACTCGGGCCGGTGGTGACGGTGACGACGCGGGTAACGGTGACGGCATTGAGCGCGGAGGCCGGCGTGACGTCGATCGTCCCTGCCGTCTTGTTGACCGCACTCCAGCCCTGACCGCTGACCTGCGGAGACACCACGAACTTCTCGTCGTGCGAGCTCTGGACCTGAAGCTCGAAGGTATAATCATAGGCCTTGTTGGCCTTGATCGCTTCGTTCGGCGTCACCGATTTCAGCACGAAGGAGAAGGTCGCTTGGATATTGGCGGCCACGCCGGGAAGCTGGACATAGCTGCCCTGGTCGCTGCCGGCCGGGTTGGAGACCGAGAGCACGACGGTGCCGCCGCCCTGGGGCAGGCCGATAATGGCAGGCGCATCGAGCACGAGGCGCGTCGGGCTGCTGCCGTCCTTGATCCGGTCGAGCGGGATATTGGTGTCGTCGACGTCGATCCGGCTCAGCAGATTGGCATTGAGGTTCTCGCCGAAGACCGTGAATTCCTGCCCGGTCTTGACGAGCCCTGGCACGATCTGGGTGATCACCGGCTTGTGCGGAATGGGGTCGCCGGCGCCCTCGAGCACGGCGACGCGCTTGGCCAGATCGTTGACGTCGCTCAGCACCTGGTTGAACAGCTCGGCCGTGATCAGGTCGCCGGGGGCGACGCCCGAGGGACGAAGACCGATCAGCTGCTGGAACAGGGCCGTGCGTTCGGCCTCGGTCAGCACGCCTTCGAGCGCATCGAGGATGCTCGACATCGGGACCGAGATGGCACCGGCATCTGCAGTGGTTTGAACCATGATCGATCCTTTCCAGCGTCAGCCGCTGCCGAGCGCGTAGTTGGCGTAATTCCAGCGGTGGAGATTGAAGCGAGCGTCACCCCGGAAGGCGATGTTCGCAGAAGAGAAGAGGACGAACGGGTCCGGCTTGTCGGAGGCTGCTGCGGCCTTCACGCCGGCGATCAGATTTTCGGCCACCGAATACAGCCAGACCACCTCAGTGCTGGCCGAGCGGATCGCGGGGAAAGCGAGGCTTTCGCGGATCAGTTGTTCGACCGTGGCGCTGTTGATGTGGATCGGCCCACGCACCGTCATCCCGCCGAGGAAGTCCTTGGCCTGGTCAGGGTTCATGCGCGGCAGGACCCCGACCGGCGGCAAATGCGGGAAATGAGTCCGGGCCTTGAGCGCGGGCGTGTTGGCGGCGCGCAGATCGGCAAAATGCGCCTGGAACTGAGCCAGCATCGCGCGCCCGGTCGCGATGCGTCGCGGCGCAGTGGTGCCGAAAAAGGCACCGGGTGAGTCCGCCAGCGACAGGGGCCGCCGGACTGCCCAATTGTCGAGCAGGGTCAGTTCGGCCGCTCCCTTGAAGCCGATCAGCGCGAGCGCGACTTCCTGCTGGGACAAGCCATGCGCCGCCATCGCGTCGAGCAGCGGATCAGTCCGCGCACCACCCGCGACGAGCGCCGTCGCCCAGTCCACCAGCACGCCGGGGCCGAAGCATTTATAGGCAAGTGCGTTGCGGAAATCGGGGGCGGTGACATTCAGGCTGGCATAGAGCGCCGAGGGGACCTCCAGCAGGCGGAAACGAACGCCGTCGATGCGCCGGTCGACGTCGCACGGAGCCCCCGTCGCGCCGAGCCCGTTGGAGGGCGCGCGGCCGGCAGCAGTTTCCGCGGGCGCGATGGTGAGCAGGTACAGCCCCTCGCCCGCGACATAGGTGCCGCCGGCGAGCGGCACGCAATCGTCGAAGGCGCAGCCGCCGGTGGCGTAGCTGGTGGAGTCCGTGCGCGACAGGCGAATGCGCTCCGGCTGAGTCAGGCGCAGCAACTGGCCGGTGGCGGTGATCGCGAGGCCGGGCTGGACCTTGATCGACGCAAGCGTGTCGTCCGCGTCGGGCGGCAGCGCCGAGACGTCGAGGCCGAAGGCGATGCCGTCCCCCAGCGCTTCGCCCAGCCGCGCCTCGCTGCCGCGGCGGGCACGCTGCTCGCGCTGCATGTCGCCGCCGGTGAGCAGACGACCGTTGAAGAAGTTGACGCTTTCGATGCCGCCGTCGCTGACCGGCTGCTCGAGCGCGAGGAAATCGCCGCCGCTCATTTGACCAGGCCCGTGATGTGCCAGGTGCCAGCGCCGTCCGACACCAGGCTGACCGCACCGCGTACCGCGAGCTTGAGGTCGGGTTTGCCGTCGATGCTTGTCTTGTTGGGTGTGCCGACGGTGATCTCCGCCTTGCCGCCAGCCTTGATGCTGAGCTCCGCCCCGAAATTCTTGGACGCCGCCGGCACCGTGACCGTGATCGGCACGTCGGAACGGACGATGGCGGTTCGCGTCTTGCCGGAGATCGGGCCTTTCGCCGTGAGCACCTCGAAGCCCTGGCCAGTGGAATCGGCGACGACCACGCCGCCAAAGGTGGACTGCGCGACGCCGGCCGAGAGCAACACCGGGCGGCTGCTGTCGTCGATGGCCACCACCGTGAAGTCTCCGTCGACCGACCAGGTTTCGGCGGTCTTGACGATCGGGAACCAGAGTTGGGTGAGGAGGACGCAGTCGTTGGCCGGCACTGACGCCGCGTTGCAGCGCTGCGCCGCGACCCTGGGGCGGATCTTCGTCACCCACAGGGTCTTGAGCGCAGTGCGGAAGCGAATGCCCATGTCGGGATTGATCAGCAGCGGCGCGATATCGCCGGCGGCCGGCTCAGCCGCGTCGGGCGGATAAATGCCGACCGCGAGCTGGAGCTGGATTTCGGCGATCCGCAGTGCCTCGGCCAGCCCGGCGGCGTCATTGGTCTTGCCGTTGTCCGTGCCGAGCTGCGCGAGGAACGTGTCGAGCGCCGGGATCGCTTCGACTTCGGTCATCGGCGGCGCCTCGAAAGCGAAGTTGATGCTGTAATCGTCGGCGATGCGCGACGGGGCCATCAGGTTCTCGTCGCTGCGGCACGGCTCGCCGGGGATCGGCACCTCGGCGACGGCGCAGTCGACATAGCATAGGGTGAGGAAGAGGTTGAGGCTGGTATGGTCCACCGTGGGATCCGCCAGCATCAGGCGGATTTTCTCCTTGATCTCGTCGCGCGCCAGCCAGGAGTTCAGGCTGCCGCATTGCTCGCGGCCGACGCAGATCAGCTGGCCACTCGGGGCCGCGGCAGCACCGGCGGTGACGCGGACGCGGGGGCCGTTCGCACCGTCGTCCTCGACCGAGACGGCGAGGCCCGACAGCGTGCCGTAGCCGAGGAAGTCGCGGACGATCCATTTGTCGCGCGCCGAATGATAGGCGAACTCCTGACGGTAATCGTCAGCGCCCAGGACCATGCCGGGCACGAAGTTGACGTGGCGGCCGGGGTCCGCCGCTGAGGCCGTTGCCACGGCCGTGAATGGGCTACAGCATCCCATGAAATGGCTCCCCCTGTTGGGTGGTGTGTTGTCTCAGCATGCGATCCGCTCCCTGCCTTGCCGCGGGGTATCGGGTCCGCCGACGAACGAGGCACCGACATAGGCGCGGCCGAGCACGGCGCCCGGCACCAGCTCTGGTGCGCGGCTGCCCTGGCCGATGGCGCTGTCGAGCCCGAGCCGGGCTTCGCCGACGCGGTTCATCGCCCAGAAGAAGCGGACGTCGAAAATGGTGTGCGCCGGCTTTTCCAGGGTGACGATGCGACGCGCGAGCGCGAGGTCGGCCGCTTCCTTCGCCGGATCGGCATCGACACTGGTGCGTGGAAGCAGCACGGCGAAGCGGTGGGCGGCGCGGCTGATCGGCAGCTCCTGCCCTTCGAAGGCAAGCCAGTCGCGGGCAGCGGCTGCCGTGCCGGGCAAATAATCGGGGAGGGGCACCGAGGCGAAGTCGTCCCAGCCGCTATTGTGCGCAGCATTGAGCCGGTCGAGCGTCCGATAACGGCTGGCGAGGAAGTCCTGCCAGCTGCGGCGATCATAAGAGGGCAGCCCGACATAGCGCAGCCATGGCTCGCTCGATGCGATGGGAAGATCGGGTGCCGGCGAGGCGATGCCGATCGCGCCCTGGAATGCCTGCCAGCGCGCGCGCTCGCCTTGGCCGACCATCGGCACGAAGCCGAATTGTGCCTGGACCAGCGTGGTCCAGATGGCTTCCTTGCCGACAGGCGGGAAGAGCGGGAAGCGGCCGGTTGGGGCCGGCTGTTCGGGCCAGCGTGCCCAGAGACCGGCGGCACCTTCCTCCGGGATCCAATCGCCGTCGAGGCTGCGGATGCCGGGGGTGGTGATCGGATCGGCGGGCGGAAAGACGCGGCCGCGCGTTCGGCTGACATAGGTTTCGACGATGCGGATTGCCTTGGCCGAGGGGCAGGCGGGACGCTCCAGATCGAAATCCTGCGCGGTGACCTTGGTGTCGAGCGCGAGCTTCAGCGCGAGGAGCAGGCCGCGGTTCGTGCCGCGCCAGCCGAAGAAACGCGCGGCATTGGCGATGAACAGCCGTCGGCGGCGCTCGTCCCAGGAGGGATCGAGCGCGACCTCGTACCAGCTCGACAGCCATTCGAGCATCTCGGCGGGAATGGTGCGCGGGTCGAGCAGCGCCTCGGCGCCGGCGATGCGATCCTCGATGCCGGTCTCGATGCCCTCGAAATTGGCCAGGAACCGTTCGAGGAACGATGCCGAGGCGGGTTCCTCGCGATAGACGCCGGGCAGGAAGCGCTGGACCCAGGAGAAGCGCGGATACCAGAGGCGCAATGCGCGGAGCCGGGGCGTGACTCGTTCGTCGCCGCTCAGGGTGATGCGGAGTTGTGCATAACGGCCGGTGATATTCTGGAGCAGCAGATCCCAGCTGCCCCTGCCGGCCGCGGCGTCGGTGGCGATTGCGGCGATGGCGCGCTTGCCCGGCAATTCGGAGCCGCTTGGCGAGAGGACCAAAGCGGGCTGAGTCACCCAGGCGGTGGCGGGGGTGGCAAGCGCCGAGCGTTCGTCAGCGGCGCGCGCTTCGATGGTGACCGATGCGCCGGGCGGGATGCAGGCGTCGAGACGAATGCGATCCCACACACATTGCGGCACGGCGCCGTCATAGATGGTGGTGATAAAGCTGACGCTCTTCGCGAAACGGCGATGGACAACCTCGACGACGGGGACCCAGATCGGATCGGTCCCGCCGCTGTCGTAACAGGCCTTGTCCTTGATCGTGACAAGCGCGCGACCGCCGAAGCGGCGCAGCGGGAGCGTGTCGGGCAGCTCTTCGGCTTCCCATTGCCCGGCTTGCTCGACCAGACGGACCCGGCGCGCCTGATTGCCGCCCGTTTCGGCGAGGAGCAGGACGGGCGCCTTGTCGAGTATGGTCGCAGTGAAGCAGCTCGCGCTGAATTTCAGCGTGCGGAGCAGGCGAAGCGCGGTCTTGCCCGGATCGACGATGTGGAGCGACGCCGGGGCAGCCGCAGGCGCGTCGAGCAGGATGACGCTGCCGTCGCTCAAGGTGGCGATCGCGACGGGAGCTGTTGCGGCGCTGACGTCGATCGTGACGAGCTCAGCGCGGAAATGATCGGCCTTGGGGTCGGCATCTTCGGGCGCGAACGCTGGGGCAACATCCTTGACCGGTTGCGAGGCCAGGCGAAGGTCGGGATCGAGCCGGAACAGGCGCGGGCTTGCGGCATCGAGCAGCCACAACCCGCGGTCGCAGGTCGGCGCGAGGGAGGCGGGGAAGATGCCGGATGGGAGCGTCATGCGCTCTGGCGTGCCGCCGCCGACCAGATCGAAGCGAAGCAGGCCGCCTGCGTCGCCGATCGTGCCGACGACCAGGAAATCGCCGGTGGTAACTGCCAGGCCGGCAAAGACCTCGTCCGCCGGCGTATCCGGGGTTGCGTCGGTGAAGGCGCGGGTGATGCGGCGGGGGCGCGGCGTCGCCGGCCAGAAGGGCGTGACGCGGCCGTCTCCCGCCGAGCGCACCAGCAGGCCGCGGCGATCGTCGGCGATGACATAGAGATTGCCGTTGCGGTCGGCTGCGGCGTCACGATGGTCGGCGGCGGTGAAGCGCTGCTCGCCGGGGGTGTCGGCGATCGGCTGGACCATCGGCAACAGGGTCAACTGGCCGCTCGCCTTGTCGAAGGCGGGGAAGAGCGGGCTCGCGGTGAGCTCTTTCCATTGGTCCTTCAACGACACGGCGGCCGGCGTGGCGCTGGTGCACGCGCCCCAATCGTCCTTGCCGAGCAGCATGTGGAAGCGGGAGCCGTTGACGTTCATCAGCAGGTCTCCGCCAGGATCGGGACCGGCAGGCGGCTGACGCCGATCGACGGCGTGGCAGTGGCGCCGCGCAGCACGTCGAGCGGGAGCGGCGGTCCGGCGACCACGGAGATGCCGAGGATCTCGGGCAGCTGGAGGCCGGACAGATCAATGGAATCAGTACCGGGCTTGCTGCCCTGGGCGAGCAGCACATCGGCGACCTCGACCACACCGGCCGCGCGTGCCGCTTCGGCGAGCAGCGCGCGGGAATGGACCGGGCGGGCGAGCGGCCAGCCGCGCAGAGCCGGGTCGATATCCGGGCCATAGAGCATCGGCAGCTGGGGCATCGGCGTGGCCGGTGCAGGGAGCGGGCTGAGATAGGCCTTGATGCGCGCCTTCACTGACTCGACCACTTCGGCCACGGCATAGCCGCCCGCGACGTCGATCCCGATCGAGATCCAGATGCCGACATAATCGGGCCCGCGCAGCACCAGCTCGGTCGTGACCAGCCGGCGCGGATCGAGATAGGTGCACAGGGCATTGAGGAAGGGCCGGTCGGCGCGAGGCGCCTCGGGATGGTTCGGGTCGCGAGTCGGGATCGCCATCAGGGTCACCGCGCCGGGAGCGGAGCCGATCGTCAGCGGTGCGATATCGGGATGGGCGGCGGGCAAGACCTCGACCCGGCCGATCGCCACGCCGGGCGTGCGCCAGGCGATGGCGCGGAAATCGTCGGCGGTGACCAGCCGATCGCGGTGCGTGATGAAGCGCGGGATCTGCTTTTCTGCCGCCGCGACGCTCTCGGCTTCGGCGCCGCCCCAGGTCGGAACCGGATTGGTCGCGCTGACGCCCGCGGGCAGCATCGGCCCAGCCTTGAGCATGAAGGCAGCGACATTGCCCTCGGCGCCTTCCGTGCAGGCATAGCTGGCATAAAGCGCCTCATCGAGCCGCGGCCGGCGGCCGGTAAGGCCGTCGCCGAAGCGGATCAGGCCCGCTTCGGCGTCGCAGGAAAAGACCTCGACCGGGTCGCCCATGTCGGGTGCGCCGGTGATCGGCAGCTCGGGCCCGGCGGCGCGGAGATCGTCGATCTCCTTCCAGTCGTGGCGATTGTTGTTCTCGATGCTGGTCACCGTCACCGATCCGGCGAGGACCGGCGACTGGCGAAGCTGGCGGGCCTGGTCGGGCGCGCCGTCGCCGGGGACGAGCTGTTCGGCGCTGATCAGCAATTGCTGGCGGATCTGTGCCGCGTTGAGCCCGATCCAGCGGAGCTTGACGTCCGTGCTGCTGCCCGAGCGGACGCGCAGCCAGGTGACCAGCCGGCCGGACACATCGGGTGCGTCGACTGCGGGCGGCAGATCGCCCACGCCTGCCTCGAGCGGATCGAGATTGTCCCAATAGTCAATGCCCGCGCCGGTGCCGGGCAGGGCAAGTTCGACGATGCCGGGCTGAGTCAGCGGATCGAAATCGGCGCGCGCGGTGAGGCGCACATAGGTGGGAGAAGGGCGGCCGGTGGCGTCGAGCGCCACGGGGCCGGGGCTCGGCACCTCGAAGCGGAGCAGGCCGTCGGCGGCGGGCGGCGGGGTGCCGGGGCGCGCCACGATCTGTTCGGCGCCCTGATCGGGCATGAGGCCGAGCGAGAGCGTGCGGCCCGCGAGCGTGCCGCGCAGATCGTCCCAGCCACCGGGATCGGCCGGCGTGATCTTCTGGTCGTCCTTGCGGCCGAGCAACGCGATCCACAGGCTGTGATCGACCGTCTGGGCAAGATCGACACCTGCGCCGTTCGTCACCTCGACCGTCTCGTAGAGCGTCAGGGTCTGCGGAACGGGCTTGTCGTAGGAGGCGTAGAGCAGGGCATAATAATCCTGCTGCTCTTGGGTCGGCGTGGTGATCGGGCGGCGCACATAATAGCGCGCCTCGACCGGCAGGACGTCGAGCGACGTCGCCGTGCGGAAAGGGATGGTGCCGGCGAACAGTTCGCTGCCGCGCGGGATCATCAGCGTTTCGGCCGGCGCGCGTTCATTGACGAAGGCGGCGAGGCCGCGCGCTTCCCGCGCCGGAGCGAGCGGCACGCCGAGCAGCTGGAGGAACTTGGCGCGGTTGCGCTCGGGGATCTGGTTGGTGCGGTAGAGCAGGCTCTCGGTGACGTGGGCGAAGAGCTGAATCAGCGTGACGCCGGGATCGGACTGGGTGAAGTTGGTCCATTCCGGCGTGTGCGACGGAATGCGCGCGATCAGCTCGTCGACCAGGGCCTGGTAGCGCCGGTTGTCGATGGGGGGGACGGGGAGCGGCATCCGATCCTCCTCAGCTCGTGGCCAGCGGGACATCGATCGCGACGCGCTGGGCAGCGCCGGTTGCGACGAGGCGATAGGTGATGGTGGCGATCGCGGTTTCGGTCGCCTTCGCATCGGCGGCGACATCGACGGCCTCAACCGTAATGCGCGGCTCCCATTTCTTCAGCGCGGCATCGATGGCGTGGGCGATGCGGGCATGCGTGGCGGCATTGTTCGGCTCGAACAGGAAGGCGTTCAGGCTGGTGCCGAAACCGGGCAGCTGGACGCGCTCGTTCAGGTCGGTGCGGAGGATGACCGCGATCGATTCCTGGATGTTGCGCTCGCCTTGCGACCAGAGCATCCGGCCGGAGGCGTCGACGCGCGGTGGGAAGGCCAAGCCTTTGCCGAAGGGACTGCTCATCCGCCGCTCCCCTTCCCCTTGAACCTGGGTACCGGAAAACAGAAGGCGAGGAACGGCATCCAGCGGAAGATGAAGTCGAGCAGGCTGACGATGATGATCAGCAGGATCAGCGCGCAAAGCGTGACGATCGGGATCGAGAGCGAGCAGATCATGCCGATATCGATCTGATTGCCGTTCTTGCAGCCGCCGCCGTCGCCGGTGTCGATCTCCTTGTGGAGCGGCCAGGGCAGGACCTGGAGGACGAGATCGATGAAGCCCATACCCTTGGCGCGCTGAACCTGGCCGCAGAGCATGTCGGACAGGACGAAGGCCGTGCCGCGCGCATGCTTGCGCAGGCCGGCGGGGCTGGTGTCCATCGGCAGGCTGATCCGCACCGGGCGTGCGGGCGCGTCTGGATCGAAGAAGCTGGCCAGCTCGAAGGGCACGCTCGGCTGCGACAGCGTGGGCGGATGGACCGGGCCGCAATCGGCGTTGAGATGGACGAAGCGGAGGCGGAACTGGCCGGTATCGCCGATGCTGTCCGCCATGGTCTGGGCAAGCTGCTGAGCGAAGGGCAGGGCGCGGGCGGTCGCCTCGTCGCTGGTGTCGAGCGCGCGGGCGACGAGGACCGTCAGCTTGTCGACCTGGTTGATGTCGAAGAGGCCCGGCATGGGCGGGGCGTCGAGCGAGACCGTGAGCGCGTCGATTTCCGCATCGGGCGCGGCACCGGGATTGGCCGGCGGCAGGCTGCGAAAGGCGCCCGCCGAGCCAATGCCGTTGCCCGCGCCGTCGCTGGTCGCGATGCCGGCGAGGAGATAGTGGAAGGCCGGCCATTTGGCGCGATCGTCCTTGTGATCGCGATACTGGGTCTCGACGCCTTCGAGCAGCGCGGCGACGCCGGGCTTGGCGACCTGGCGCAGCGCCTCGGCGAGGCTGCGGACATGCTCGGGGCGGCCTGTATTGTCGCCATCGTCGGGCTTGAAGCCATTGTTGAGCTTGTCGCGGTCGCCGGTCGACATCTGGCCCGATAGCCAGGTGAAGAGCGCGAGCTTGTCACCGGAGAGGGTGCCGGCCGAGGACTGACGAACCGCCTGGGCGACAGTGGGGAGATGGCGGTCGAGAAAGGCCATCAAATCGAGCAGCAACAGCCAGCTCTGCGACTGATAGCCCCAGTTGCGCTTGCGGATGCTGAGCTGCTTGTTGGCCGGCGTCGCCTTGTCGCCATTGTCGAGGTTGATATCGCTCGCGGCCTTCATCGCCGCCTGGATCAGCGCCTTCCACGGTTCGGCGAAGTCGATCTTGAATTCGGTGGTCCGCGCCAGCTTGGAGTTGCGCGGTGAGACGGGCGCGGCACCGGTGAGGGCCTCGGCCTGGCCTTCGACGAGGCGGCGTGCGGTACGGGTGATGGTCGCGCTCAGATATTGTTCGCGCCGGCCGACCGGGATGAGGCCCCCCCACATCGTCCGTTTCAGGCCATGGCCGTCCTGATGCGCGAGCGGGAAGGCGGGCAGGCGTTCTTCACCTGGCACGAGCACGCCTTCATCGCCCTCGGCGACGCGCTGCCAGCGGGCGCCGGTCGCGTCCTTCACGAAACCATATTCATGGAGCGGGCTGCCGGGCTGGGCGTCCTTGGTCGCGGGCATCAGGCGGCGCAGCACGAAGCCGACCTGCTCGTGGCTGCCGGCGAGCTTGCGGTCGGGCAGGCCGGGGATCGCGCAGGCGAGCGTGGCGGTCGCGACATAGAAACGCTGATGCGCGGGCTGGTAGAGTTTCAGGCGCGGGGTATTGGCCGGCACCGCGGCGACCGGTTTCGGCGCGCGGCCGAGGCGGGTCTTGAGCCGGGCCAGCTTGAGCGGCGCGGGGAGCGGCACGCGTTCGACCAGATCCTCGGTGCGGTGGTCGAACTGGGGCGAGCGCCAGGTCTCGTGGCGGGCGACATGATCGGCGAGCGCGCCGGGATCGGTTTCGAGCAGGCCGAGCAATTGCTCCATGAACTCGTCATTGGCGAAGCGCAGGATGGTCGGCGCGCGGCCGGGCGAGGCGGCGCCGCGCCACATCGGCCGTGGCGCGGCCCAGGTGAGCGGATGCGCGAGCACCGTCACCAGATATTCCCCGCGCCCGGCGTGTAGCTGGCCGAGACGATGCTGTTGGTGATGATCGTGTCGGCCTGCACCACGCCCGAGAATTTGGACATGCCGGCATCGACCTGGACCATGCCGGCCGAGATCGCGACCTGCAAGGCGTTGACGGTGACCTTGGCCGCCGCGGTGACGGTGATGCCCGCCGTTTCGAGCTTGATCGAATTGCCGTTGGAGTCCTCGATATCGACCGCGCCGGGGCCGTCCTTCAAGGTGAATTTCTGGCCGCCCGGGGTTTCGAGGATCAGCTTCTCCTGGCCATTGGTATCGTCGAGCGTGACGGTGACGCCGTTGCGCGACTTGATCACCTTGTGGTTGTTCTGCTTGCTCGCGCTCTCCGGCGGGGAGTCGGTGCCGTTCCACAGACCGCCCAGCACATAGGGACGCGAAGGGTCGCCATGCTCGAACGCGACGAGCACTTCGTCGCCGACATCGGGCATGAACCAGCTGCCGCGATCCTTGCCGGCGAAGAGCGTCGCCATGCGCGCCCATGCCTCGTATCGGCCACCGGCTGAATCGGGACACCACGGCAGGGTGACCTGCACCCGGCCGGTACCGTCGGGATCGGAGATGTCGATCACCGTGGCGGGCGCGACGCCGTACCAGATGCCGCCCAGGCCGAACGGCATGCGCTCGTCGAGCTGAGCCTGGCGGCGATCGCCTTCGAGAAGGGTCAGCGCGTTCATTGCGGCTTGATCCCCGGACGATTGCAGCGGAACTCAGTGCGCGCGCCATGCTCCGGGTCGTAGAGATGGGTGACCGAGATCGCGCGGTAGCTGCCGTCGAACAGCGGGCCGAGGCCAGTCAGATCGAGCTTCACCCCAGCGCGCAGCTTCGGGTCGGTTTCGCAGGCGCCTTCTCCGGTGACGAAACCGCGGGCCATGTGGCGATAGCTTGCCTCGGCCAGCTGCTTCGCTTCATCGGCCGAGCGCGGGACACCGTGGGCGAGCGTATCGACTCGTTCGCCGAGCGCCTTGACCAGGATGTCGCCGCCGGCGATATCGCCGTTGAGTTCGGACTCGATCGCCGATTTGGCGCCCTTGTGGCTGACGCCCTTCTTCTCGCTCACGTCCCAGCCGGACGCCACCACACTGCTGCGCTGGTGCGCGAGATCGGCGAGCACGGTGAAGGAGCGCAGCGTACCTGCCCAGGCAAGTTTCACGCCTTCCTGGGTGCGCGCCGGCGCCGCATGGAGCGCGGTGCCCTGGATGAAGATGTCGGCATCGAAACGCCGCGCGATATCGAACAGGAAAGCGAGGTCGGTCTGATTGAGCTGGGCGAGCAGCGGCACGGCCGGCGCCTGGGTATCGACCTGCGCGTCGAGCCCATGCTCCCGCGCGATCTTGCGGACGACATCGCCGAGCGACGATTGCGTGAAGCAGCGGGTGCGCCGGGTCATGCGCAGATCCTGCAGCCGGTCCTCGGCGAAGATGGTGATGCGTGCAGCCTCGCCCTCGGGGAAATCGGCGGCGATGCCAGTGATGCGGCCTTCGAACAGGACATCGGCATCACCGATGCCGACCTTCAGCTTCTTGCCGAAATCCAGGACCTTGCGATCGAAATACTGGAAGCCGGGCTTGTCCTCGCCGCCCCAGTTGCCGAACGAAATCTCGGCACGCGCCATGCCTTCTATGCTGTCGCTCAGCTCGTAGCGGAGCAGGCCGGCCTCGAGCTGCGCATTGCGCTTGCCCTCGATGAAGATCGAGGGCCGCGCCGGGCGCATCGGCAAACGGGCGACTTCAGCGCTCATCGATCAACGCGGCCACACACGGGCGGCACGGATGGCGACGGCGCGGACGCGGCGCCGGGTTTCATGTGGGCGCGGTTCCTGCGGCGGACCGGCATCGCCCTTGGCGTCATTGGCCGGTTCCCCGGTCGCTTCGAATTCGTCGATGACGACAGCCATTGCCCGCTCCTCAATTGATCGACAGTTTCGGGGACAGCGAGATCGCGGCGCCCGCATCGACGCTCGGCGGCGCCATCGATGCGCTCGCGCCGAAACCGACCCCGACACCGAAACTCGCACCGCCACCAAAGCTCGCACTGGCGCCGACACCGACGCTTGCGTCGAGATCGATCAGCGCGCCCGGCGACATGCGCAGGGGATCTTCGACATTGTTGGCGGCAGCGACGCCCTGCCAGTCGTCCTTGCCCGCCGCGCCCGCCATGTTCTGGAGGCTGGCATGCTGCGGCGCCGGGGTGAAAGGCCGCTGACCGGGGCGCGACGGCACCAGGCCGGTCGTCTTGGAATAGTCAGTGACCAGAATCTTCTGCTGCGCGAGCGTCAGGGTGACGCTCGCGCGGAGCGGCTTGCCGGCGGTGGAGAAGAATTCGAGACTCTCCTCGAACGCCTCGACCATGCCGTCGAAGATGAACGAGCCCCAGGAGAAGCGCGTGCCGGGAGGGGCAAGCTTCTTCTTGTCGCTCTCCGCTTCCTGCGGCGTCATGAAATAGAGGATCTCGGTGGTGAGGCGCCGGACATCGTCGACCGGGTTCTTGGCCATCGCGGTCACGTCGAACCACAATGTCAGGGCCAGCTTGGTCGTGCCCGCGCCGACGAACTGGCGGCCAGCGGTGCCTGCCTTCTGGTCGCCGCCCTTGGGCTCGGCGACCTGATTGGCGAAGGTGACCTTCATCGATTCCGGATTGAACTGGACGAAGACCTTCTTGCCGCCGGGCTTCTCGATCGAGAGGTCCTGCTTGAGCTCGATCATCTGCGCCATGACGAGAACCTGCTCGCTCATTTTTTACCTCCCGCCGGGGCCGGCATGGCGAGCTGGAGTTTTTCATAAGCCATCGCGAATTCCTCGATCGCGATGGTGCCGTCCTTGGCGTTGAGCGCGGGCGCCTTGATCTTGGCTGGAATGCAGCGGCTGAGCTGGAAGCGCGCGCGTTCGGTGCTGCCGTCCGCGGCGAACATCACCACCTCTGCATTGGCGCGCAGGAAAGGGTCGGCGACCGAGTCGGCGACCCATTTCCAGAGATCGAAATTGTCAGTGAGGCCACGCTTCAGGGTGAGGTTCGCGTAGCTGATCATGCCGGGCACGCGGTACGCGTGATCATTGGCGCCGCCTGAGCGGATCGTCTTGAACTCGTGCGTGATCTCCAGCCCGTCGCACTCGGCGAAGCTCGCCTTGGCGAGCGGATCGCTCTTGCCGTCGGGATAAATTTCGACCGCGAAGTTAAAGGCGATGAAGGGGCGCGGAACGTCGACCATCACGCCTCCTCGATGATCGAAAGCCGCGCGCCCTGCTGGACGAGACGGAGAGTGAGGAAGCGGATCGGCTGCGACGGGGCGACGCCAACCTCGACGATCAGCCGGCCAGCGTCGATATCGGCTTCGCTCTGCTGCACGGCGACGCGGAAGGATTTCTCCGAGCTCGCGCCGGCAAAGGCGCCCCGCAACTGAAGGTCGTCGAGCGTTTCGGTGAGGCTGCGCTCGACTGCCCGGCGCAGCACCGGGCCATTGGGTTCGAACACATAGGTCATGCCGCGGCGAAGCAGGGTGCGGCGGAGCAGCATCATCAACCGGCGGACGTTGATCGGACGCCATTCACGCTCGGGCGAGAGCGTGTCGGCGTCATGCAGCATGAAACCGGCCGGCAACGGGCGGATCATGTTGACGCGCGCACGATCGAGCGACAGCAAATCGGGTTCGGGAAGCGACGGGTCGAGCCCGACCACGTCGAGCAGCGGATCATTGGCGGGTGCGATCCAGGCGCCGCGGATACGCGCGCGCGTCGCCATCAGGCCAGCCACGGCGCCGTCGGGCGGTGCGGAGAGCAGGCCGTTGCCGGTCCGGGCGACGAGCCAGGGATGATAGACCGCCCCGTGCGAGAGAAGCCGCGCTTCGTCCGCGCCGAGCTGGCCCGACGACCCTGCTCCAGGAGCGAGCGTGGCGAGGGCACGGGCGTGGCCCGTCGCATCCGCGGTGCGAAAATGCGCGGGAAGCGAGAGGATTGCAAAGAAGTCGCCATTGGCGGCAGCGATGCGCAGAATCGCCGTGTGGAGCTCGGCGAGGCGCGGTGATTTGACCTCTGTCCGGGTCGCGGCAAAGCGTGCCTTGCGCAGCACTGCCTTGACGGCAGCATAGGCCGAGACATTTCCGTCCAGCTCGAAGTGCAGGCGGTAATAATGCACGCCCTGGGCGCGTCCGGGGATGGCGTAGGTAGAGACGTTCTTCTCACGGAGCAGCTCGACCGCGTCCATGAAATCCGGCTGCGCGGCCTCTTCCAGCACGGCGACGCTGCCCGACGGGCCGGGAGACCAGGACAAAGTGAAGTCGTCCGTAGCGATCGGATTCTGCAGCGAGTCGAGTTCGGGCGCAGCAAGCAAACGGGTCGAGCAATCCAGGAAGCCGCTGAAATCCGGCTCTGTCAGCTCGGGCATGGTAGTGGGCGCGCATCCGCCCGAATGGTTGCGCCAATTGGCGAGGACCGGGGCGCCCGGCTTGGGGGGTGGGAAATTGTCGGTCGTACCGTCGATTTCCCAGCCCGGCTGAATCGCGTCTGGAACGGCGAGCAGGCTTGGTTCGGGGAACAGGTCGCCGTCGATGTCGAACGCGGCATGGACTCCGAAAACGGGCTGCTCGCCCAGGTCGCGGATCGCCTGGACTCGTTCGACCAGCGTCGGACCGCGCAAGCCGGCAAGACGCGGGTCGAGAAACAGCCGCTCGTCGAAGCGCGACAGCCCGTCGCGCACCAGCGGATCTTCGGGGCGGGGCACAGGTCCGCACGATTCGGCAAAGTCGGCATCGAGCCCGACCGGCAGCCAGGCGGAGCGGAGCGCCAGGCGATCCGCCGAGGTGAAGGCCTGGGTGCCGAACCGGGCAGCGATCTCGGTGAAATCGGCCTGGCCATAAGCGAGCGTGATGCGATCGGTTTCCTCGCCCGTGACGGCGAATCCGGGGCGGATCGCCGCGGTACGGTTGGTGCGGTCGCGGTGATACAGGTCGGCATCGACAAGCCCCTGGATCGCCCCGGCGCTTTCGGGCGTCAGTGCAAGCCCGGTATGGACCCGATCCGCACCCGGGCGGTGCTCGGCGATATCGATGGTGACCTTCGACGCGGCGAGCGGGCCGGCCGGCATGCGCGATGCCACCTGCTGCCAAGCCGGACCGAACGCCTTGTTGTCCTGCACGGCATCGACCCGCAGCGCGTCGATGCGCAGCCAATCAGCTTCGCCCTGATGCTGGAAACGCACCCAGCGGCCACGCACGAGCGGCACATTCTTGTCAGTGAAGACAAGCGTGCAGACCGTGCCTTCGGTAAGACTGGCCTCGAAGCTGCCCGTCTCGCCCGCGATCATGGCATGGCCCTGCTTGACCACCGGCGGGCCGCTCCCGGTCTCGACGATACGGGCGAAGGACGCGATCCACAGCGCCAGTACATCGCCGTCCGCCAGGCGCACCACCTTGGCGTAGCGCCTGACCACGCCGCTACCGCCGGTCAGCTCGATCAGATCGCCCGGCGTCAGCACGCCCGGATCGGCGAAGCGCAGCCCGTAGCGCAGCTTGCTCTGCCCAGCGATCGTCACCGGCCGGCGAGAGACACGCGCCGCGAGTTGCATCGCGTCCGACCATGAACCGAGGCTGGCGGCGTTCAGGCTGGCCGGCAGGATCATGCTCGCATTGTCGTCGATCGCAGGGAGCCGGCACAGCAGGCCGGGCATCAGGAAGCTACCTGCGGAGGCGGGGCTCGACCCTGGATCCGGCGCGCCCAGTTCAGTGGCGCGGATGTCGGCAAGCTCGGTCGTCTCGGCCAGGCGGATCGCCCAGCAACGTGTGCCGCCGTTGGAGAAGAAAGCACGCACCGCTGGCGCGAGGTTGCCGCTCAGTCGCCGCCCGCCGTCCTCGTCATAGGCCAGCGGGCAGTCGCCGCCGAACACGGCCTCATAGGCGGCGACGCTGGATATGGCGATCGCCACATGGCAGGGGCCGCGCTGCGCGAACCCCGCGAACACGGCGACGTCCATGCGCGGCAGCGCCTCGGCAACGGGCGCCGGGGCGATGTCGACGCGAATGCCGGGAAGGGCGTCGCCGGCGAACATGGGTTATTCCATCTCCAGCCGCTCATAGGCGAGGACCAGTTCCTCCATCGCCACGTCGGTGCCCTTGGCGTTCAGCGGGCCGCTGGTGTGCTTGATGATGCGCGCACGGAGCAGCTTCCAGACCTGGACGTCCTGGCTATGGTCTTCACTCTTGAGCGTGATGGTGACGGTGCGTAGCGCGTCCTGGTCGCCATTGCGGATCTGATCGAGCCATTTGTACAGGTTGAGCGAGCCGATCACGCCGCGTTTCAAGGTGACGTCGGTCGACTTGTTCATGCCGGTGATCTTCATCACCGAAGGTTCCATGCTGTTGCCCGCACGGTATTCGGAGACGGTCACCTCCATTCCGATGCCGCTAATTTCCTGGAAGCCCGCCTCCGGGCTCTCCGGATTGCCGTCGCCCAGATCAACCAGGAAGTTGAACTGGACATATGGCCGTTTCGCTCTCAGCACTGCCATGACAATGACCCCTTATGACTTGCGGTCGGCCGTCCACTGGCCGATGCGGAAGATGACGAATTCGGCGGGGCGCAACGGGGCTACCCCGATCAGGCAGATCAGCCGGCCATTATCCAGATCATTCTGGGTCATGGTGGAGCGGTCGCACTTCACGAAGAAGGAGCGGTCTGGCTTTTCACCGAGCAGCGCGCCGGATTGCCACTCGTTGAGCAGGAAATCCTCGATCGTGCGCCGCACGTTCGCCCATAGCCGTTCGCCGTTCGGTTCGAACACGGCCCATTGCGTGCCCTTGTCTATCGAGCGCTCCAGATAGGCGAAGTATCTGCGAAGGTTGACATATTTCCATTCCGGATCGGAACTCATGGTGCGTGCGCCCCAGAGCCGCATGCCGCGCCCCTCGAAGAAGCGGAAGCAGTTGACCCCCTCGGGATTGAGCACTTCCTGCTGGGCCTTGTTGATCAGCTTCTCGAAGCCGAGGGCCAGGGTCACCACCTCGTTGGCAGGTGCCTTGAAGACCGCGCGCTCGATGTCGTTGCGGGCATAGATGCCGGCGACGAAACCCGATGGCGGGAAATAATTCTCCAGGCCAGTGTTCGGATCGATCGTCCGGACCCAGGGGTAGTAGAACGCCGCGTGGCTGCTATCGAACATGGCGCGATAGGCCCGGACATCGGCGATCGACTGGCCCTTGATGCTGTCGATCACCGCGATGCGATATTGCATGCGCTCGGCATGGCTGATCAGCGCGTTGGCGGTCGCCTGAGCGTTGATCCTGGCTGCGAGGCCATAAGTCGACCCGGGCGCGGCGACGATCGAGATATCCTCGATATCCTCGAATGCCTTCAGCCCCGACTTGCGATTGGTCGTCGGATTTTCCTCACCGACATAGCGGTCCGGGCCGGGCACTTCGCCGTCCTTGCCCCCGGCCAGGAAAAACACCGCATCGAGGAAAGGCGCCTTGCCTTCGCTGCGCGCCTTGGCCGCGTCGCTGCCTGTGCCTTCGAGATCGGTGATGACGAAGCGATTGTCCGCCTTGTTGCCGGCAAGATAGTCGGTGGCGATCCTGGCGCCGTTGCGCGGCGGATTGTCGTCCCCGGCGGTCGCGAAGATGTCGGCGGCGACCTTGGCGCGCTCGGTCGCTTCGACGAGCGCGGCCGCCGTCACTGCCTTGGCGTCGATCGCTGGCTGGACCTTTGGCAGCGCCAGGTCGATCTTGGCCTGGGCCGCGTCGACCTCCGCCTGGGCGGCCACGACCGCCGCATCCAGGGTAGCCTGGACGTCGCCCGGCTGGGGATTGGCCTGATGGTCGAGCGCGGTGTCGAGCTTGCCGTCGGCGATATCCTTTTCGTCCTGCGCGTCCTTGACCGCCTTGTTGGCGGCGTCGACCACCTTCTTGGCGTCCTTGTCGGCCTTGTCCGCATCGGCCTTGACCTTGTCGGCGGCCGTCTTCTCGATCTGCGCGTCTTCCGCCGTCAGCGCGGCGACGACGATCGGGATCGAGCGCGACGCCGACAGATTGGCCGGCTCGGCGGCGAAATAGTCGAAGATCGAATCAGGCGCGCCGCCTATCCTGTGCCCGCGGTCGAGCGCCAGATTGGCAACGGCGAAGAAGGGGAGGCCAGGCTCGCTGGGCTCGACATAGACGCTTGCGGTGATGGTGCGGATCGTGGCGTTGGTTTCGGCAAGTTCCTGCAGCTCGAACTTGGCCGTGCCGTCCTGGTTCTCGAAATTCCACAGGCCCTTCTGAATGTCGTAGGAGATGAAATAGATGCCCTTCCTGGCATCGTTGCCGACATAGACGGTGTCGCGATCGAACGACGAGCGCAGGATCGCCTTGTGCTTGCCGCCGCTGTTGGGGATCGGCTCCAGTACCAGCCGGTTCTGGCTCACCCAGAATTGCAGCCGCACCCGGGCCTCGCCCGCCTTGCCCGGAAAGCGGGCGCGGATCGCGACATTGGCCGGAGGGACCAACGCGCCGGCGACCTTCGCGCAGGCAGTGTCGATATTCCCCTGGAAAGCGCGGGCGACATAGAGCCGCTTGCCGCCTTCCTCGAAAAAGGCGCGGACCGCGTGCCACATGTAATTGTCGAGCGTGGTGCCGACGAATTCGAGCTGCTGGCGGCCGCCATAGATCCGCTCGAATTCGACGAGCGAGGTGATGACGTCGGGCTCGATGTCGATCGGGCCGAAGCGCGTCGCGCCGACGAACCCGGTGGTGGTGGTGCTGACACCTTCGATCGACTTGGCCCGGTAGGAGACTTCCTCCACGAAGACGCCGGGGGCGAGATATTCAGGCATGGGCAGTCTCCTCGATCAATTCGGCTTGAGGTAGAGCGTTGAGAGACGCACGTTCGCCGACTTCAGCGAGACGAGCGTGAGCGGGCGACCGAGCGTGAGCGGCTGGCCAGGCAGGGGATCGTCCTTGTTGAGTTGTTTGAGGGCGATGCGCGCTGGACTCGAAAGCTGGCCCAGGATCGCGTCGAGTTTGGGCAACTCGTCGGTGAGCTCGTCCCAATAGACGGCGATCTCCGCACTCCAGGTGACTGCGTCCCGGCCGGCGGTCGCTTCCTCCGGCGTCTGGGATGGAAGCGCCGGATAGCCCCCGATCGCCGCGATCGAGCCGTTCGCCCCGGCGATGCCGAGCGCGATGATCTTGCCGTCGACCGTCACCGTCATCACGGCCCAGGCCGCGGGCTTGTCGGTGCCGTCCGCCTGGCGCTCGGCGAGCTGAGCCCGGACGGTAGAGCGCGGCCCCGATGCGGGGCAGGCGATCGACGGGAAGAGGGGGAGATAGTTCGGCTTGTATCCGGCGGGGGCACCGGCGGGCAGCAACGGAGCGATCTTCGCCTGGTCGAGCCCGGCCCAGGCCGGCCAGATGAACCGGCCACGCACCGGCAAGGCCGCCTCGAACCGCAGCGGCAGGAAGCGCTGGAAGGGATCGTCGACCGATACCTTGAAGTTGCGCGCCTTGGCGGGCCAGTCGGCCGGCTTCTGGGCAAGCTCGAAACTGAGCCCGGGCAGGCGCGGAGTCATCCAGGTACCGCTGGGCGTCGGGCCGAGCACGGCCTGGCGAAACGGGCGCCCGGCATCGACGATGCGTATGTCGAGCCCATCGCCGACAAGGCCGAGATCCGACGCGTCGCGGAAGGCGAAGCCGAGCGGAACGTGGCGCGTGAAGCGGTCGGGCGAGACGAGGACCAGCGTCATATCGCTTCCTCGGCCACCCCGACGCCGAAGCCGCGCTCAAGCACTTCGCCGCTGTCGTCGAGCGCCTGGTTGCTGTCGATCAGCACCATGCGGACGAGATAATTGACGAACAGCGGGTGCTTGCGGATGCGATCCCACATGTTGAGTTGGTCGGCGAGAGCAAGCGGATCGCAGACCAGGTCGACATCTTCCTCGATGGTGAAGATGTCGTCCTCGGTGAGATAGTCGTTGAGCTGGGCGGCGGTGATCGTCCCGGCATCCTCCAGCGCCCGCATGACCCAGCCGAGCATGCGCAATTGCTTCTCCGCCGAGGACGCGATCGGGATGATCAGGAAGCTGACGTCGATCGGCAGCGAGGGCCTGAAACGGCGCCCGAAGATGTCGACGCGCGGCCCGCGGGCGCGGCGTTGCGTGTTGATCGTCACGCGCCAGGGCAGGATCGCGAAGCCATCACCGGTCAGGCCCTTCTCGACGTCCTTGGCCTGGTACATCTCGACGGTGAGCGAATTGAACGCGTCGCGCGGATAGCGTTCGCGGATCAGACCGCGGATCGCGGCGGTGACCGCGGCGATGGCCTGATGCTGGGCCATCAGCCGGCCCGTGCCACGGCGCGGATCGCATCGGCGAGTCCATGCTGGTCCCCGGTGCCGAAACGCCACCCCTGACGATCCACGCGGTAGAGATCGCCCGCCTGTCCGTCTTCGCCGATCGCCACCACGCCGATATGCGGCGCGTCGAAGATCACCCGGAGCGCGTCCGGGAAGTCGCGCATCGCCGCCTGGTGAAGGATGACGACGTCGACATCACCAGTCACGATATCGGCTTCGGGAGTGGCGGCGTGGACCAGTTCGATATCCTCACATTCTGCGAGCGCGCCGTGCAGCGCGGACCTGACCATCGCCGTGGAAGCGCCGAGCAATACGCGGATCGTCATTGCGCATCCCTTTGAGGTCAGGGAGGCAAGCTAGGCTCATGTCGGCGGTGCGTGCATGAACTGAAGGGTGGGGAGGAAGGCCCGGGTCAACGGCCTGGGGTCATCAGCTGGACCTGTGTCCGAACCATGGTCCGGACCATTTGGCCTATAATGTCGCATCCGTACAATTGGCCGACGGGAAGTCGACCGCTCTGCGACAGAGAATCGTCGAAAACACCGTATTGATCTTAAATCCAGTTTTCGATTGGCCGGATCGGGACTATGATCATCGCCACCTGGTTGCTTGGGGTTTCCTTTGCTCTTTAGCGACAGCCAAGGACTTTTCTTGGCTCGGTAGGTCGCGCGCTCCGTGAATAACACGGCGTTAATCAAAATGTTGGGGGCAGGATTATTTCCCCCGGCGAGTATTGGTCCGGCCCCGCCATTGGCCGATCGGCTTTATTGAAGTCGGCCGGAGCGGCGTAATCAGAAGGAGTTCAGGGATGGAGCGCCATCGCGACGGCGACGCAGGCAACAGGAAGCGACCACCCGCGCTCGTGGTGAGCGACGTCCTGATCTATCGAGAAGGAATCGCGGCGGGATTGGCGCGGATCGGCGACCTCGAGGTGGTGGGCGCCATTTCGGCGGAGGAACTTTCCGGCGCGCTCGCCGCGAGCACGGTGGAGATCGTATTTGTCGATATTTCGCACGAGCGTTCCCGGGAAGCGGCACGGGCTGCACGCGCGCTCTCGCCGCCGGTGCTGGTGATCGGTTTCGGCATGACCAGCGAGGACGAAGGGCTGGCGGGCGCGGAAGCCGGGGTGACGGCGTTCGTCGACCATGACGGCACGATCACTGACCTGAATCAGGCAGCCAAGCGCGCGCTAAGCGGCGTTCCGGTGTGCCCGCCCCAACTCACCACGCGGTTGTTGCAGCGTGTCGCGCAACTCGCGACGCGCGGTCGACCCGTGGGAGACGCGCAACTGACGCGGCGCGAGCGCGAAATCGCTTCTCTGGTGGAAGAGGGAATGTCGAACAAGGAGATTGCCTGTGCGCTCAGCATCAGCCCGGCCACGGTCAAGAACCATGTCCACATGATCCTGGACAAGCTCAATCTGCCGCAGCGGCGGATGCTGATGCTCGGCAGCACGAGCCGTGTCGCGCGGGTGGCGCGGGCAATGTATGATTCGACTGCCGCGTAGTTTGCGGCGGCGCATTGCCCTCTCGGGCGAACAACCCGACACCGGGGGCCCTTGTTGCGGCGGTACGCTACAATCGCCCTTCGTGAAGCGCCGCGGGGCGACCGAGCAACCTGGCGACCGGCGGGGACACAGCGACCTGTCCTTCGGCGAGGAAGCGCTGGACGTTCGCGTTGATCTGCTCGGGCAGGTAACGATAATTGACCATGACGCCGTGGCTCTGGGCGAGCCCCTTGTCCGAAGGGTCGGCGGCGAGGTTGATCCGTTCGAGCCGCGCGCCGTTGGAGAGATGGAATTTGGCGACGGGATCGCTGGTCTGCCGCCCAGCCGCATCGTCGCCGCACAGATACATGGCGCATAGCTGGCGCAGTTCATCGTCCTTGGGCGTCCGGTTGCCGTCCCTGGCATCCAGCCAGCGCCGGAATCCGGGCACGGGGGAGAGTGTCGCGAAGGTTCGCAACGATGGATGCTCGGCCTTGAGCTGAGTCGTGATCTGCTTGATCAGCAGGTTGCCGAAGCTGATGCCACGCAGGCCGTGCTGGCAATTGCTGATCGAATAGAAGATCGCGGTTGTCGGCTTGGAACTTCCGGCCGGCGCGGCTGGATCGATCAGCGGCCCGATCGAGTCACTGATGCCGTCGGTCAGCGCCACCTCGACGAAGATCAGCGGTTCGCCCGGCAGGGCAGGGTGGAAGAAACCGTAGCAGCGTCGGCTGCCGCTGAGCCGGCCGCGCAGATCGTCCCAGCCGCTGATGGCGTGGACGGCCTCATATTCGATCAGCTTCTCCAGGATCGCGGCAGGACTGTTCCAGTCGATCCGGCGAAGATCGAGAAACCCGCGGTTGAACCATGAGACCAGGAGGTGGCGCATATCGTCTTCGAGCGGTTGCAGCTCGGGATGATCGGGCAGCAGGCGCTGGAGCTGCGCGCGCAGGGCGACGATCAGCGCGGTGCCGCCTGGCGCGGCGTTCAGCCGGCGCAGCAGATTCTGCCGCCGGGGTTCGGCATGCCGTGTGAGCATCGCGGCATTGGCCACCGAGGGATCCGCGGTGAACGCCCGGGCGGCTTCGAGCAATGCCGGCTGCGGCGGCGGCAGCGCGTCGACCAGCCAGTGGAAATAGGTCAGCCTTTCTCCGTCGTCGAACGACCGGCACCGGTCGGCCAGGCTGGCGGCAAGGCTGGTGCCTTCGGCCTCGCCGGCACGCCCGATCAGCTTTTCGGACAGGTGGCGGGCATGGGTGAGCGAGGAGACCGGCGTCCGCCGGATGAGCCGCAGATGCATGGGTCAGCCCCCGAACCAGGTTGAATATTCGGCGCGGAGCAGGGCCTTCTGCACCTTGCCCATCGTGTTGCGCGGCAGATCGTCGACGGCGAACACCGCCTTGGGCAGCTTGAACCCGGCGAGTTGCGGGCGGAGCGCGGCGACGATCGTCGCCGGGTCGACGACATGGCCGGGCACAGGCCGGATGACCGCCGCGACCACTTCGCCGAAATCGGGGTGAGGCAACCCGATCACTGCCGATTCGTCCACGCCGGGCAACTGGTCGATCAGGCTCTCGATCTCGCTGGGATAGACGTTCAGTCCGCCCGCGATGATCATGTCCTTGTCGCGCCCGACGATGCGCACGACGCCGTTGCTGTCGATGCTGGCAATGTCGCCAGTGATGAAGAATCCATCGTCGCGGAATTCCGCCCGGGTCTTTTCGGGCTGCTGCCAATAGCCGGCAAAGACGTTAGGACCGCTCACCTCGAGGACGCCGATCTCCTTGTTGTCGGCGATGCGGACGGTGACACGGTCGAGCGGCCGACCGACCGCGCCGGCCAGGCGCGGTCCGGCGAGCGGGTTGGAACAGATGATGCCGCATTCGGACATGCCATAGCGTTCGAGGATATGGTGGCCGGTGCGCGCCGCGAACGCATCGAAGGTTGCCGCGGTGAGCGGCGCCGAGCCGCAGATGAACAGGCGGATCTGGGCGGTGCTGCTCCGGTCGAGCCGCGGATCGGCCAGCAGCCGCGTGTAATAGGTCGGCACCCCCATGAGCAGGCTGACCCCGGGGAAGCGATCGATCGCACTTGCGCTGTCGAAGCCAGGCATGAGCCTGATCTCGCTACCGGCGAGGAGGAGCGGGTTGAGCCCCACGAACAGCCCGTGAATGTGAAACAGCGGCAGCGCGTGGAGCAGAACGTCGTCCGGCCCGATGCCCCAGGCGGCGATCAGCGCCCGAGCATTGGACAGGAGATTGCTATGGGTGATCATCGCGCCCTTGGAGCGACCGGTGGTACCGGAAGTATAGATGATCGCCGCGAGATCCCCGCCATGCGCTTCGTGCGGCGGCGCGGGCGGATGCGCGGCCGCGACCGCTTCGGCGAGACTGCCCGCGCCATTGGCATCGAGCGTCGCGATCGGGATGCCATTGTCGCCAAACAGGGCTGCCCGCGCCGGATCGCATACGAACAGCACCGGGTTCGCGTCGGCGAGGAAATAGCCGATCTCGGCGACCTGATACCCGCTGTTGAGCGGCAGGTAGACGGCGCCGAGGCGCAGCGTCGCCAGATATAGCTGCACCAGATCGAGCGACTTGTCCGCCTGCACCGCGACGCGGTCACCCGCGCCTACGCCCAGCGCGGCGAGCCCGGCCGCCCATCGTTCGACTCCGTCGAGCAGCGCCGCGCCGCTCAAGGCGCGGTCGTTGCCGACTATCGCGATGCGATCGCCCGTCGCGGCCAGCGCCGCGACGATGGCACCGTAAAGGGACGAGGTTTCATCAGCCATGCGGTCGTCTCCGGGAGGTGGTGGCCCTGCGTTGCATGGGCCGGTAAGAGGATTGTCGAACATCCGGACAAAAGGCTGCGAACGAACCATGACTCGTCCCAAGAGAACGCCGCAGGATTCCGACCGCGAATTTGCGGGGCCGAGCGGGCTGCCGTTTGGATCGCCCAAGCAGGATTCGGATGGCGGCCTGAAGACCTCGCTGGTCCAGCTGGTCTATGAAACGATCATGGCAGCGCTCGATGCGGGAGAACTGACCCCAGGCAGCCGGATCATTGCTTCCGAACTCGCCACGCGGCTGGGCCTGAGCCGGGCACCGGTGCGCGAGGCGCTGGCGGTGCTGGCGGGGCAGGGACTGGTGGAACTGCTGCCGGATCGCGGCGCCATGCTGCGTCCGATGAGCGTGCGCGACCTGGCGGCGATCTACGAAGTGAGCGCGCCGGTTGCCGCGATCGGCCTGCGCGAGGCTGCGCGGCGGATCGATCTGGACGACAATGCCGAGCGGGTCCGCGCGGCAATGGCCGCGATCCGGGCCGCCGGCGACGACACGCCGTCGAATTTCGGCTTTTTCCTGGTGCTCAACGAATTCCACTATCTCGTGAACGCCATCGCGGAGAAGCCGCACGTCGATCTCGTCCTGCGCGCGGTCAATATCGAATATTGGAACAGGCTGCTGGCCGGGGCGATCGACCTGGATCGGTACGCGGGCAAATATGTCGCGAATTATCAACGCATCACCGACGCGCTGCTCGCCGGAGACGCGAGGTCGGCTGAGGCGATCATGCTGTATCATGCTGACTGGTGCGTCTCCCTGCTCGACCCAAAAGCGGCTGACGGGTAATAATTGTCGACGATAAAGGATGATTTCGCGCGAGTCAGGCAGTTTTTGCCATGCTTTTTAAAAGAATCGTCGACAATCGCTTGCGTGCCACCTGAAATCATGATCTCTTCCCATTATCGGGCGAGGCCAGGAACGGCAGGTCCGGTCACGAAAGGGAACAGACATGGCGGCGACTGGATTCACGTTGCGCTTTGGTGCAGCTTTGCTTCTCACTAGCGCGGCGGCGCATGCCCAGACGGCGCCCGATCAGGACAGTGCGGAAACCGGCGACATCGTGGTCACCGCGAGCAAGACCGGCGCCACCCTGTTGCAGGATACCCCTTTCGCGGTGACGGCGTTCAACGCCGAGATGCTCGAGCGGACCGGCGTCAAGGATGTGCGCGATCTCGCAGCGGTCACGCCCAATCTTTTGGTTACGCAGAACGCGTCCTTTTCGCAGATTTATATCCGCGGCATCGGCTCCAACAACGTCTTTGGCGGATCGGACCCATCGTCGACGATTCACCTCGACGGCGTCTATCTCGCCCGACCGGCGAGCTACCTCACCAATTTCCTCGACGTCGAGCGGATCGAGGTCCTGCGCGGCCCGCAGGGCACGCTCTATGGTCGCAACTCAGTCGGCGGCACGATCAACGTGATCAGCCGCAAGCCTGGCAACGAGTTCGTCGGCCGGATCCAGGCGACCTATGGCAATTATAATTTCGCGCGCGCCGAGGGCTATGTCAGCGGTCCGCTCATCGAGGACAAGCTCGCTGCGTCGATCTCGTTCATCGGTTCGCGCCGCGACGGCTATCTCAAGAATATCGTGCCGGGCGTCGGCGATGCCGATAACGAGCGCACGATCGGCGGCCGCGGGCAGCTTCGCTTCACGCCCAGCGCGCCGCTCGAGATCATTTTACGGGCTGACTATGTCCATTCGGACGACGCGCTCGCCGGCTATGTGAAACTGCTGCAGACGACCACCGATCCTCTCGCAAACAGCACGCTGGGTGATTATCGCAAGATCGCAGTCAATATCCGCCCCGCCTCGAACCGCCGGCAATGGGGCACCGCCGCCGAAGTCAATTATGACGTGGCCGACGGCCTGCAGCTGAAATCGCTCACTGCCTATCGGGCGAACCGCCTGACTCAGGTCGGCGATACCGACGGCACGGCGCTGAACGGCCGGCGCACCGATCAGTTCGAGGACCAGCACCAGTTTTCGCAGGAAGTGAACCTCACCGGCAAGACGGGCGCGCTGACCTATATCCTGGGCGCCTATTACTTCAACGAGCACATCCTGGTCGATTCGAGCGTGACGACCTACGCCACCAACGTCCGGGCCAATTTCAACCCGACGATCAACACCGATGCGATCGCCGGCTTCGCGCAGGGCAGCTTCGCGCTGACGGAGCAGATCACGCTGACCGCGGGCATCCGCTACACGAGCGAGAAGAAGAAGTTCGACCAGATCGCGACCAATTTCTCGCTGATCACCGGCCTGCCGAACGCGACCTATCCTCGCGCCTACAGCACGGACAACACCTACAAGGCCTGGACCCCGAAATTCAGCGTCGAATTCCGCCCGGTCGACGGCGTCCTGATCTACGCTTCGGCGACCAAGGGCTTCAAATCGGGCGGTTTCAACTTCTCCAGCGCCAATGCGGCCCAGGGTTTCGGTCCCGAGACGCTATGGAGCTACGAGGCCGGCGCCAAGCTCGATCTGCTGGAGCGGCTGCTGCGGCTGAACGCGACGGTCTTCCATTACGACTATAACGATCTGCAGGTGCAGTCCTTCCTCTCGCCGGGCGTGGTCGACATCACCAACGCCTCCGATGCGAAGGTCGACGGCGCCGAATTCGAAGCACAGCTGCGGCCGGCCAAATGGCTCAAGCTGGGCGGCAACCTCGCCTATCTCGACGCACGCTACAAGAATTACACCTCCGCCCTGCTGCCCGGGAACATTCCTTATGACGCCTCGGGCAACCGGCTGAACCTCGCACCCAAATGGTCCTATTCGGTATTCGCCGAGGCCGACACGGCGATCGGCGCCGGCTCCGGGTTCATCCGCGGCGAGTATAATTATCGCACGCGGCAATTTTTCACCGCGTCCAACTCCGGGCTCGATACGCAGGCCGGCTATGGTCTGCTCAACGCCAGCATCGGCTACACCTTTCCCGGCGAACATTTCGAGCTGCTGGCGTTCGCCCGCAACCTCACTGATCGCGAATATGTGACGAGCACGGCAAGCTTCGCCTCCGGCATTGTCGGCCGGGTCGGCGAGCCGCGCACTTATGGCATCCGCGCCGTGGCGAAGTTCTGACCATGACGACGGCGCCCGGCCCCATGAGCGGATATTGCGACCCGGCGTTCGCGAAAGTCGGCGAGACCTTCGCCGCGAATTTTCGCGACCGGGGAGAAATCGGGGCCGCGGTCGCCGTCTATCGGCACGGGCAAAAGATGGTCGATCTATGGGGCGGCTGGGCCGATGCCGCGCAGACTCGTCCCTGGCAGCAGGATACGATCGTTTGCATGATGTCGGTCGGCAAGGGCATGGCGGCTCTCGGCGTCTGGATGCTGATCGATCGCGGGTTGATCGATCTCGACGCACCCGTGGCAAGATACTGGCCGGGCTTCGCGCAAGCCGGCAAGGACTCCATCACGGTCGGGACCTTGTTGGCGGGCAAGGCGGGCCTGCTCTACGCCGATCAGGCTCCCGCTGGTGCAGGCTATGACTGGGACGTGATGATCGACGCGCTCGAGCGTCAGGAACCGGCCTGGGAACCGGGCACCGCCCATGGCTATCACTCGGCAACTGCCGGATATCTGTTCGGCGAGCTTATTCGCCAGGTCGACGGCCGTCCGCTCGACCAGTTCCTGCGCGAGGAAGTGACCGCGCCGCTCGGCGCCGATTATGGTTATGGCGCGGCCTGGGCCGATCCGGAGCGGGTGGCGGACATCATTCCGAACCAGGACAGCCACACCTTCGTCCAGTCGCGCGATCCCTCGACCAAGATGGGTCGGGCATGGCGGATGCGGCCGGATTCGCCCGACCATTACAATGACGCGCGGATGCGTTCGGGGCTGCTGCCCTCGACCAACGGGCACGGCAATGCACGCGCCGTCGCCCGCATCTACGCCGCGCTCGCGTCGGGCGGCACGCTCGATGGCGTCCGCCTCGTCTCGCCGGAGACGATCGACCGGATGCGCACCGAAAGCTGGTTTGGACCCTGTGAAATGACTGATCGGATTTTCCGTTATGCCTATGGCTTCTTCTTGAACGAGCCGCTGATGTCCCCGATGGGCACCAATCCGCGCGCCTTCGGGCATCCCGGCGCTGGTGGATCGCTCGGCTTCGCTGATCCCGAAAACGGCATCGCCTTTTCCTATAGCCCATCGCTGATGTGCGCCGGGGGCGGTCTTGGTGAGCGCTGCCTCGCTTTGACCTCGGCGGCGTACGCATGAGCGGCGAATTCGCCGGCAAGGTGGCGATCGTCACTGGTGGCAGTTCCGGTATCGGCCAGGCCGTGGCCGAGGCGCTGGCGGCCGCCGGCGCCCATGTCGCGGTGGTCGCGAGCAGCAGCCTCGACAAGGCCGAAGCGGTCGCCGGCGCGATCGTCGCCAATGGCGGCAGCGCGATCGGCGTGGCCGCCGATGTGCGGGACGCGACCGCGTTCGCGGCGCTGGTCGCGACCGTGGAGCAGCGCTTCGGCGGGGTCGATCTCCTCGTCAACGCCGCGGGCGTCTTCTATCCCACGCCGGTCGCCGGTGGCGATCCGGCCGCTGGCGCGCGGATGATCGACATCAACGTTTCGGGCCTGTGGAATGCGATCTCGGCAACGGTGCCGGCGATGCAGCGGCGTGGTGGCGGGCGGATCGTCAACCTCGCTTCCGTCGCTGCTTTTGTCGGGATCAAGGGCTTTGCGCTCTATTGCGCGAGCAAGGCCGCGGTCGCGATGATGACCCGCGCGCTCGCCGCCGAACTCGCGCCCGACAATATCGCGGTGAATGCCGTGGCGCCGGGCAACACGGCGACGCCGATGAACGCCGGAGTGCGGGCGGATCCGGCCATGGCCGAGGGCATGCGGCAGATGACCCCCAGCGGCATCGCCTTCAGCGATGTCGCCGACATTGCCGGCATCGTGCTGTTCCTTCTGTCGGAACGCGCGCGGCCGGTTCACGGCGCGGTCTGGCTTGCCGACGAAGGCATTTCGGCGGCGATCGGGTGATGGCGAGCGCGGCGGACCGTCTCCCAGTAGCGCCTTCGGCGCCGGCCTATGCGTGGTATGTCGCGTTGCTGCTCGCCACCGCGCACCTGGTGTCGTTCATCGACCGCTATCTGATGAGCCTGATGATGGAGCCGCTCAAGGCGGATCTCGGCGTCAGCGACACGCAGCTCGGGCTCCTGCAGGGAACCGGCTTCGTGGTGCTCTATACCCTGGTCGCGGTGCCGCTCGGGCTGACCGCCGATCGGGTCAATCGCCGCAACCTGATCGTCGCGGGCATTCTCGTCTGGAGTCTCGCGACCGCCATGTGCGGCCTTGCTTCGTCCTTCGGCTGGCTTTTCGCCGCGCGCATCGGGGTCGGTTTCGGCGAGGCAGCGCTGGTGCCGGCGGCTATGTCGCTGCTTGCCGCCTATTTTCCACGGCAGCAGCTGGGCCGCGCCGTATCGTTGTTCACCACCGGCGCGTCGCTCGGCAAGAGCGCGGCGCTGATCGGCGGCGGGGCGGTCCTCGCCGTACTGACGGTGGCCGGCGGCCTCGACCTGGTCGGTTTCGGCCGACTGGCGCCCTGGCAGGGGACCTTCGTCATCATGGCGATCCCCGGCATCGTGCTGGCGCTGCTGATGTTCAGCGTGCGGGAACCGGCGCGGACCGCGAGCCTGATCGCCCGGCCCGGCATCGCCGAGGCCTGGCGCTACGTCGTCGCCCACCGCGCGGCCTTTGTCCGCCATACCGGCGCATCGGCCCTGGTCGTGCTGACCATCCAGTCGCTGGGTGCCTGGGCGCCATCCTTCTATGTGCGCTTTTTCCATATGACGGCGCCCCAGGCGGGCCTCGCGATCGGATCCGTCATCCTGGTAGCGGCGCCGCTCGGCCATCTGACCGGCGGCATGCTGACTGACTGGTTCCAGGCGCGGCGCTGGCCGTCGCCGGCGGCCCCGGTGATCGTGATCGGCCTGGCCTGCGCGATCCCCAGCGTGGTGCTGTTCGTGACGAGTTCGAGCCTGCCGGTCTCGCTGGCGGCTTATGGGCTGCTCAGCTTCTTCGCCACGCTGGCCGCGCCCGCATCGCTGGCGGGCGTACAGATGCTGACGCCCGATCGGCTGCGCGGCATCGTCACCTCGATGTTCCTTGCCGTCACGACGCTGGTCGGGATCGGCATCGGCCCGGCCCTGATCGGCATTTGCAGCGATCTCGCCGGCGGGCCGCTCGAGCTCGGCAATGCCCTGATGATCGTCATTTCCGGCGTTGCCGGGATCGGCATCGTCCTCGCGCTCGCCAGTCAGCGCCCCTTCGAACGCACCGCCGCGCTCACCGCGGCCGCGCGCTGATTCAACCAGGAGTATTTCCATGCGCAAGACCGGCAAGGCCATCATCACCTGCGCGGTGACCGGGTCCATCCATACCCCTTCAATGTCGCCCTATCTGCCGGTCACGCCGGACGAGATCGCGGAACAGGCGATCGCGGCGGCCGAAGCGGGCGCGGCGATCCTGCATCTGCACGCACGCGACCCGGCCGATGGCCGGCCGTCCCCCGACCCCGAGCTCTACATGCAGTTCCTGCCCCGGATCAAACAGGCGTCGGACGTCGTCATCAACATCACGACGGGCGGCGCACCGGGCTTCAGCGAGGAAGACCGGCTGGCGGGCCCGCTGCGCGCCAGCCCCGAGATGACGTCGCTCAACATGGGATCGATGAATTTCGGCTTTTTCGGCCTCGCCGACAAATTCGACTGGAAGCACGACTGGGAACGCGAGCTGATGCTCGGGTCAAAGCGGTTTCCGGCCAACCATAATTTCGCGCTGATCGAGCGGATCATGGTCGAGCTGGGGCAGGGGCATGGCACGCGTTTCGAATATGAATGCTACGACATCGGGCATCTCTACAACGTCAAGCATTTTGCCGATCTGGGGCTGATCAAGCCGCCCTTCCTGATCCAGGGGATTTTCGGCATCCTTGGCGGGATCGGTGCCGATCTCGAAAATTTCATGATGTTCAAGCAGACCGCGGATCGCCTGTTCGGCGATGATTATATGCTGTCCTGCTTCGCCGTTGGCCGCCCGCAGATGAAGTTCCTCGCCCAGTGCGCGCTGGTCGGCGGCAGCGTCCGGGTCGGGCTCGAGGACAGCCTCTATATCAGCAAAGGCGAGCTGGCGACGAGCAATGCCCAGCAGGTGCTGAAGCTCCGGTCGATCCTGGACGCGCTGGAGATCGACGTCGCGACTCCGGCCGAGGCCCGCGTCATGCTTGGCCTCAAGGGCGCCGACGCGGTGACTTTCTGAGATGCGGTTCGCAACCGACACGGGGGGCACCTTCACCGACCTGGTGGTGGAGGACGATGACGGCTCGATCACCCTGCACAAAGCATCCACCATTCCCTCCGATCCGGTCGCGGGCGTGCTCGACGCGCTGGCCGTCGCGGCCGAGGCGCGCGGGCTGACCCTGCGCGCGCTGCTCGCCAGGGCGGACAGCTTCATCCACGGCACCACCCATGCGATCAACGCGATCATCACCGGACGCGCGGCACGCACCGGACTGATCGTGACAGCGGGCCACCGCGACATCCTGCTGTTCCGCGAAGGCGGAAGGACCGAGCCGTTCAACCACACGATTCCCTATCCCAAGCCCTATATCCCGCGCGCGCTCACCTTCGAGGCGCCGGAGCGGCTGCTGGCGGACGGGACTGTGCTGGTCCCGCTCGACGAAGCGGCGGTGATCGCGGTGCTCGAACAGATGCGCAGCCTCGAGATCGAAGCGGTCGCCGTGTCGCTCCTCTGGTCGACCGTGCATCCCGCCCATGAGCTGCGCATCGGGGAACTGATCGAAACACATCTGCCGGGTATCCCCTACAGCCTGTCGCACGCGGTCAATGCCACGCTGCGCGAATTCCGCCGCGCGTCGTCGGCGGCGATCGACGCGTCGCTCAAGCCGTTGATGACACGCTATCTCGGCAGCCTTTCGGCTCGCCTGGCGGCGGAAGGCTTTGCCGGCGAGGTGATGGTGCTCACGAGCGCGGGCGGCATGGTCGAAGCGTCCGAGGTGGCGGCCGCGCCGATCCGGATCATCAATTCGGGGCCGTCCATGGCCCCGGTCGCCGGGCGCCATTATGCCGAGCGCGAAGGCGGGTGGCGTACCGCCATCGTCGCCGACACGGGCGGCACGACCTACGACATCAGCCTGGTCAGCGACGGGCGTATCCCGATGACCCGCGACCTGTGGATCGGGGAACCCTATCGCGGCCATCTCGCCGGTTATCCGTCAGTCGATGTGAAGAGCGTCGGTGCCGGCGGCGGCAGCATCGCGTCGCTCGACGGTGCGGGCCTGCTCCATGTCGGGCCGGACAGCGCCGGATCGACGCCAGGCCCCGCCTGTTACGGCCGTGGCGGCACCCGGCCGACGGTGACCGATGCCTGCATGGTGCTCGGCTATCTCGATCCGGACTATTTCCTCGGCGGCTCGATGAAGCTGGATGCGGCGGCCTCCCGGGAGGCCATCGCGCGCGACGTCGCCGGGCGCCTCGGCACCAGCGTGGAGGAAGCTGCCTGGAGCATCCTCGATCTCGCCACCGAGAATATGGTCCAGGCAATCCAGGAACTGACGGTCAATCAGGGCATCGACCCGGCCGAAGCAGTGCTGATCGGCGGCGGCGGCGCGGCCGGGCTCAATTCGGTGTTCATCGCCCGACGGCTCGGCTGCCGCAGGCTGCTCATCCCCGAAACCGGCGCGGCGATGAGCGCGGCCGGCGCGATGATCTCCGATATCACCAGCGAATTCGCGGTGACGGCGCACACCTCCACGGCCGCGTTCGACAGCGGACGAGCCAATGCCGCGATCGACCGGTTGCGGGGCGAGGCGGACGCGTTCGCGGTCCGCACCGGCTTGCCCGGCGTGACCGAATTCATCGCCGAGGCGCGCTATGAAGGCCAGGCCTGGGACATCGACGTGCCGCTGGCCTCGACCGAGTTCGCGACTGCTGACGATGTCGCGACGTTTCGCACTGCCTTCGACGCGATGCATGAGCAAATCTTCACCATTCGCGACGAAGCGTCCGACGTGGAATTGATCGGGCTGCGCGCCCGCATCCGCTGTGCTGCACGGTCCGAGGCTCCATTCCTGCTCAAGCCGGCACCCGCAACGGAATCGTCGTTGCGCACCCGACCCGTCTATTTCGCCGGCGCGGGCTGGATCGACACGCCGATCCTGCGCTGGGACGCGATCCCCGCCGATAGGGACTTTGACGGGCCGGCCCTGATCGAATCTCCCTTCACCACGGTCGTCGTCGATCCGCCCGCGCGTTTCCGCCGGTCGGTCGCCGGCGCGCTTTTGATCGAGGCCTGAACGATGAACCAAGCTGTTGCCCCGGGCGCGGTAATGAACGGCGCGGAAATGGCCGTGATGCGCAGCCGCCTGGACGGGATCGTGCGCAAGATGTCCAACACGCTGCTGCGGACCGGGCGGTCGGGCGTGCTCAACCGCGCGCGCGATTTCTCCTGCTGCCTGCTGACGCGGGACGGCGAGCTGCTCAGCGCGGCGGACAGCCTGCCGATCCATGTCCTGTCCGGGCCCGATCTGATGGCGCGATCGGTCGCGCTGTTCCATCCCGATCAGCGGGCGGGCGACGCCTTTCTGCACAATTCGCCTTATCATGGCTGCTCGCATCCGGCCGATCTGACCGTCATCGCGCCAGTGATGGACGAGGCCGGCAACCACCGCTTCACCGTCCTTGCCAAGGCGCATCAGGCCGATATCGGCAACTCGCAGCCAACCACCTACATGGCCGAGGCGCGTGACGTCTATCATGAGGGCGCGCTGATCTTCCCGGCGGTGCAGGTGCAGCGCGGCTGGCAGGACATCGACGATATCATCCGCATGTGCGAGATGCGCATCCGCGTGCCGCATCAATGGCGCGGCGATTATCTCTCCACCGTCGGGGCGGTGCGCATCGGCGAGAAAGCGCTGACTCAGCTGGCCAGCGAAATCGGCTGGGACCGAATCGAGGCTTTTTCCGGCCAGTGGTTCGATTATTCCGAAACCCTGATGGCGGAAGCGATCGGCAAGCTCCCGGCCGGATCGGTCACCGGATCGAGCACGCATGATCCCTTTCCCGGCCTGCCGGCCGAGGGCCTGAAAATCCAGGCCAGGATCGACGTCGATCCCGTCGGCGGCCGCGTCGCCGTCGATCTCACCGACAATCCCGATTGCCTGCCGTGCGGCATGAACCTGTCCGAGGCCTGCGCGCGCACCGCGGCGATGATCGGGGTGTTCAACAGCATCGATCATCGCGTGCCGAAGAATGCGGGATCGTTCCGCCGGATCGATGTGGCCCTGCGCGAGGGGTGCATCGCCGGCATCCCGATCCATCCCTTCTCCTGTTCGGCCGCCACTACCAATATCGCCGACCGCGTCGCCAACAGCGTCCAGACCGGGCTTGCCGCGCTGGGCGAGGGGATCGGCATGGCGGAGGTCGGATCGGTCATCGCGCCGTCCGCCGGCGTGGTTTCGGGGATCGATCCCCGCTCGGGCCAGCCGTTCGTCAACCAGATGTTCCTGGCGATGAGCGGCGGCGCCGCCAGCCCGGCGAGCGACGCGTGGTGGACGATCGGACATGTCGGCAACGCCGGCCTGTGCTGCATCGACGGCGTCGAGCTGGCCGAGCTGTCGCAGCCGATCGTGGTCCATGCCCGCGGCTTCATGCCCGATACCGAGGGTGCCGGGACGAATACCGGCGCGCCCTCGACCATCGTCGAGTTCGGTCCGCTCGGCGCCGATATCGATATCGGCTATCTGTCCGACGGTCACAGCAATCCCCCCACCGGCGTTCGCGGCGGGGGCAGGGGCGGCGGGGCCGATCAATATCTGATCGATCGTGACGGCATAAGGGGTGCGCTCGAGGCGTGCGCTCAGGTCCGCATCAGGCAGGGCGAGCGCATCATTGCGATATCGTGCGGGGGCGGTGGCTATGGGCCGCCGGCGGGCCGCGCGGCCGACCGGGTCGCGGAGGATGTCGCCGATGGGCTGATCAGCGTGGATCGCGCGCATTCGATCTATGGCGTCGTGCTGTCGCCCGACGGCACGGTCGCCGTGGCGGCGACGGCTCAGGCCCGGGAAGCGATGGCATGAGCGCCCGTTCGGTGCTCGTCACCGCCGGCGCTTCCGGTATCGGTCTGGCCATTGCCGAGGTCTTCGTCGCCCGCGGCGATCGCGTGATCGTATGCGATGTCGATCAGGCAGCGCTCGACAGCGCGGCCGGGCAACTGGAGGGACTGGTCGCGATCCGGGCCGACGTGTCCGATCCTGCCGCAGTTGCTGGGCTGGTCGCTGAGGCGGGTCCGGTGGAGGTCCTGATCAACAATGCCGGCGTGGCCGGTCCGGTGGGCGGCATCGAGACCAACGATCCCGACGACTGGGCGCGCTGCTTCGCGGTGAATGTCCACGGTGCCTTCCACATGATCCGGGCGGTCGTCCCGGCGATGCGCGCGGCGGGGGGCGGCACGATCATCAACATCTCCACCGCGTCGACCGTGACGGGTCTCCCCGGGCGGTCCGCCTATGTCGCGTCGAAATGGGCGCTCGAGGGGCTGACGCGGACGCTCGCGCGCGAGCTTGGTCCGGCCGGCATCCGGGTCAACGCGATCCGGCCGGGATTCATGGATACCGAGCGGATGCGCGGGATCATGGCGCGCGCGGCGGAACGGAGCGGCCGCACCGTGCCCGAGGTCGAGGCCGAGGCGCTCGGCTATATCTCGCTACGCACCAAGATCCAGCCGAGCGAGATCGGCGAAATGGCATGGTTCTTCGCCTCGGATGCCGCGCACCACATCACTGGCCAGATCGTCGGCGTCGACGGCAATGCCGAATGGGAGGGATAGGATGTCACGGATCACGATGCTGAGCATCGATCAGCTGCAGGACCGCGGCGTCGACGTATCGCCGTTCCTGAAGGATTTCGCCGAGCTGCCCGGCAGCGTCGCGACGCTCGGTCATCGCCCCGATATCCTGCAGGGCACGCTTGTCCTGTG
The DNA here is from genome assembly GCF_056404755.1 of Sphingomonas sp. P2_B6. Lineage (NCBI taxonomy): Bacteria > Pseudomonadati > Pseudomonadota > Alphaproteobacteria > Sphingomonadales > Sphingomonadaceae > Sphingomonas > Sphingomonas sp. P2_B6. The sequence continues at coordinate 232,344 of NZ_JBFUDK010000002.1, forward strand.
GCAGGCGGTGATGGGGGCGGGCTCGCTCCCTGCCGAGCTCAAATATCTCGCCGGTTATCTGGCGAGCATGTCGGCCGGGTGCCGTTATTGTTCGGCGCATACCGCGAGCAACGCGGCGCACGGCGCTGGTTCGGAGAAGGTCGCCGCGGTCTGGGACTATGAGCGCAGCCCGTTGTTCAGCGAGGCCGAGCGCGCCGCACTGCGCTTCGCGCAGCTGGCAGGCCAGGCGCCCTCGGGCGTACAGGACGAGGACGTCGCCGAGCTGAAGCGGCACTATAGCGACATCGAGATTGTCGAGTTGCTGTCGGTCGTGGCGCTGTACGGCTTCTTCAATCGCTGGAACGACAGCCTGGCGATCCCGCTCGAAGCCACGCCGCTGAACTTCGCCCAGGCAACGATTACCGCGCATGGGTGGGACGTCGGCAATCATGGCTGACACCTATGTCGAGTGCGGATTCGGGGTGGTCCATCCGTGGCTGTGCGATGCCATGGGGCATTTGACGACCCGGCATTACCTCGCCTTTTTCGACGATGCTTCCTATCAGCTCTTCGCGGCGCTCGGTTACGATCCGGCGGTCGGGAAGATCGCGCAACAGGGTTGGGCCGATGTACGGCATGAGCTCGAGTATCGTGCCGAGCTGCCTGCGGGCGCCCTGATCCGGATCGACGGTCGCGTGCAGGCGCTGGGGCGTAGCTCCATCACGACCGAGCTGCGCCTGTTCGCCCGGTCGGAAGATCGGCTGTGCGCGACCTTGGTGGCGCGCACCGTCTGTTTCGATCTCGCCGCGCGCCGGTCGCGCCCATTGCCGCCGGCGCTGATCGAGCGCGCCGCCGACCTGTTCGGTGTGCTGCCCGAGCAGCGATCGGCCAATATCCCCGCCTGACGCCGTCAGCCGGCCTGGAGCAGCCGGTCGATCATAGCCGCCATTGCGGTGTCGCGCACCGAGACGCCGCCGGCGTCATGCGTCGTCAGCCAGATCTCGAGCCGGTTATAGACGTTGAACCATTCGGGATGATGGTCGCTCTTCTCCGCGGCCAGCGCGATCCGGGTCATCAATCCGAAGGCGGCCGAGAAATCGGCGAGCACAACGCGCCGGTAGAGCGCGCCGCGCAGCTCGTCATAGCTCCATTCCGGCAAGCCGCGCAGCGCGGCGTCGCGCTCATGCTCGGTCAGTGCGTCCATCGCGCGGCTCCTCTCCCGGCGCACTGGCCGTTCTGATCAGATCGTCTTTGACGGCGACCGGCCATGCCGTCAGCCGAGCGCCCTTGCACGGGCCGGCGATGCACCGGCCATTGTCGATCGAGAACAGTGCGCCATGCCAGTCGCACTGGATCAGCGTGCCGTCGGGCGTCAGATAACGGTCGAGCGCATGGGCGAGGGGCATGCCGGCATGAGGACAGCGGTCGACATAGCCGCTGACCTCCCGTCCCCGCCGGACGACGAAGCCGTGGAACCGGCCCCCTTCCAGCTGCACGACGAAATTGCGCGCCGTCCCCGACGGAATCGCGTCAAGGGCGCATAATCCTATCCCCGCGGGGGTCGCGGAAAGGCGTGCGCCCGTCACGGGTGCGACGCGGCTGGGCCGATGATGCCCATGCAGGGACCGAACCCGATCGGGACGAAACCCTCCGCCGCCATCCGGCCGGTCAGGATGAGGGCGTCGCCGTCCTCCAGGAACCGGCGGGTCTCGCCGCCGGGCAAGGCGATCGCCTGCTGCCCGCCCCGGCTGAGTTCGATCAGGCTGCCATAGCCGTCTTCGGTCGGGGCCGAGATGGTGCCGGTGCCGAGCAGGTCGCCGGGGTTGAGATTGCAGCCATTGGAGGCATGATGCGTGACCATCTGCGCGACCGTCCAGTACATGCTGCTTGCCGGGCCGTGGCTCAGGCGGTGCGGGGCGAGCCCGGCATCGCGCATCCGGGCCGTTGCGATCCACGCCTCCAGCGTGATCGAATAAGCGCCGCGCGCCTGATCGGCCGCATCGTCGAGATAGGGCAGGGGGCGGGGATCTCCGGCAGGCCGCGCCGGCTGAGGGATTCGGAACGGCGCGAGCGCCTCTTCCGTCACGATCCAGGGCGAGATGGTCGTGGCGAAGCTCTTGGCCAGGAACGGACCGAGCGGCTGATATTCCCAGGCTTGCAGGTCGCGAGCCGACCAGTCGTTCAGCAGCGACAATCCGGCAATGTGCGTGGGAGCGTCCGCGATCGGGATCATCTCGCCCGGCACATTCCCGGGCCCGATCCAGACGCCCATTTCGAGCTCGTAATCGAGCCGCGCGGTGGGGCCGAAGACCGGCGCTTCCGCATCGGGGAGTTTGCGCTGGCCATTGGGCCGCCGCACCGCTGCGCCCGATACGCCGATCGACGACGCCCGGCCATGATAGCCGATCGGCACGTGCTTGTAATTGGGCAGCAGCGGATTGTCCGGCCGGAACAGCCGCCCGATATTGGTCGCATGGTGAATGCCGACATAGAAGTCGGTATAGTCGCCGATCGTTGCCGGCAGGTGCATCGTGCAGGTTGCGGCCTCGTACAGCAGCGGCGCTATCGCAGTCTCGTGGTCCGGATCGGACAGCAGCATCGACACACGCGCGCGGAGCGCCCGGCGCGGTCCGGCACCGATGGCCAGCAACGGATTGAGCGCCGGACCGGCTGCCGCCTGGGCTGCGCCAAGGGCATCGCCCTCCAGCAGGCCGCCGGCGGCGAGCCCGTTCAGGTCGAGGATCGAATCCCCGATCGCGATCCCCCCGCGTGGCGCCTCGCCCGGCGGCGAGAAAATGCCCAGCGGCAGGTTCTGGATCGGGAAGTCCGCATGGCCGGCAGCGGTGGCGACCCAGCTTGTCCGGCCGGGATCATGGGTATCGTCGAGCACGCTGAACACTCCTGGCCTACGCCGGCAGATAGGGGGCAAGAGCGGCGGCGAACCGGTCGATGCTGTCCAGGTGCAGCCCGGCCACATTGATCCGGCCGGAACCGGCCATGTAGATGCCGTGATCCGCGCGCAGCGCCGCAACCGCGGCCGGGTCGATCGGCAGGATGGCGAACAGGCCACGCTGCGCGGCGATCGCGGCAAGACGCGGCTCGGCCTCGGCCAGCGCGGTCCGCAAGCTGCCGACACGGACGCGCATCTCCTCCAGCTCGGTGCGCCACAGCCCGGTCAGCCCCGGATTTTCGAGGATGAGGCGCACCACGGCCGCGCCGTGATCCGGCGGCATCGACCAGAGGCTGCGGGCCAGTACGAGCAGGTTGCCGCGAACCGCGGGAACTGACGCGGCGCCTGCCGAAAGGGCCCACAGCGCGCCCACCCGTTCGCGATAGAGGCCGAAATTCTTGTCGCAGCTATAGGCGATCAACGCTTCCGGCACGGCCTCGAGCAGGATGCGCATGCCGGCGGCGTCTTCCTCAAGGCCATCGCCCAGCCCCTGATAGGCCAGGTCGACGAACGGGAGGATGCCGCGTGCCGAGAAATCCTCGGCCAGTGCGCGCCATTCGGCGATCGAGAAGCCGGTGCCGGTGGGGTTGTGGCAGCAACCGTGCAGCAGCACCACATCGCCGCGCACCGCAAGCTTGAGATCGGCCATCATCGCCGCGAAATCGAGCGTCGAGGTGGCACTGTCGTAATAGGTGTGCGCCGCGACCGTCAGGCCGGCCGCCTCGAAGATCGGGGCGTGGTTGGGCCAGGTCGGCGTACCGATCCAGACCCGGCCGGTCATGCCCGCGCGGTGGAGCAGATCGGCGCCGAGCCGCAGCGCACCGGTTCCGCCCGGAGTCTGAACGCCGGTCAGCCGGTCCGACGCCGCCATGGCGGGGCCGAAGACGATCGGGGCGAGCAACTCGGTGAAGCGGGCGTCACCTTCCGGGCCGATATAGGCCTTGGTCGGCTGATCACGCACCAGCGCGGCTTCAGCCGCCTTGACCGCGCGCAGGACCGGCGTGGCGCCGGCCGCGTCGCGGTACACACCCACGCCGAGATCGATCTTGTCGGGGCGTGGATCGGCGCGGTGCACGCCGATCAGGGCGAGCAGCGCATCGGCTGGCTGCGGCCGCAGCGGGTCGAACAGCGCGGCCTGTCCTTCGATCACCGCGAGGGCGGGCTGGGCGGTCATGCCGCCACCTGCTTGCCGCGCGCATAGGCCTGGGTTCCGCGGGTTATCACGCGATCGTCGGGCAGGATCGTTTCGATCTCGATGTCGGGCTGGCCGGCCAAGGCGGCATAAACCGGGCCGAAATCGGTATCGAGCGTCTGCCGCAGCAGATCCTCGAAGCTGTCGATGACGAAATAGGTCTGCTGATAGTCGTCGATCCGGTATTTCGTGCGCATCACGCGCGTCAGATCGAAGCCGAGCCGGTTCGGCGAGGGATCGTCGAGCGCGAACCGGGTCTCGCCATGAGAGGAGACGATCCCGGCACCGTAGATGTTGAGATCGTCGCCGTTGCGGATCAGGCCGAACTCGACCGTGTACCAATAGAGCCGCGACAGGTTGGCGATGACGCCGAGCCCGGCCGCGCGCTGGCCGCCCTGGCCGTAAGCCTGCATGTAGTCGGCAAAGACCGGATTGGCGAGCAGCGGCACATGGCCGAACACGTCATGGAAGATGTCGGGTTCCTGCAGATAGTCGCATTGCTCGGGCGTGCGGATGAAGTTTCCAGAGACGAAACGGCGGTTCGCCAGGTGATCGAAGAAGACGTCGTCGGGGATCAGGCCGGGCACCGCGACGACCTGCCAGCCGGTCGCCCGCATCAGCCGGTCGGACAATTCGGCGAAGTCGGGAATGCCGGGTTTCGACATGCGCAGTACATCAAGCCCGTCGATGAACTCGGGGGCGACGCGGCCGGGCAGGAGCCTGGCCTGGCGTTCGAACAGCCTGTCCCACATCGCATGCTCGGCCGGCGTATAGCGGTGCCAGTCCTGCGGGATGGTCCAGTCGGGAGCGGCGCCGTCGGGATGTCTTGCCTGAAGATTTTCCATGATGGATATCTTGCACGGGAAGCGCGGGCATGCTTTCCAAAATGGGGTGGTTTCAGCGGATTATTGATCGATCGCGATCAGCTTGGGGTTATTTCTGAAACAAAATGTCATGATGGATGCGATCGACAAACGGATCGTTTGCGAGCTGCAGGCCGACGCATCGCTCAGCAGCGCCGAGCTTGCGGCGCGGGTCGGCAGTTCCACCGCGTCCTGCTGGCGCCGGATCAAGGCGCTCGAGGCGGCAGGAGTACTGACCGCGACGGTGCGTCTGGTCGATGCCGAAAAGGTCGGGCGCGGCGTCAACGTGCTGTGCGACGTGCGGATGAAGAGCCATGCGCGCGACAGCATCGTCCGGTTCGAGGATTTCGTCCGCTCCCGGCCCGAGATCATGGAGTGTTTCTCGATGTCGGGAGAATGGGATTATCTGCTGCGCGTCGTCGTGGCCGATGTCGCCGACTATGAGCATTTCCTCATGCGCACGCTGCTCGATCATCCGTCAGTCGGCGGGGCATCGTCGCATTTCGCGCTGTCGCTGACGAAATATACGACGGTGGTGCCCGTTTAGCGCGAACGGATGAACCGAAGCGATCGAATTGCCGAACAAAAATGGTGGACGCACTTGGGCTCGAACCAAGGACCCGCTGATTAAGAGTCTCGGAACCAGCCGTTTGCTGGATTGCGCTACGCTACGCTGAACGTCTCTAACGTCATGTAATAGCCTGGAATCTATGGTGGTTGTCTACGCTAGGCATTGCCGTGATTCGCTGCAACCTGCTACCTACATGCTACTTGAGCGGAGTAGGGTAGCATGAAGGCAAAGCTGACGGTTCGGAGCGTGGAAGCGATAAAGCCCGGTGCGACTGACGTGATCGTGTGGGACAGTGAACTCGCCGGGTTCGGCTGCAAGGTCACGCCAAAGGGCAAGCGTTCCTACTTCCTCTACTACCGAACTAAGGAGGGGCAGCAGCGTCGCCCTGCGATCGGAGTGCATGGACCAATGCGGCCCGAGGCAGCGCGGGACATTGCTCGCCGCTGGCTGGCAGAGGTGGCGCAAGGCAGGGACCCATCACAGGCTAGGACACAGGACCGCGCTGCGCCGACCGTGCGGGACCTGTGCGGCCGGTACATGGCAGAACACGCGGAAACCCGGAAGAAGGACAGTTCCATCCGCAACGACCGGCGCTTGATCGATACCCATGTCCTGCCAGCACTGGGCGCGAAGAAGGTCGCATCCGTCACCCGTGCCGACATTGCGGGGCTTCACCATGCCCTTCGCGCCACGCCGTATGAGGCCAACCGGATGCTCGCTATGGCGAGCAAGATGTTCAGCCTTGCCGAGCGTTGGGGCTTACGCCCGGATAGCTCCAATCCTGCGAAGAACATTGATCGATACCGGGAGGAAAAGCGGGAACGCTACCTGACCAGTGCTGAGGTTGCCCGGCTATGGCAGGTGCTGAACTCCGATGCCGCCGCCGCCAAGGCGTCGCCAGCCGCGATTGCTGCCTTGAAGCTTTTGATGCTGACCGGGCGGCGCTTGAACGAGGTGCTGGGGTTGAAATGGGCGTGGGTCGACCTCGACGCCAAGGTGTTGCGCCTGCCTGACACAAAGAACGGTGCGCTGCTGGTTTCGCTTGGCGATGCGGCCGTATCCGTCCTAGCCGAGCTGAAAGCGATAGGCCGCGATGATACCTACGTCATTGCGGGGCAGCGCAAGGGTGCGCCGCTGGTAAACTTGCAAAAGCCGTGGCGGGCGCTCCGGGCGCTGGCAGGGTTGGATGACGTTCGTATTCACGACCTTCGCCATACCTTCGCCAGCATCGGCGCGGGAATGGGTATGTCGCTGCATATGCTCGGCCGCTTGCTCGGGCATACGCAGGCGGCAACGACCAGCCGCTATGCGCACCTTGCACAGGACCCCGTGCGAACCGCCGCCGATGCGATCGGCGCGGAGCTGATGCGCCTTACAAGCTCGGCTTAAATGCGCCCCGGGTCGATCAGGTATAACCCAACCCTCGTTCTGGAACTTAAAAAGCCCTCTTCGGTGCGAGTGTCTTCTTGCAAAAACCTCGCTCGTAAATCCTGTCCGCACCTGCTTGAAGAAACACCCTCGTAAATTTCAAGCTAGTCCGATCAACGAAGATGAAGTTCTGCATATCCATTCGAATGGTTACCGTCTTTTGCGAAAAGTCAGCTCGCCATTGCGAACCGGCGTTAGTGTTGTGAAACCAAATATCAGCCTCTCGCCTCTCTTCGTTCAATGCAAGATCGGCAACTACCTGCTCGCCTTGAGCATTCGTGTAATGGCATTTTAGATACGTGGTCGCGGCGAAAGCCGGAGCTGCAAAGCTGAACGATGCTGCGACAAGTGCCATTCTTTTCACACTTTGGATCATCAATCGTTGCTCCCCATTGTTGGGGGCATCGCCCGGCCTGAGCCGGGCGTTCAGAACTCGGCACGTAGCACCAAGCGCCGCCGCCTTTAGGCAAGCCTTGGACATACGCGACGGCCACCCGGCCGAGAAGCTCGACCGGCTACGTGATCGTCGGGGTTCTGAAGCCCCACGTGCGGGACTGACCGCGACGCACGCATGGACTCGCACAATAGTTCTCGGGGCACAACGGCACGATGCGCCTACACAGGTGCTTATCTCTTGGACGATTCGCCATCGAATCCGCAGCCCCGTTCCTCTATGCTCGCGCGAAACAGGGAGGCGTTATGACTAGCCGGACACGAACTCCGATTGTCTGTGAATGCGGACACACAGGCAACGAGCTTTTGAAAGAGAACGATCAGCCTTTTAGCAGAATGTATGAAGAATATAGCTTAGAGGGCTTTAGTGGGGGGACGCATACCGTTGAAGGATTCCACGTTGGAGGTAGTGTCCTAGACATTCTTTGTCCGACCTGCCCGAAATGCGGTGAGACAGGGAAGGTCAAATACGCCTCCCGATCTTAACGGACACCGATCCGTATCCGTATAGATCGCATTGCGCGAGTTGTCCGAACGCTATCCTAGAGACATTCGCATCCTAAATGCGCGTGGTTGGACGTGGTGGTGATTTTTCTTGTGGCCAACACCTAAAATGTGGCCCTAATGCGCTGCTTCCACTCTCGCATAGGAAGCAATAATGGCAGAATCACCCCTCCTCACGAACGTCGAAGCGGCTGCTTACCTAAAGCTGTCTCCTCGGACGCTCGACCGTTGGCGCTGGGCGCAGCGCGGTCCGGATTTCAAAAAGATTGGCGGCGCCGTGCGCTACACTTTTTCCGACCTCAATCGGTTTGCAAATATCGGAGGACCGGAGTGATGGCGGCTCGTCCTGTCTTGTCGCCGTGGTCGGATGGCATGAACGTTTTCGACGTCGTACCGGGCTTTCGGCTCTGGCCGTGCGAAGAACCGCCTTCACAATGGCAGGCGCATTGGATCGTCTTTCCTTCGATCCGCGATTTGGAAGATGACCTGCCTCGCTTCCCAAATCCCCATGGCAAGCCGAGCTCTGGAGGTGCTTGGATGGCCCGTCACGTTGCGGGGCGCTTCATTTGCTACCGCCGACTCCCGGCAGGCCCGACCTACAAGTTGTCTCAATGGAAGCAACTGGAACCGAATTGTTCGATCCTGTGGCATCCGGAGCCGACTGATCGGGACGTTTCTCGTGCGGAGAACAGTGCCGCCTACCTCAGAGCCAATGGGCTGGGCCGCTTCGATGTCGAGCACCGTGCCGACGGGACGCTATGGATCAAGCGAGTTGCCTAAAGTTGCCGATCACAGGTTGTGGTGCTGCGGGACGTGCGTGAAGTATAAGGCGTAACACATCCAGCCGCCCCATCGGGGCGATCCTTGTCCGCCTTAGAGAATGGGTGTTTCCTGATACACTATATATAATCATGAATTTGGCCCCACTAACTGTAAGAAAAAAAATAAATATATAGTGTTTCAGGAAACTATGAAGCTGTAAGGCGGACTGCCGCCTCAGTGAGGAGCTGCGACAATGACGAGGGGCCGACCAGCCTATTTACAGCGCCTATATGAACTCCAACTTGGAGAGAGCTTGGCATTAAGTCCGCCAGCTAATACCGATCTCGACCTGTTCGAAGATCGCGTCAGGCAGGTTTCCTTCCTCTATCTAAAGGAGGGCAAGGCATATCGGCTAGAGCGTCGGAGCAACGATATTTTGGCGACTAGGGTCAAGGTCGGCTCACATACGAAGCTCGGATACCTTGCCGACCTAAAGATCGGCGAAAGGCATTTCGTTGCTCTCAGCCTTGAATGGAAAGAGAAGAAGGCGCTTCTGGCGAGCCTTGAGCGGGTCAATGCGGTCGGCAGTCGGGGGCGCTTTGTCGCAGAAGTCGATGAGGGCGGAATTTTCGTGCGTTGTTACACGGAAGCTGGTGGAAAGCGCTATTGGAACAACGATCGCGAATATCCCGAGCCGGTACCGCTTACGCTCCGACGCGGGTAGTCTGTCGCTAGCCAGACGCTGCTCGCAGGGGCGACAACATGACAACTCGCGCAGCTGCCCATGTGAAAAGCGCGGGATGAAGGCACGCTCTAGCATTGCGCGAAGAAGAAGGTGCAACGCTACCTGGCTGGGTTCGCAAGGGGGGCGTGCCGTCCAAGGCCCAAGGCATAGTTGGGAAGCGCGTCCCCTAAACGTCAGCTGGTGAGCGGAGCGGGTCCAGCATCCGGGGGCAACAAGCAAAACCGAGGACGCTGGCGGATCAAACCCTAAAGGAAGAATTGGCTTTGCGGCGCCTCGTGGTTGGCATAGAATCTATGAGGGAGACCTGACTGTTGGCTGATCCTTTGAAGGACTTTGCGATCTACATGGAGGGCCACGAAGGGCATCGTGGCAACGTGTTGGCGCACGCATGGATCGAAAAGGTAGGCAAGCTCCTTTCCGTTCTTGCTAGAATGGAGCGCCAATTTCTCGACGTTGCGAAGCGCAAAACCGTTTTTGAAGTGACAGACACGCAAAAGCGCAACCCGACCATCATAAGCCTCAAGCCGGTCCCCTCGGTCGTTTCTTACGATCCGCTGCCGGCGTTTCAATGGACTTTGGACCAACTAGAGAATGTAGCCGCCAGTAGGCCGGTGGATCCCCGTGTGGATGCCGAAACCGCAGATATGATTGCGAGTTTAGCGAAGGCCCCGGCAGAGGAGGCTTATAGGCGATTTTGGATCAACGGCTTTGCGGATCCGGTAGAATTCAATGATGCATTTGCGCTCAACGCGATGACGTTGGCTGCACAAAGGCGATCCACGCAAGCGGAGCCGGATTGGTTTGTTGGCGTGTCTCAAGGGTCAGTGACTGGCAATCTGCAAGCGATCGATGACGTTCAAGGAGACAGGACGTTCGTCTTAGTTCCAGCGATTGGACCGAGCCAAATTGAATGCCAGTTCCCAGAGAACATGCGCGACGAAATGGGTAAGCACGTATTCAAGGCGGTCCGGGTGTCCGGATTACTAACCTACACCGCTGACAGCCCCTTCCCATCCAAAGTTAAGATGGAGTCGATTGATCCGATAGAAGCCGCCAAAGTTCACATGGTTGACCTTGAAGGCCTCTTTAGGGGATACCCGAAAAATGAACCCGAATATTCTGCGTGGATAAATGGCTGATTCGATACCTAGATACTATTGGGACTCCTGCATGTTCTATGAGTATTTGAATCAGGAGCCAGTGTCGGCCACAAAAAGAAAGATGGTTCAAAATATATTGAATGATAATAAGAACAAACTGAACGTAATTGTCACGTCGGTTATAACAGATTTAGAAGTCATTCCTGAAAAGCTTAAGCTAGAAGATGCCGACAAGGAAGATGCCTATCGCAGCCAATTCGACGGTGTCCGCATGGTCAACTGGGAATTGAGCGCAAACGTACTAAAATTAGCTCGCGAAATAAGGAATAGATACTTTCGACCAATCCCAGCGGGCGGAGGCTACTGCAAGATCATGGATCTCGGGGATTCTATTCACCTTGCAACCGCCGCCATCCTCAACGTGTCCGAGTTTCATACGCGGGACAACGACGACAAGAAAACCAAAATTCCGCTGCTATCGCTTTATCAGTGGGCAGGCGAGGATAAGCTATGCGGCCGATACGATCTCAAAATTGTGTCACCAGAAGCAGATCAAGGCGAGCTGCTAGGGTGACCGACGCCAAAGGCCAACCCGACAAGGTCAGGGAAGCTGCGTGCGACCTTGAGGCAGGCGACGTCCCAGTGCCCTTCAAGGAGCGGCTAGGGAGTTTGGCGAGGCATAGCCCTGCGGAGAAGCCAGATGAAGGCGTGTGATAGTTGCGGCTCGACTTACGAAGTCACGTACGGGCACAGCCCCATAAGAGATTCCGATAGGGCAATTTGCGAGGTGTGTGGGCACGAGATGGACAGCTGGAATAGCACCACTTGGCCCGAGTACACGCTCAAAGAGCGTCGCCAGCCCGTGGAGAAGCTGGAGTGAGCCCTGACACACTGGCGATCTGCGGGACCATCGTAGTGTGCACATGGGCGCTTGCTGTAGTCATTGAAGGGATTGCTAAGAAAGCCGCCGGGCAACGCGCAGCCCTGTATGAGCAGCTCTATCGCATCGCCTCAAAGCAGGACGGACACCTTTCCGTCCTGTCAGGTATCGCGCATTCGGTAAGTCCGAAGCGAGAGCAGGACAACGCTTGGCTTGATGACCTGATGGACAGAGTGAAGCCTGAAAAGCCGCAGGGTTCGTAAACTACATAGCAGTTGCTCGTAGCTCGATGTGCCTCAAACGGAGCAGACCCAAAACCGCGAAAATTACGGCGCGTACGGACAGACCATGATTAGGATGGCGCAGCGCTTGAGGCAGAATTATGGGTGTTACCCTTCGCCCGGATCGCTCAGCTACCTATTTGCTACCTGACGGTTTTGCCGCAGCGACGAGATGCCGCTAAGTCATTGAAAAAATGGTGGACGCACTTGGGCTCGAACCAAGGACCCGCTGATTAAGAGTCAGCTGCTCTACCAACTGAGCTATGCGTCCATACCGGGCAGCTAAAGTGGCGCGTTGGAAGGCGCCGCCGCATCGGGGAGGGCGCCCGTTAGCACCCGTCGCCGGAGTTGCAAACCCTTTTTTTGCCGGTTCGCTACCAGCGCACCGTCTGGCGGTTCTGGCGATCGATCGACATCAGGAATCCGATGCACAGCATGATGGTCATCTGCGACGATCCGCCGAAGCTGATCAGCGGCAGGGGAACCCCCACCACCGGCGCCAGGCCCATCACCATCGCCATGTTGATGGCGACATAGAAGAAGATCGTGGTGGCGATGCCCGCCGCGGAGAGCCGGCCGAAACGAGTCTGCGCGCGCAGGGCGACCGACACGCCCCATTGAATGATGATCATGAAGGCGACGATCAGCAGGACCCCGCCGATCAGGCCCCATTCCTCCATCATTGTCGCCAGCGCGAAATCGGTATGACCTTCAGGCAGATAATCGAGATGGCTCTGGGTACCATTGAGGAAACCCTTGCCGAAGATGCCGCCGGATCCGATCGCGATCTTCGACTGGCTGATATGATAGCCGATACCCAGCGGATCGCTTTCCGGATCGAGGAAGACGAGGATGCGGTTGCGCTGATAGCCGTGCAGAACGAAGTTCACGGCGAGCGGGATCGCCGCGCCCAGCGCCAGCGCGCCGCCGATGAACAGGCGCAGGGGCACGCCGGCGAGGAACATCACCGTCGCGCCGCCGACGGTGATCATGAGGGCGGTGCCGAGATCTGGTTGCTTCATGACCAAAGCGGCCGGGATCAGGATCAATACCGCCGCCGGCCAGATCGCTGAAAAGCGCCGTGTCTCGTTGGGAGGCAGCGCGTGATAGAAACGCGCGGTCGCGAGCACGATGAACACTTTCATCAACTCGGACGGCTGCAGGCGGATGATGCCGAGGTCCAGCCAGCGCTGCCCGCCGCCGCGCACCGCGCCGATCAGCTCGACAAGGACGAGCATGACGATCAGGCTCACATAGGCCGGGATCGCCAGCGCCTGCCAGGCCGATTCGCGCACGCGCGACAATGCGACGGCGCCGGCGAGAAAGACGAAGAAACGGATACCCTGGATCAGCGCCCAGGGACGCAGGTTGCCCCCGGCGGCCGAATACATCACCAGCAACCCGAACACGCCGATCGCCAGGACCAAAAGGATGATCTTCCACGGAAGCTGCGCGAGCGGCGCCGGAACGAAGCTCAGGCCGCTCACCGGTCGCTCTCCGTCGAGCCGGTCTGAGCGATGCCGTCACCGCGCATGGTCGCGTTGGCGATGGCATCGGCGCTTGCATCGGCGGCACTGGTCGCGGCCTCCACCGCGGGCGCATCCGTCGGCGCGGTAGCGTTCATTTCCGTTTGTGCCGCGACAATAGGGGTCGGCGCGTTGGCGGCGGCGCGATACTCCGCCGCCTGTGCTGCCATCCGGGTCTTGATATCACCGCCCCAGGTCGGTTCGACCTCCGTCAGAGCAGCCAGGGCGCGATCCCGGTCGAACAAATAGGTCATGATGTCCCGCCCGATCAGTGGCGTATCCAGGTTGCGGATGATGTGGCCATTATGTTCAAGCACCACGGCAGCCGCGTAGCGCGGGTTGTCCGCAGGTGCGAAGCACACGAACAATGCATGGTCGCGCAGCTTGAAGGGCAGGGCGCCATTTTTCAGGACGCCCGAACTGCGCTCCGCCATCGTGATGCGACGAACCTGGGCCGTGCCGGTTTTTGCGGCCAGGGTAACGCCGGGGACCTGCATGCGGGATGCTCCGCCGGTCCCGCCCTCGTTGACCACGCCGTACATCGCGTTTCGCACGAGTGCGAGATTGTCGGGCGATACGGGCAAGGGCTGGGCCCCGTGATGAACATGGTTGGCGAGGATACTCGGCATCAACGCCCGGCCGGAGGCGATGCGCGAGGCCATCACCGCCAGCTGCAGCGGATTGGCAAGGACATAGCCCTGACCGATCGAGGCATTGAGCGAATCCGCGACCGTCCAGGCCTGCTTGTATCGGCGCAGCTTCCACGCCGGATCGGGCATGGTGCCATATCGCTGCGTGGAAAAGGGCAGGTCGAATTTCTGTCCGAGGCCAACGGTCCGCGCGATCGGCGCGATCTTGTCGTACCCGAGCCGGCGGGCCATCTCGTAGAAATAGATGTCGCAGCTCTGCATGACGGCATGTTTCATGTCGAGCGCGCCATGGCCGCTGCGCTTGTGGCAATGGAAAATGCCGTTGCCCACCCGCAACGCGCCGCCACAGCTCACGCGGTCGTCGGGGTGCACACCTGCCTCGAGCAGCGCCAGCGCGTTCATCGGCTTGACGGTGGAGCCGGGCGGATAGAGCCCCTGCAGCACCTTGTTCATCAGTGGAACATGATCGTCCTCGGACAGCATCTTCCATTCCAGATGGCTGATCCCGTCGGAAAAATTGTTCGGGTCATAGGCCGGCATCGACACCATCGCGAGAATCTCGCCATTCTGGCAATCAATCACGACCGCCGAGCCGGAATTGGTGCCGAGGCGGCGCGCGGCATATTCCTGCAGGCCCGCATCGATCGTCAGGCGCGCCGTCGTGCCGGGTTCATCCGGCTTGGTCGCCAGTTCGCGCACCAGCTTGCCGCGCGCCGTTACCTCGACTCGCTTGGCGCCCGGCTTGCCGCGCAGGCCCTGCTCCAGCGTCTTTTCCAGGCCGTCCTTGCCCAGCTTGAAGCCGGGCGTGACCATCAGCGGGTCCTTGACCTTCTGATATTGTTCCGCCGAGGCGGCGCCGACATAGCCGGTCAGGTGCGCGACCGCCGCCCCCGCAGGATAGCTGCGCGCAAAGCCTCGGGACGGCGCGACACCGGGCAATTCCGGCAGACGAACGCTGATCGCCGAGAATTTTTCCAGATCGAGATTCTCGGAAACCTGGACCGGCTGGAAGCCCGCCGCATGTTTCAGATCGGTCCGGATCCGGTCCAGCTCTTCGGGAGGAAGATTGAGGATCTGGCTGAGCAGCCCGAGCGTCTTTTCCTTGTCCTCGAGCCGGTCCGGGATGATGTCGACGCGGAAATCGGTGCGGTTGTTGGCGATCGGCACGCCATTGCGGTCGACGATCCAGCCGCGCCGGGGCGGGACCAGGGTCATGTTCACCCGGTTGCTCTCGGACAACAGGCTGTAATGCTCGTTCTCGGCAACCGCGAGCCAGCTCATGCGGCCGGCGAGCAGCAGCCCCACGGCTGCCTGGCCGGCGCCCAGCACGAGCGCGCGGCGCGAGAAGCTGTAGGTCTGCGTCGCCTCGGTGATCACGCGCGTCGGCCGGTTCATTCCGCCCCGCGCTTGCGATCAAGCCAGGCGCAGAATCGCGCAACCAGAGGAAAGAGCATCGTCGAGATCACGATCTGGAGTAATAGCACGGTATCGACATGCGCGCCGATAGGAGACGCGACGAGCCGGCCCACGATGAGGCAGAAACCGATCGACCCGGTCGCGATCAGCCAGTCCTGCCAGAAGTCGCGGAACACCAGCCGCTGGTCGATCAGGTCGATCATGAAGAAGCACAGGGTCCAGAGCAGCATCGCGTTGCCGAGCGGCTGGCCGCTGACCAGATCGTCGAAAAAGCCGAGCGGCAGGGGCGCCCAGATGCGGAACACATCCGGGCGGCTCAGCCGCCAGCCAAGCAGCATCATCAGGCCGAGCGGCGGCAGAACCGGAAAGGTCGCGACGAACGGCCAGGTGGTCGCCAGCGAGCCGAGCAGCACTGACACCGGCGGCAGGAGCCGTGCGGCCGCGGGCGGAGGCGCGGCGTCGAACGGGCCGCGGCTGGGCTGCCTCATGGTGCCGGCGCGGCCGCTGGGACAGTGACCGGCAGGAATGCCTGCTGGACGAGCGCGAAATCGAGCGTGTCGGGATGCGCGAAGGTCCGGGCCAGCGCCGTATCCCGGGCACGCTTCAGCACGCGCGCGACCGGGATATTGGGCGAGTAGATCCCGCCGATGCCCGAGGTCACGAAGATGTCGCCCGGTTCGAAGCCGACATTGGCGACGGACGCCGAGCGGATGTCGAGCAATCCGTCGCCGCGACCGGCGGCGAGCGCGGGCAGGCCGTCGCGCGTCCGGCGTACCGGCACGATGCTTTCCGGATCGGACAGGAGCAGGATGCGCGCGGTGTTGGGCCCGGTCTCGAGAATGCGACCGATCAGGCCCTCCGGGCCGCGTACCGGCTGACCGGCCTTAACGCCCTGCCAGGAACCGGCGTTGAGCACGGCGAAACGGCGTGTGCTCGAGGCCGAGGAACTAACCAGACGCGCCGCCACCACCGGATCGGCCGATCGCTCCCGCAGCCGAAGCAGCGCCTGCAGGCGGCGATTGTCGTAGGACAAAGTGCGCGCGCGCATCAGCAAGGCGCGGTTATCGGCCAGTTCCTTGCGGAGCTGCTCATTCTGTTTGCGCACGCCGATATAGTCCGACACCGATGCCGGTATCGAGGCAATGCCGCGCCCGATCGCCGCGGTGCCCGACGAGACGGGAGTCGTCACCTCCGCCACGGTCGCGCGAAACGCCGCGAATCTGGCCGGATCGAAGGTCGCGAACGCCAGCAGTGCCGCGGCGACGAGCGCGCCCGCAGCGGTCAGGACATATCCCAGAAACAGGCTGTACTGCGCCCGCCGCGAGAAACCGGGCCGGTTACGAGACGGCGCCATATTGCCCCTCATCGAAGGTCCGGAGCGCCCATCGGCACCGGCGCTTCACCATCTGATCAGGCGCTGTGCAGCACACCGCGGAACATCGGGTCCTCGAGCGCGCGGCCGGTGCCGAGCGCAACGCAGGTCAACGGATCGTCCGCGATCGTCACGGGCAGGCCGGTTTCGTCGCGCAGCACCTCGTCGATGCCCTTGAGCAGCGCGCCGCCGCCGGTGAGCACGATGCCCTGGTCGACGATGTCCGCCGCCAGCTCCGGCGCGGTGTTCTCCAGCGCGATGCGCACGCCCTCGACGATCTGACCGACCGGTTCCGAGAGCGCTTCCGCGATCTGGCCCTGGTTGATCTGGATTTCCTTGGGCACGCCATTGACCAGGTCCCGGCCCTTGACGTGGATGGTCAGGCCGATGCCGTCGGGCGGCGGCTTTGCCACGCCGACTTCCTGCTTGATGCGCTCCGCGGTCGAATCGCCGATCAGGAGGTTGTGGTTGCGGCGGACATAGGAGACGATCGCCTCGTCCATCTTGTCGCCGCCGACGCGGACCGAAGTGGTGTAGGCGAGGCCGCGCAGCGAGAGCACCGCGACTTCCGTCGTGCCGCCGCCGATATCGACGACCATCGAGCCGATCGGCTCGGTGACCGGCATGTCGGCACCGATCGCGGCTGCCATCGGCTCCTCGATCAGCCACACCTGCGAGGCGCCGGCGTTCGACGCGGCGTCGCGGATCGCGCGGCGCTCGACCGAGGTGGAACCCGAGGGCACGCAGATCACGATCTGCGGCCAGCGCATGAAGCGCCGCTGCCCGCCATGCACCTTGTGGATGAAATGCTTGATCATCTGCTCGGCGACGTCGATGTCGGCGATGACTCCGTCGCGCAGCGGGCGGATCGCCTGAATGCTGTCGGGGGTCTTGCCCATCATCAGCTTGGCGTCGTCGCCGACCGCCTTGACGCGCTTGACGCCGTTGATCGTCTCCACCGCGACGACTGACGGCTCGTTCAGCACGATGCCGCGTCCGCGCAGATATACCACCGTGTTCGCCGTTCCGAGGTCGATCGCCATATCGTGCGACATGAGTCTGAAGAAACGCGAGAAGAAGCCCATTGATCGTTCCGTTCCAGGCCGGCCGCTATACGGTCCGGCAGTTCGCACTGTCGCTTCCCAACACCTGTTATGGCCCGGCCAGAGCGGGAAATTCCACGCTCTGTTTGCCGAGTAGATGCGGGTCGCGGGATGGCGTCGCTTGGGCTAGAGCTACACCCATGTCAATACGCCGACTGCCTGAACATCTCGTCAATCGTATCGCCGCCGGTGAAGTGGTGGAACGCCCCGCCAGCGCGTTGAAGGAGCTGATCGAAAACGCCATCGATGCCGGCGCGCGCCGCATCGCGATTCGCCTCGTCAGCGGCGGCACCGACCTGATCGAGGTGACGGACGACGGATGCGGCATGAGCCCCGCCGACATGGCGCTCGCGCTGGAGCGGCACGCGACCTCCAAGCTGCCCGACGAAGCCATCGAGAACGTCGTGACGTTGGGATTTCGCGGCGAGGCGTTGCCCTCGATCGCAAGCGTCGCGCGCCTGACGCTGGAGAGCAGGGTGCGGGGTAGCGAAGGCTGGTCTCGCGCGGTGGACAATGGCGTGCTGGTATCGGAGGGGCCCGCCGCGATTCCTCCCGGCACGCGCGTGCGGGTCGAGGCATTGTTCGAGCGGGTGCCGGCGCGGCGCAAGTTCCTGCGCTCGGCGCGCTCCGAATATGCCGCGAACCTGGACGTGGTGCGCAGGCTCGCCATGGCGCGGCCGGATATCGCCTTCAGCCTGGAGCATGACGGGCGCCGCTCGCTGTCGGTGCCGGCGGGCGAGAGCCTGCCCGACCGGGTCGCCGCGCTGACTGACCGGGCGCTGATCGACAATGGCGTGCCGATCGATCTCGAGCGCGAGGGGTTGAAGCTGGGCGGGGTCGCCGGGCTGCCGACGTTCAACCGCGGCGTGGCGGATCATCAATATCTGTTCGTCAACGGCCGGCCGGTGAAGGACCGGCTGCTCGTCGGCGCGGTGCGCGGCGCCTATGCCGAGCTGCTCGCGCGCGACCGGCATGCGGTGGTCGCCCTGTTCCTCGAGGTGCCGGCCGACATGGTCGATGTGAACGTCCATCCGGCCAAGACCGAGGTGCGTTTCCGCGAGCCGGCAATGGTGCGCGGCATGATCGTCAGCGGCCTGAAACGCGCGCTCGACGAAGCGGGGCATCGCAGCGTGCAGCGGCCAAGCGAGACGGCGCTGGCGGCGTGGCAGCAAGAGCCGATGGCGCCCGCATCGCCGCAGCTCTGGGAAGACCGGCAATGGGACAGTCGGCCAACTTCCGGCCAGCACGCCGTATTCGACCGCCGCCCGGGCTTCATCGCCCCGCCGATGGCACGCGCCGAGCCGGCCTATGCGCCGCCACCCGAGACCATATCCTTCCCGCTCGGCGTGGCGCGGGGGCAGGTGGCCAAGACCTATATCGTCGCCGAGGCGGAGGACGGGCTGGTGCTGGTCGACCAGCATGCGGCGCATGAGCGGCTGGTGCTCGAGCGGATGCGCAAGGCGATGGCCAATGGCGGTGTCGTGGCCCAGGCGCTGCTGCTGCCCGAAGTGATCGAGCTGGACGAGCCGGCCTGCGACCGCCTCGAAGCGCGCGCCGCCGAGCTGACCGAATTCGGGCTCGATCTGGAGCGATTCGGCCCGCGCGCGATGCTGGTGCGCAGCGTTCCGGCGATGCTCGGGCAAAGCGACGTGACCGGCCTGGTCACCGATCTCGCCGACGAACTGGCCGCGTTCGACGAAGCGCTCAGCCTGAAGGAGCGGCTCGACCATGTCGCGGCGACCATGGCCTGCCACGGATCGGTGCGGGCAGGGCGCATCCTCTCGGTCACCGAGATGAACGCGCTGCTGCGCGAGATGGAGATCACGCCGCATTCGGGCCAGTGCAACCATGGCCGCCCGACCTGGGTGAAGCTGGCGCATGGCGATATCGAGAAGCTGTTCGGGCGGAAGTGAGGGCGCACGGACAGGCAGATGGATGATCCGCCGCGCGGCACCGTCGAGACGCCGTCCGGGCGGCCGTGACTCGTCGCTGTTATCGGCCCGGAACAGCGAAGAACAGGGAAGCGATTTTTTTCTGGCCTGGATTCAGGCGATTCGTTGGAGATATTAGCCAGTACTATCAATAGGATAGTTGGATTTTCCCTGATAGTTGATAACAGGGAAAGGTGTCGCGCGGAACAGGGAAGGAGCGGGAGCATAACAGCGAAAGGGTCCACCTAATATGGGGCTGCCTGGTCGTGGCGGTTTGCGGCGTGAGGACGGTCATGAGCGTATGCTAAGTCGACGAGAGGAGAGGTTGAATCGAGGATAAAAGCTTCGTATGGCGCTCGCCGGAGGGATGGTCTCCGAAGCCTGAGGTGAACCTGACCACCCCGTTCGCTCGCAATGGCTCGACCTGGATCCGTCGATTGAGGTCGAACGATCCGCCCCGGTGAGAGCGGGCCAGGGACTCATGGTCATCAGCTCTGTTGCCCGCACTGCAACAAAGTGACGGAAATACGACTCGGTCCGTGCCAACCGGCTTTCGTTCTCTGGATCAAACGCCTACATCGCCCGTCCCATGTCCCGCCCCAAGCCCCCTGTCTTCGAGAAAACCAAGATCGTCGCCGAGAACCGGCGGGCGCGGTTCGATTATGCCATCGACACCGTGTACGAGGCAGGCATCGCGCTGACCGGGACCGAAGTGAAGTCGCTGCGCAGCGGCACCGGGTCGATCGCCGAAAGCTATGCCGAGGTGAAGGACGGGCAGGTCTGGCTGATCAATTCCAACGTGCCGGAATTCAGCCATGGCAACCGCTTCAACCATGAACCGAAGCGTGCGCGCAAATTGCTGCTGCACGAGCGCGAGATCAACAAGATGCACGGCGCGGTGGCGCGCGAGGGCATGACCCTGGTGCCGCTGATGATCTATTTCAATTCAAAGGGTCGCGCGAAGGTGGAACTGGCCCTGGCCAAGGGCAAGAAGGATCACGACAAGCGCGCGACGATCAAGGAGCGCGACTGGAAGCGCGAGCAGGGAAGGATCATGCGTGATCGTGGCTGACAAGCCCGGCCTTTCGCAGCGCGTCGCCGACTGGTGGCAGCGCACCATGCCGACGCGCGAGAGCATGGAACAGAACCGGCTGTTGCGGCCGGTGGCGCACCGCGTGCTCGCGCCCGCGCTCTGGCGCTTCACCCGTCGCTCCGTGCCGCGCGGCGTGGCGCTCGGCATGGTCACGGGCATCCTGTTCCCGGTCGCGCAGATCGCCTTTTCGGCGGTGCTGGCGCTGCCGATCCGCGCCAATATCCCGGTCGCGGCGGCGATGACCTTCATCACCAACCCGTTCACCACGCCACCGCTCTGGGTCGCCGCCTATTGGATCGGCAAATGGGTGCTGCATCTCGACGCAAAGGTGCCGGGGGCACCGATCGCGACTCAGGTCGCGGCCAATTCGAGCTGGCTGCACTGGCTGCTCTCCACGGCGGGACCGGCGACCGTGGTCGGGCTGTTCATCATCACCCTGACTCTCTCTGTTCTCGGCTATGCCGTGGCGGCGCTTGGCTGGCGCTGGAGAGTCGCCCGGAAATGGCGCGCCCGCGCGCACGCTCGGCCGAAATAACGCACCGTTCGCTACCGCGAAATTGACTAGGCGTGTTATCGGGTTAGAACACGCGCGCATCCCTATTCCCGTCCAGGATGCTCCATGCACAGATCCGCCTTCACGATTTTCCTGCTCTCCGCCACGATGCTGGCGGGCCTGTCCGCCGCCAGCCCCGCGCCGCGCACGCCGGCCCCGGCCGACGCCGCGGCGGCGCCCGCGGCTAGGCCGGCCTTTGGCGATTTCGGCGTGGACGAGGCTGGCATGGACCGGACCATCCCGCCGGGTGACGATTTTTACGGCTATGTGAACGGCATCTGGGAAAAGAACACGCCGATCCCGGCGGACAAGGCCAATTACGGCGCGTTCGACGGGCTGCAGGACATGTCGCGCGAGCGCACGCATGACATCCTCGAGGCGGAGAAAGCGAGGGGCTCGAAGATCGGCGCCGCTTATGCCGCCTATCTCGACACCGCGGCGATCGAGGCGAAGGGGCTTGCGCCGATCAGGCCCTGGCTCGACCGGATCAAGGCGCTGAACGCCAGATCGGGCTATGCGAGGCTTGCCGCCGAGGCCGATGTCAACGGCGTGCCCGTGCCGTTCGTCGCGGGCGTGGGCCAGGACGCCAAGGACCCCGACCATTATGCGCTGCAGATGCGGCAGGGCGGGCTGGCGCTGGACCGCGACTATTATCTCGCGACCGACGGCAAGCTCGCCGAGGCCAAGACAGCCTATCAGGCCCATATCGCCAGGATGTTCACGCTTGCCGGCGAACCCGATGCCGAGGCGCGGTCGAGGGCGATCGTCGAGTTCGAGACGGCGATCGCCAAGGTCAGCTGGAGCAACATCGACAATCGCGATGCCAACAAGACCTATAACAAGATGTCGGTTGCGAACCTGAAGAAGATCGCGCCCGGCTTCGACTTCGCGGCCTATTTCAAGGGCGTCAGCACGCCGGTCGACACGGTGATCGTGGCGCAGCCCACCGCCGTTGCCGGAATCGCGAAGCTGATCGGCGAGGCGCCGATCGGCGTGCTGCGCGACCAGCTGCTGCTGCGTTCGCTCGATGGTTATTCGGCGGTGCTGCCCAAGGCGTTCGACGACGAGCGTTTCGCGATGTTCGGCACGGTGATTTCGGGCACGCCGGAACAACCGGACCGCTGGAAGCGCGCGGTCGACCATGTCAGCGCGATCCTGACCGACGATGTCAGCAAGCTCTATGTCGCGAAATATTTCCCGCCCGAGACCAAGGCGGCGGCGGATGCGCTGGTGAAGAACATCATCGCGGCGATGAACGCGCGGATCGACAAGCTCGACTGGATGACGCCCGAGACCAAGGTAAAGGCGCATGCCAAGCTGGCCGCGTTCACGCCGAGGATCGGCTATCCGAGCCAGTGGCGGGATTATGCGGCGCTGAAGATCGTGCCCGGCGACGCCTTCGGCAATGCCCGGCGCGCCAACCAATGGGCGCATGCCTATAATGTCAGGAAGCTCGGCAAGCCGATCTATCGCTGGGAATGGGGCATGACCCCGATGACGGTGAACGCCCAGGCCAACCCGACGCTGGTCGCGATCACTTTTCCGGCGGCGCTCCTGCAGCCGCCTTTCTTCGACCCCAAGGCCGATCCGGCGGTCAATTATGGCGGCATCGGCGCGGTGATCGGCCATGAGATGAGCCATCATTTCGACGATCAGGGCGCAAGCTTCGACCTGCACGGCCGACTGACCGAATGGTGGACGCCGCAGGACGTGGAGAATTTCAACAAGCGCACCGATGCGCTCGTCGCGGAATATGACGCCTATGAGCCGCTGCCGGGCATGAAGGTGAAGGGCAGGCTGACGCTGGGCGAGAACACCGCCGATCTCGCCGGGCTGAGCGCCGCCTATGACGCCTATCATGCCTCGCTGAACGGCAAGCCGGCGCCGGTGATCAACGGCTATACCGGCGACCAGCGATTCTATCTCGGCTGGGCGCAGGTGTGGCGGCGCAGCTACCGCGAGGCGGACATGCGCAACCGGCTGCTGACCGACCCCCATGCTCCTTCGCGGCAGCGGGCCTGGATCGTGCGCAATCTCGATCCCTGGTATGACGCGTTCAAGCCTGGGCCCGACCAGAAACTCTATCTGGCGCCGGAACAGCGCGTTCGTATCTGGTAAGCGGCTTGACGCGTCCCTGAGGGCGGCCAAAGAGAAACGGGATGGCCAGATTTCCTGTCTCTTCCACCGCGACGCGCGCGCCCGTGCTGGTCGCCGCGCTGCTGGCGGGTGCCTGCGGACTGGTCGCGGCGCTGCTGATTCTTGCCGTGGTCGGGAGCCTCGTGGCGGCCGCCGCCTTCCTTGCGACCTGCCTGGTGATCGTCGGCGCCCTGCTGCTGTTCAGCCGCCTTTTTCCATCCGCCGGGGGCGATACCGCCGAGCCCGACTGGAGCGTCGCGCGCGTGCTGGCGGCGAGCAGCCCCGATGCGGTCGCGATCACCGATCGCGCCGGGCGGCTGGTGTGCGCGAACGACCGATATGAAGATCTGTTCGGCGGGTTCCCGACGCCGCCGGCCGTTCCCGTGCACGAAACGGGAGTCAGCGACCTTGGCGCCGCCGGCCGCGCGGCCTGGCGCGACGGCAGCGCCTCGATCGACCGGCTGCTCGGGCGCGGCACCCCGCTCCGCGCGGAGATCGAGCGGGCAGGGGTGGACGACGATCTGCTCGTCTGGCGGTTCCGCGGGGTCGAGGCGCTCGACCTCGCGGCCACCGTCGAGAGCCTGATCGGCGGCCCGACCGGCGACCGGCTCGCGGCGGCCGGGGTCATGGCCGCGCTGATCGGCCCGGACGGCCGGATCCGCGCCGCCAATCGCGTGCTGCGCGCCCGCGCCATGGGCCATGAGGAAAATGTGGTGACCGGCCGCGACTTTGCGCGCTTCCTCATCACCGACAGTCATGGGCTGGTCCGGTTCGAGCGCGAGGGGCTGACCGGTAGCGCCCTGCGAGTGCTCCAGGTGCCGTTCCTCGACGGCGACGACGCGCCGATGCTGGTGGTCATGCTCGACGAGGAAAGCGGGGCGAGCGCACCGGCGATCGGCGCCAGCGCCAGCGCGCATGTGCGCAGCCTCGTCTCGCTGATGCCGTTCGGCATGGCGCTGGTCGACCGCGACGGCCGGTTCCTGCAGATGAACGATGCCTTTGCCCGCGCCGCCGCGGTCGACCCCGCCGCGCCGCCGCTCTACCCCGGCGACCTGCTGGTGCGCGAGGACAAGGGTGTCGTCGCCGATGCGATCCGGCGATTCGCGCACGGCGCCACTCATTCGACCGATCTCGCGGTCCGGCTGAAGGACCATCCGGAAGAGCCCGTCGCCCTCTCGATCGCGGGCGCGCGCGGGCTGGGCGATGCCGCGGTGCTGCTCAGCCTCAAGGACAATAGCGAGGAGACCCGGCTGAAGCGCGAGGTGGCGCAGGCGACGAAGATGCAGGCGGTCGGCCAGCTCGCCGGCGGCGTCGCGCATGATTTCAACAATATCCTCACCGCGATCCTGGGCCATTGCGACCTGATGCTGATGCGCCATTCGCCGGGCGACAGCGATTATGACGACATCCAGCAGATCCGCGCCAATTCGAACCGCGCGGCGAGCCTGACCCGCCAGCTGCTCGCCTTTTCGCGCCAGCAGACCCTGGTGCCGCAGGTGCTGCAGCTGCCCGACGTGATCTCCGAGGTATCGCAGCTGCTCAAGCGCCTGCTGGGCGAGACGGTGATCCTGACGGTGAAGCATGGCCGCAACCTCGGCCCGGTGCGCGCCGATCCGGGGCAGCTCGAGCAGGTCGTGGTCAATCTCGCGGTCAATGCGCGCGACGCGATGCTGGCCAAGGACCCGCGCGGCGGCGGCACGCTCACGATCCAGACCAAGGCGGTCAGCGCGACCGATGTGCGACGCATGGGGTCGGACATCCTGCCGATCGCCGACTATATCGCGCTCGAGGTCGCCGATACCGGCGGCGGCATTCCCGTCGAATATCTCCCCAAGATCTTCGAGCCCTTCTTCACCACCAAGGAGGTGGGCAAGGGCACCGGGCTCGGCCTGTCGACCGTCTACGGCATCGTCAAGCAGTCGGGCGGCTATATCTTCGCCGACAACAAGGACCAGGGGGCGATCTTCACCATCTACCTCCCCGTCCATACCGCGTCTCAGCTGGCCAGGCCGACCGTGCCCATGAAAAACCGGGACAAGCCTAGCGACCTGTGGGGCACCGGCACCGTCCTGCTGGTCGAGGACGAGGACATGGTGCGTGCGGTCGCCGAGCGGGCGCTGGCGCGGCAGGGCTATACCGTGCTGACCGCGGAGAATGGCGAAGTCGCGCTCGACCTGCTGGAGCGGCACGACCGGCCCGACCTGCTCATCTCCGACGTGGTGATGCCGGTGATGGACGGGCCGACCATGGTCCGCCAGGTCCGCGCGCGCTATCCCGACCTGCCGATCCTGTTCATGTCGGGCTATGCCGAAGAGCAGCTGCGCAGGTCGATCGATCTCGACAATGTCTCGTTCCTGGCCAAACCCTTCTCGGTTCAACAGCTTGCCGAGGCCACGCGGGACGCGCTGGCAGCGAAATGACTTGGCGGGGACGGGTGCTGGCGATTAAGGAGCGGCGATGAGCGGTCCGCAGAATATTCTTGTCGTCGAGGACGAACCCCTGATCGCGATGATGCTCGAGGATTTCCTCGACGTGCTCGGCAAGACCATGGCCGGCAGTGCCGACACGGTGGCCGATGCGCTGGCGGTGATCGAGGCGGGCGGCGTGGACGCGGCGATCCTCGACGTGAACCTGCGCGCCGGCGAAAAGAGCTGGCCGATCGCCGATGCACTGGCGGCGCGGGGCATTCCCTATGTCTTCGCGACCGGCGGATCGGCCGACAGCCTGGCCGACGCCTATCGCGACCGGCCGACCCTGCCCAAGCCCTTCACCATGGACGCGGTGTCCAAGGCACTGGACGCTCTCGGATAAACCTCGCCGGGGCGCGATTTCTCGCTCCGTTCGTGTCGAGCGACGTCGGGACACATTGGCTGGCGATGGGGCCGGTTTCTCGACGTCGCTCGAAACGAACGGGTTTGATACCGCCCGGGGATACGACTTCAGGCGATTCGTTCCGGCACTGCCGCGGCATCCTCGACCAGCGACTGGGCGGGGGCCACTGCCTCCCAGGGAAAGACGAACCAGTCCTTGTTCACCGTCCGGTCGATCGTCCGCGCGCGATAGTCGACCTTTTGCGCCGAGCTGACATTGTCGATCAGCGTGGCGAAGCGGATGGTGCCGGGCGCGGCGCCCGCCGCGCTCAGCACGTCGCGCAGATGGCCGATCGTGCGGCCCGAATCATTGATGTCGTCGAGGAACAGCAGCCGCTCGCCGGTCTGGGTGCGGCGCGCCAGTTTCGCCAGCGGTTCGTCGGCGAAATCCTTCACCTGGCTCGAATAATCGACCGAGAGCATCGGCATGCCGGTCGCGTGGCTGAGATACACCGCCGGGGCGAGGCCGCCGCGGCCGATGCCGATGATGAAATCGGGCTTCCAGTCGTCATCGGCCAGCAGGGCGGCAAGCGCGTGGACCGCGGCGACGAACTCGTCGTGCGGGATGTCGGTAAAGACGGTCATCGGCTTGCCTCCAGATAGGCGTCGAGGCTGGCGAGATGCGCCGCCACCGCATCGTCGGGCAGGAAGGAGCCGAGGAAGGAGTTGCGCGCGAGCATCGCGAGATCCTCCCGGTCGAGCCCGCGCGCCGCCGCCGCCGCGCGGTAATTGTCGGCGATATAGCCGCCGAAATAGGCCGGATCGTCGGAATTGATCGTGGCGCGCAAGCCCGCCCTGAGCATCCGGTCGATCGGGTGGTTGGCCATGTCGTCGACCACGCAGAGCTTCAGGTTGGACAGCGGGCAGACCGTCAGGGTCATGCCGGTGCGCGCGAGCCGGGCGGTGAGCACCGGATCCTCCAGGCTGCGATTGCCATGGTCGAGCCGGTCGACATCGAGCAGGTCGAGCGCCTGATAGACATAATCGGGCGGGCCTTCCTCGCCGGCATGGGCGACGAGCCGCAGCCCCCTGGCACGCGCGGCGGCGAACACCCGGGCGAATTTCTCCGGCGGATGGCCGAGCTCGGACGAATCGAGCCCGACCGCGTCGATCCGGTCGAGCCAGGGCTCGGCCGCTTCCAGCGTGGCGAACGCCGCGTCCTCGTCGAGATGGCGCAGGAAACTCAGGATCAGCTTCGTGGTCATGCCATGCCGGGCCTTTGCCGCGTCCATGCCCGCCAGCAGGCCCTCGATCACCGTGCCGAAGGCGATGCCGCGATCGGTATGAGTCTGGGGGTCGAACATGATTTCGGCATGGACGACGCCGTCCGCCGCGGCGCGATCGAAATAAGCCGTGGCGAGGTCGCGGAAATCCTCCTGCGTCTGCAGCACCGCCGCGCCGGCATAATAGATGTCGAGGAAATCCTGCAGCCGGGAGAAACTGTACGCGGCGCGGACCTCCTCGACGCTGGCATAGGGGATGGCGATGCCGTTGCGCGTCGCGAGGGCGAACATCAGCTCGGGCTCGAGGCTGCCCTCGATATGGAGGTGGAGCTCCGCCTTGGGCAGGCCGGCGATGAAATCCTGGGTCATGATGCTTCATCGCGCGGCGCGGGCAGGGCGGCAAGCCCGTCAGCGTCGGGTAGGCGGATCAGCATGTCGAGGAAAAACACCGTTCCACTCTTGTTCTTGTAGAACAAACTGTGTACGAAGCTTCCAGCACGCATTGAATGCGTGGCACGATCAGTCTAGCGACGGAGGCTCCAATGGCGGCATCTTTGAAGGTCATCGACAACAAAATGGCAGTCTCCAACGACAAGGCGAGCTCCGAGCGCGCCAAGGCACTCGACGCGGCGCTCGCTCAGATCGACCGCGCGTTCGGCAAGGGCTCGGCCATGCGGCTGGGTTCCAAGGAAACCATGCAGGTCGAGGCGATCTCGACCGGTTCGCTTGGGCTCGACATCGCGCTCGGCGTGGGCGGCCTGCCGCGCGGCCGCGTGATCGAGATCTACGGGCCGGAAAGCTCGGGCAAGACCACGCTCGCGCTCCACGTCATCGCCGAGGCGCAGCGGAACGGCGGCACGGCGGCGTTCGTCGATGCCGAGCATGCGCTCGACCCGGTCTATGCCAAGAAGCTGGGGGTCAATATCGACGAGCTGATCGTGTCGCAGCCCGACACCGGCGAGCAGGCGCTCGAGATCGTCGACACCCTGGTGCGGTCCAATGCGATCGACGTGCTGGTGGTCGATTCGGTCGCGGCCCTGGTGCCCCGCGCTGAAATCGAGGGCGAGATGGGCGACAGCCATGTCGGCCTTCAGGCCCGGCTGATGTCGCAGTCGCTGCGCAAGCTGACCGGCTCGATCAGCCGTTCGCGCTGCATGGTGATCTTCATCAACCAGCTGCGCATGAAGATCGGCGTGATGTACGGCAACCCGGAGACCACGACGGGCGGCAACGCGCTGAAATTCTACGCCTCGGTTCGCCTCGACATCCGCCGCACCGGCCAGATCAAGGACCGCGAAGAAATCATCGGCAACACCACCCGGGTGAAGGTCGTCAAGAACAAGGTCGCGCCGCCGTTCAAGCAGGTCGAATTCGACATCATGTACGGCCAGGGCATCTCCAAGATCGGCGAAATCCTCGATCTCGGCGTGAAGGCCGGGCTGGTCGAGAAATCGGGCGCCTGGTTCAGCTACGACAGCGTCCGCATCGGCCAGGGCCGGGAGAATTCGAAGACCTTCCTCAAGGAAAACCCCGAAATGTCCGATCGCCTGGAAAAGGCGATCCGGGCCCGGACCGACAAGGTCGCCGAAGAGATGATGGCCGGCCCCGAGCCCGAGGACGATGACGGCGATCTCTGAGACCTGACTTCACGCGGCGTTTCCCCGTCGCAAAACCCGGAAAGGCCCGCCCGCGTCGGCGGGCCTTTCATATTGTGGGGCACAGGGGTTTGGCCGGGGATTTCGGGTTGGGATTGCGGGCTGCGATTTCCCTTCGCCATGCTGGTTCGCCCGGCGGATGCGGGATAGAGCGGCCCCGACCGGGCCTTGATCGCGCGGCGTGGAGACGGAAAAGCATGACGAGCGCGAACGACTGGTCGGGTACCGTCGGCGATGTCTGGGCGGAGGAATGGCAGCGGACCGACCGCTGCCTCGCCGGGCTGGCGGTGCATCTCAATGCAGCGATCCTCGACATGGCGGCGCCGGGCAGCAAGACGATCGTCGATATTGGCTGCGGCGCCGGCGCCACCAGCCTGGCCGCAGCCGGGGCACTGCCGGCGCGGCAGGTGGTCGGGATCGACATCTCGCCCTCGCTGATCGCAATCGCCACGGAACGGGCGCGGAGCCTGGACAATCTCTCCTTCCGGTGCGGCCCGGCGGAGGATCATCTCGCCGGTCTCGCACCCGTAGATCTCATCGTCTCGCGCCACGGCGTGATGTTCTTCCCCGATCCCGTTACGGCCTTTGCGACCTTGCGCGAGGGGACGGAGCCCGGCGCCGGCCTGATCTTTTCCTGTTTCCGGGAAACGGCGCTCAACCCTTGGGCGACCGAGCTCGTCACCGCCGCCATCGGCGACATGCCGCCGGCGCCTGAGGGTTACGTGCCCGGCCCCTTCGCCTTTGCCGATCCGGATTTCGTCCGTGCCATGCTGGACGCGGCGGGATGGTCGCGGATCGAGGCCAGACCGGTCGATTTCGCCTATCGCGCCGGACAGGGGATCGATCCGCTCGCCGATGCGCTGAGCCTGTTGCAGCGGATCGGGCCGGCTGCGTCGCTGCTCCGCCAGGCGCCGGCCGGGGAGCGGGCGGCGATGCTGGGCCGGGTCGAGGCCGTCATCGCGCGTCACCGTTCCGGCGATGTCGTGGATTTCCCGGCCGCGGCGTGGTTATGGTCGGCACACAACAGATAAGAGAGGATCGCCCATGACGATCATCGTGCACCACCTCGAAAATTCCCGCTCGCAGCGCATCCTGTGGATGCTCGAGGAGCTCGGCATGCCTTATGAGGTCAGGCGGTACGAGCGGAACAAGCAGACCATGCTTGCCCCGCCCGAGCTGAAAAAGGTGCACCCGCTCGGCAAGTCGCCGGTGATCGAAGACAGCGACGACGGCCGGGTCATTGCCGAAACCGGCGCGATCATCGATTATCTGGTCGAGAAGGCCGACGGTCAGCTCGGCCCGCAGCCGCACCGCGATTCAGTACTCCGCTACCGCCAGTTCCTGCATTATGCGGAAGGATCGATGATGCCGCCCCTGCTGGTGAAGCTCGTCGTCAATCGCATCCCGTTCCTCGGCAAGAAGGTCGCGAAGCGCATCCAGCCGATGATCGACGTGCATCTCGACTATGTCGAATCCGAACTGGCCCAGCGTCCATGGTTCGCCGGCGAGGAGATCAGCGGCGCCGACATCATGATGAGCTTCCCGCTAGAAGCCGCGCGCAACCGCGCGGGGCTCGACACCTCGCGCCCGCATACCATCGCCTGGCTCGACCGAATCCATGCGCGGCCGGCCTATCAGGCGGCGCTCGCGAAGGGCGGGCCTTACGCTTACGCCTGAGGCGAAAACCTCACCGTTCGCGCTGAGCGTCTCAGGCGAACGGTGAGACGAAGTGAGCTTGTTAAAGCACGCCCTTTGACGGCGCGTGCGGCGGTTCCACATCCGGCGGCTCGATCGGATCGAGGCTGCCCTCCCATTTCGCCACCACGCTCGCCGCGATCGCATTGCCGACGACGTTGGTGGCGGAGCGGCCCATGTCGAGGAAATGGTCGACCGCGAGGATCAGCAACAGGCCTGCTTCGGGGATCTTGAACAGCGACAGCGTCGCCGCGATCACCACCAGGCTCGCGCGCGGCACGCCGGCAATGCCCTTGGACGTGACCATCAGCACCAGCAGCATGGTGATCTGCTCGCCGAGCGAGAGATGGATGCCGTACGCCTGGGCGATGAACAACGACGCGAAGGTCATGTACATCATCGAGCCGTCGAGGTTGAACGAATAGCCCAAAGGCAGGACGAAGCTGCCGATCTTGGGCGGCACGCCGAACCGGTCGAGCGCCTCCAGCGTGCGCGGATAAGCGGCCTCGGACGACGCGGTCGAGAAAGCGAGGATCAGCGGATCGCGGATATAGCGGACGAGCAGCGC
This sequence comes from Sphingomonas sp. P2_B6, assembly GCF_056404755.1. Classification (NCBI taxonomy): domain Bacteria; kingdom Pseudomonadati; phylum Pseudomonadota; class Alphaproteobacteria; order Sphingomonadales; family Sphingomonadaceae; genus Sphingomonas; species Sphingomonas sp. P2_B6. Next base: position 263,843 of record NZ_JBFUDK010000002.1, read on the forward strand.
GGTGCGCTTGCCGATGAACAGGAAGCCGATCCCGATCAGCAGCAGCCAGAGCAGCACCAGCCCGACATAGAAGGTCAGGATGAAATAGCCGAGATCGGCGAGCACGCCCGGCCCGCGTTCGGCGAGCGTGCTGGCGACGGCGGCGAACACCGCGAAGGGGGCGAAGCGCATCACATAATTGGTGATCTGCAGCATCACCGCGACCAGGCCCTCGAGCGCGCGGACCAGCGGCGCGGCCTTGTCGCCGACCGCGGTGATCGCGACGCCGACGAACACCGAGAACACCACGATCTGGATGATCTCATTGGTCGACATCGCCTCGATCATCGACGACGGCACGACATGCGTGACGAAGTCCTTCAGGTTGAAGGCGGTCTTCACGATCCCGGCATCCGCCGTGGCTGGGGGGACTGGCAGGCCGAGGCCCACGCCCGGCTGGAGCAGGTTCACGAGGATCATGCCGAGGGTCAGCGACAAYAGGCTGGCGCAGATGAACCAGGCGAGCGAGCGCAGCCCGACCCGGCCGAGCGCGCCGGTATCGCCCATATGCGCGATGCCGACGACGAGGGTGGAGAAGACGAGGGGCGCGATGATCATCTTGATCAGGCGCAGGAACAAGGTGGTGATGATCGAGAAATAGCCGGCGATCTTCTCGAGCGCCGCAGCGGAGGCGGGCGTGCCGTCGTCGATCGCGAGATGCAGGCCCCAGCCGACGACCAGGCCAAGCACCAGGCCGATGATGATGTAGAGCGTAAGGCGCTTGGCCATGAAGATGTCCCCGGGAGATTTGCGCGGCAGGGAAGGGGATTGCGGCGGCGCGGTCAAGCGCCTTATGTCCGCGCGCAACAAACGGAAAGGGCGCCCCATGCGCGTGACGAAACGTGAACTGCTCGGCGGCGCGATGACGGGTCTTTCGTTGCTCGCGGTGCCGTCGATCCTGCGCGCGGCGGAACCCGATCTTTCCGCACTGAACGCCATTACCGGCGGGACTGCCCCGATCGGCGCCGACGAGCGCCGTGCGCGGATCGCCCGGGCGCAGGGGCTGATGAAGGCGAACGGCATCGGCGCGGTGCTGATCGAGCCGGGATCTTCGCTGATCTATTTCACCGGCGTGCGCTGGGGCCGCAGCGAGCGGCTGACCGCGGCCGTACTGCCGGTCGAGGGCGATCCGTGCATCGTTACGCCGTTCTTCGAGGAACCCTCGGTGCGCCAGACGCTCGGCGTGCCGGCCGAGGTGCGGGTGTGGCAGGAGGATGAGGATCCGCTGGCGGTCGTCGCCGGCTTCCTGAAGGACCACAAGCTGGCCACGCGCCCGATCGGCATCGAGGAAACCCTGCGCTATTTCGCGGTCAACGGCTTGGCGAAGGTCCTGCCGGGCGCCAAGCTCGTTTCCGCCAATCCGGTCGTGCGCGGCTGCCGCATGATCAAGACCGCGCCCGAGATCGCGCTGATGCAGGCAGCGACCGACGTGACGATCGCCGCCTATCGCTGGACTCATTCGCGGATCGAAAAGGGCATGAAACCGGCCGATATCGGCGCCTTGATGAACGCCGCGACCGAAAAGCTGGGGGGTGACCCCGAATTCGCGCTGATCCTGATCGGCGAGGCGGCGGCCTATCCGCATGGCAGCCGCGCGCCGCAGGTGGTGGCCGACGGCCAGGTGGTGCTGATGGACTGCGGCTGCACGGTCCAGGGTTACCAGTCCGACGTCTCGCGCACCTTCGTGTTCGGCGCCGCCAATGCCGAGCAGCGCAAGGTATGGGATCATGTCCATCAGGGGCAGGCCACCGCCTTTGCCGCGGCGACGCTGGGCGCGCCGGCGGGCAGCGTCGATGACGCGGTGCGCCGGCTCTACGAGAGCCTGGGCTATGGCCCGCGCTACAAGCTCCCCGGCCTCTCCCACCGCACCGGCCACGGCATCGGGCTGGACGGGCACGAGCCGGTCAACCTGGTCCATGGCGAGACGACGCCGCTCGCGGCGGGCATGTGCTTCTCGGACGAGCCGGGGCTTTACCTGCCGGGCAAGTTCGGGGTGCGGCTGGAGGATTGTTTTCACATGACCGAGGCCGGGCCGAAATGGTTCAGCGCGCCGCCGTCGTCGATCGAGCGGCCGTTCGGGTAGGCTCAGGTTCAGCCGGAGCGCGATTTCTATCCTTCCGTTCGTTTCGAGCGAAGTCGAGAAACCGTAATCAGCTTTTGCGGTTTGTTTCTCGACTTCGCTCGAAGCGAACGGGGGAGGTGGCTCCGGCACGTTTTAGCGAATGGATCCGCTTTGCCGCCGTGCCAGCCTCGCTCGATCGTGCCAGCGCACCGGATCGCCGCACGGCAGGCCACCGTCAGAACCGTTGCGGGAACGATGGATGGGCCTTAAGTCGCCAGCATGACATCGACCAACGACATCCGCCGATCCTTTCTCGACTATTTCGAAGCCGAGGAGCATGCCCGCGTTCAGTCCGCGCCGCTGGTGCCGCAGAACGATCCGACGCTGATGTTCGTCAACGCCGGGATGGTGCCGTTCAAGAACGTGTTCACTGGCCTGGAAACCCGGCCTTATGTGACCGCGACCTCCTCGCAAAAGTGCGTGCGCGCCGGCGGCAAGCATAACGACCTGGACAATGTCGGTTATACCGCGCGTCATCACACGTTCTTCGAGATGCTCGGCAATTTCTCGTTCGGCGATTATTTCAAGGAACGCGCGATCTCGCTCGCCTGGAATTTGATCACGAAGGAATGGGGCATTTCGGGCGACCGGTTGACCGTCACCGTCTATCATACCGATGACGAGGCGTACGACCTTTGGCGCAAGATCGCGGGCCTGCCGGAGAGCCGGATCATCCGCATCGCGACCTCCGACAATTTCTGGTCGATGGGTGACACCGGGCCGTGCGGCCCCTGTTCCGAGATCTTCTACGATCATGGCGACCATATCTTCGGCGGCCCTCCCGGCAGCCCGGACGAGGATGGCGACCGGTTCGTCGAGATCTGGAACCTCGTCTTCATGCAGTTCGAGCAGTCGGCCGACGGCACGCGCACCAATTTGCCGCGCCCGTCGATCGACACCGGCATGGGGCTGGAGCGCGTCGCGGCGGTGTTGCAGGGCGTGCACGACAATTACGATACCGACACGTTCAAGGCGCTGATCGCCGAATCGAGCGCGCTGACCCGGACGCCGAGCACGGGCGACACCCAGGCGAGCCACCGCGTCATCGCCGATCATCTCCGTGCCTCGGGCTTCCTCGTCGCGGACGGCGTGCTGCCGGCGAACGAAGGCCGCGGCTATGTGCTGCGCCGGATCATGCGCCGCGCGATGCGGCATGCGCATCTGCTCGGCGCCAAGGAGCCGTTGATGCATCGGCTGGTGCCTGCGCTGGTGACCGAGATGGGCTCCGCCTATCCCGAGCTGCTGCGCGCCCAGGCGTCGATCGAGGCGAGCCTGCTGCAGGAAGAGACTCAGTTCCGCCGCACGCTGACCAATGGCCTGCGCCTGCTCGACGAGGAAGTAAGGCAGTTGAAGCAGCGCTCTTTAGATTATGATGAGACCCAGAACTACGGGAACGGAGATCCTGATGCGATCCGCTTCCCAATGGGTAGGCCGAAGCTCGAGCTTCCCGGAGCGATCGCTTTTAAACTCTATGACACCTTTGGCTTTCCCTACGATCTAACGGAGGACGCGCTACGCGCTCAAGATCTGACGGTCGATCGCGCAGGCTTCGACGAGGCGATGGCCGAGCAGAAGCGCAAGGCGCGCGCGGCCTGGAAGGGATCGGGCGACCGCGCGTCGGACGACATCTGGTTCGACATCGCCGAAGAGACCGGCAGCACCGAATTTCTCGGCTATGCGGCCGAGGATGGCGAAGGCCAGGTGCTCGCGCTGATCAAGGACGGCCAGCGCGTCGATCACGCCGGGCCCGGCGACACGGTCGACCTCGTCGTCAACCAGACGCCTTTCTACGGCGAGAGCGGCGGCCAGGTCGGCGATGCCGGCTCCATCGCCAGCGAGAAGGGTCTGCGCGGCACCGTCCAGGATACGCAGAAGCATCTCGGCCGCCTCTGGGCGCACCGCCTCTATGTCGAGGCAGGCGATATCTCGGTGGGCGATGCCGTGCGCCTGACGGTGGACCATGGCCGGCGTGGTGCGATCCGCGCCAACCACTCGGCGACTCATCTGCTGCACGAGGCGCTGCGCCAGCGGCTCGGCCTGCATGTCGCGCAGAAGGGCAGCCTGGTCGCGCCCGACCGCCTGCGCTTCGATTTCTCGCAGCCGGCCGCGATCGAGCCGGTGCGCATCGCCGAGGTCGAGGCCGATGTGAACCGCCATATCCGCGAGAATGGCGAGGTCTCGACGCGGCTGATGACGCCCGAAGAGGCGATCAACGAAGGCGCGATGGCGCTGTTCGGCGAGAAATATGGCGACGAAGTGCGCGTGGTCTCGATGGGCCGCGAAGGCGACAAGACTTATTCGCTTGAGCTATGCGGCGGCACGCATGTGAAGCAACTCGGCGATATCGGCCTGTTCAAGGTCGTTGGCGAGAGTGCGGTGTCGAGCGGCATCCGGCGCATCGAGGCGCTGACCGGCGAAGCGGCGCGCCAATGGTTCACCTCGCGCGACGAGAAGCTGCGCGAGGCGGCGGCGGCGCTGAAAGCCTCACCCGACGAAGTGCCGGCCCGTGTCGCGGCGCTGGTCGAGGACCGGCGCCGGCTGGAGCGCGAACTGGCCGAGGCGAAGAAGGCGCTGGCGCTGGGCGGCGGCTCATCCGCCGCGGCGGGGCCGGAGCAGGTCGGCGGCGTCAATTTCGTCGGCCAGGTCGTCCAGGATTTCGATGCCAAGGGCCTGCGCGGCGCGGTCGACGAGACCAAGCAGCGGATCGGGTCCGGCGTGGCGGTGATGGTCGCGGTCAATGAAGGCCGCGCCTCGATCGCGGTCGGCGTGACCGACGATCTGGTCGCGAGCTATAGCGCGGTCGACCTGCTGCGCCGCGCCGTCACCGTGCTGGGCGGGCAGGGCGGGGGCGGCCGGCCCGACATGGCGCAGGGCGGCGGGCCGGATGGGTCGAAGGGCGCGGAAGCGGTCGAGGCGATCAGGGCAGCGCTGGCCGAGCAGCCCGCAACGGCCTGAACCGTCGGGTCAGTCGGGCCAGGAAAAGGTCAGGCTCGTCCTGCCCGTTTCGCTGGCATCCGCCGTGAAGCGCCGTTCCATGATGACGCCGCGGCCCTGTGTGTCGATCGCGACGACGGTGCTGCACCGCGTTCCATAGACCGGATTGCGGATGAAGATCGGCGACTGAAGCGGTTCCTGCGGCACATCCGAAGGCGTGCGCGGTTCGAGGCCGATATCGGGCAGCACCTGCTCGTGCAGGCCTTCGAACAGCCACTCCGGGTCGCGCGCATCGCCGGTGATCCAGTCGAGCAGGCATGATTTCAGCCGCAGCGTCTTGGGCCAGGGTTCGTCGAGCCTGCCGTTGGACAGGCCGTACAGGCCCGAGGCGAGGGCGCTCCGCGTGACGTCCGGTCGGTTCGACAGGAAATGCGCGCCTTGCCGAGCCGCCACGATCAGATTGACCGGATTGAAGGCCGACAGATCGGCGGTGAGCGGATCGGCATAGGCACCGGCTCCCGCCAGATAATCCGTCACCAGCGCGCCCCGCGAAGCGAGGCCTGCCACCGGCGCGCCGAAGCCGCGCAGATTGGTGACGACGGCGAACCGGCCTTGTTCGGATACGCCCAGCCAGGTGCCGCCCGATTGGAGATCGCGGCCGGCGAGAAGGTGGTGCGGCTCCGTCCAACGCTCGAGCGGCTGCGCCGGTCGGGCATGGAATTCGTCGCGGTTGCCGGCGAGCAGAAGCCGCCAGCGGGGATGCGCTTGCCACGCAAAGGCCAGGACACACATGCAGGTCCAATAGAGCGGCTTGGGCAATTTTGACATCGTCTCGACAGGGTTCGTCCGGTGGCGCATGACGTCGTCGGAGAGCGCCGGCGCCGTGCGACCGGGCCCGATGGGGGAGGGATGTAATGGACAGCCAGCAGCAGGCTTCGGCCGATCTCGATTCGCCCTCGGCGGTTCGGCGTTGGCCGGGCTGGGTACTGGCGGCGATCGGGCTGGCGATGATCCTCGGCGGCGCCCTGCTCGCCAGCGCGATCCAGACCTCCGGCGGTACGCGCGTGAGCGATATCCGCTTCAGGGGCGCGGACGGCACGGAGATGAGCGCGCTGCTTTATGTGCCGGCGACCGCGGGCCCGGCCAGCCCGGCGCCGGGCGTGCTCGCGGTGCATGGCTATATCAATTCGCGCGAAATGCAGGACGGCTTTGCGATCGAGTTCGCGCGGCGCGGCTATGTCGTGCTGGCGATGGACCAGACCGGGCATGGCTATAGCGGCGGCAAGGCATTCTCGAACGGCTTTGGCGGGCCGGACGGGCTCGCCTATCTCCGCTCGCTGCCGTTCGTCGACAAGGACCAGATCGGGCTGGAGGGGCACAGCATGGGTGGCTGGACCGTGCTCGCCGCGGCGGCGGCGATGCCTGACGCCTATCGCGCGATCGTGCTTGAAGGATCGTCCACCGGCGCGCCCTATGCCAAGGAGGGCACGCCCGCATGGCCGCGCAATCTCGGGCTGGTCTATAGCCGGTACGACGAATTCTCGCAGCTGATGTGGGGCGCCCCGCGTGCCATGGATGTCGGGCAAAGCGGCAAGCTGAAGCAGCTGTTCGGCACGATGGAGACGGTGCAGCCCGGAAAGCTCTATGGATCGATCCCGGCGGGCACGGCGCGTTATCTGATGCAGCCCTCTACCACGCACCCGGGCGATCACATCTCGGCGACGGCGATCGGGGACGCGACCGACTGGTTTGCGCGCACCCTCACCGGCGGCCATCCGCGCCCCGTCGCCGACCAGATCTGGTTCTGGAAGGAGATCGGAACGGGTATCGGCCTGCTCGGATTCGTGCCGCTGGTGCTCGGGCTGTTCGATCTGTTGCTGGCGTCTCGCTTCTTTGCCTCGCTGCGCGGCGAGGCCGTTGCCGCAGGGCCCGGCCGGGATGCGCGATGGTGGCGCAGGGCCATCGTCGCCGCCGCTGTGCCGATGCTGACCTTCTTCCCGGCCTTCATCGCGATCTTCCTGCTGGTGCCGGCGACGGCGATCCTGCCGCAGACGGTGACGACTCAGGTCACGGTGTGGGCGCTGGTTGGGGCAGGGCTCACCTGGCTGTTCGGGCGGCGGAGCCTTGCCGGGCAGGAGCCGGGGGCGGATTGGGTCAGGACGATCCTGCTCGCACTCCTGGTAACGCTGGCCGCCTATCTGGTCCTGGCGGTAGTGCAGGGACTGTTGTTGACGGACCTCCGCTTCTGGGTCGTGGCGGTGAAGCCGCCAAGCGCCCGGCAATGGCTGATCGCGCTGATCTATGTCGTGCCGATCACGCTGGCTTTCCTGATGACCGGGCGCGTGCTGCGCTCGCTGACGGTCATGCGCGACGGAGCCCTGGCCCGATATGTCTCGGCCATGCTGATCCTGTGCGGCGGGTTCCTCGTGCTGCTGGGTCTCGTCTACGGCACCTTCTTCGCGACCGGCACGCTGGTGACCGGCTTCGATCCGCTGACCACCGTCATCGCGATCCAGTTCGTGCCGGTGCTGGCCGCCGTCGGTTCGATCATGACCTTTGCCTGGAGCCGTACCGGCAGCCATCGGCCCGGCGCGGTGCTCGCGGGGATGCTGGTCACGCTCTATGTCGTGGCCGGGACGGCGACCCAGGGCTGATCAGGTTTCGACAGTCGCCTTGCGCGCGCGGCGCAGGCGCGGTTCGCGTACCATGTCGGCCGCTTCCTTGATCTCCTTGCGCAGTTCGTCGCGCTTCTCGTGGATCGAGGCGATGACCGGGCCGACGGCGATGCCGAGATCGACCAGCAGCGCCTCGGACAATTGCAGCGAGCTCTCCAGCGTCTCGGGCACCGCGTCGGTCGCGCCGGCGCGGTAGAGTTCGGCGGCGTGCGCGGTATCGCGGGCGCGGGTGACGATGGTCAGGTCGGGCACCCAGCCGCGCACCCGGCGCGTCAGCTGCACCGACAGGACCGGATCGTCCATCGTCAGGATCAGCGCCCTGGCACGGCCGAGATTGAGGCGGTCGACCAGCTCCGACCGCGCGACGTCGCCGAAGATGACGGGATAACCGTCGGCGCGCGCTGCCTTCACTGCGTCGATATCGGCCTCGACCGCGATGAAGGGCTGGCCGTGCACCTTGAGCATGTCAGCCACCATGCGCCCGACGCGGCCGAAGCCGATGACAACCGTACCGGGCCCCTCCGCGGATATCTCCGCCTCGGGCGCGTCGCCGCCGGCGCGCAGTTCGATCCGGCGCGCCACCTTCTGGCCGAGCCAGGCGAGCAGGGGCGTGATGGTCAGGCCGATCGCGGTGACCGTCTGCCAGAAGCTCGCGGTCGCGGGCAGGATCAGGCCGGCCGCCGCGGCGGTGCCGAGCACGATCAGCGTGGTCTCGGAGGGGCTGCCCATCAACAGGCCGGTCTCCGCGGCGACGCCGTTGCGGATGCCGGCAAGCTTGAGCAGGCCGAAGGTGACCAACGCCTTCACCGCCACCACCGCGACGATCGCCGCGGCCAGCGCCGGCCAATTCTCCATGATCGAGCCGAGATCGAGGCTCATGCCCACGGTGATGAGGAACACGCCGAGCGCGAGGCCCTTGAACGGCGCGGTCATCACTTCGACTTCGCTGTGATAGTCGGTCTCGGCGATCAGCACGCCGGCGAGCAGGGCGCCGACGATCGGCGACAAGCCGACCGCGGCCGTCGCCAGGCTGGCGACGATGACCACGAGCAGCGAGGCGGCAAGGAACAGTTCCGGGCTCTTGGTCCGCGCGGCCTGAGCGAAGAGGCGGGGCAGCACCACGCGGCCGCCGATGAACATGACGGCGATGGTCAGCACACCGCCGCCGATCACCCGCACGACCGGCGCCCAGCCATCGCCCGCGCCGGGGCCGAGCGCCGCCAGCACGAAGATGATCGGGACAAGCGCCAGATCCTCGAACAGCAGCATCGCGAAGGCGGAGCGCCCGACGGGACTGCTCGTGCCGGCGATCGGCAGCACCAGCGCGGTGGAGGAGAGAGCGAGGGCGAAACCGAGGCCGATCGAGCCGGCCCAGCCCAAGCCGGTGAAATGGATCGCCAGGCCGATGATGAGGCCCGAGCCGATCAGTTCGGCCGCGCCGGTGCCGAACACGAGAGTTCGCATCGACCATAATCGCTTGAGCGACAGCTCCAGTCCGATCGAGAAGAGCAGCAGGATGATGCCGAATTCAGCGAAGGGCTCGATCGAATGCGGGTCGGAGATGGTGAGGTAATAAAGCCAGGGATAGTCGCCGACGAGCGCCCCGAGACAGGACGGGCCGACGAGCAGCCCGACCAGGATGAACCCGATGACCGGGCTGATCTTCAACCGCGCAAATGCCGGAATGACCAGGCCCGCGGCCCCCAAAATTACCAGGGCATCGCTGAAGCCCTTATTATCCAATCCCATTGCCATGGGGGTACTTAACCACCCCGGGGACGGTTTGTCAGCCGGTGAAGGACGCTTAAGTGTCGATTGTCCGCGCCCGGCTCCAATAAAAAACCGCCCGCTACACCCCGTTGGATGTAGCGGGCGGTGTCAGCGCTTCCGGCAGGTGCCGTTATTTCGAGGCGCCCATGGCCTGTTCGAGGTTGATGCGCACTTCCTCGAAGAACTGTTCCGTGGTCATCCAGGGCTGATCCGGGCCGATCAGGATCGCGAGATCCTTGGTCATCTTGCCGCTCTCGACCGTGTCGACACAGACCTTCTCGAGCAGCTCGGCGAACTCGGTAACTTCGGGGGTGCCGTCGAACTTGCCGCGATATTTGAGACCACCGGTCCAGGCGAAGATCGACGCGATCGGGTTGGTCGACGTCGCCTTGCCCTGCTCGTGCATGCGGAAGTGGCGGGTGACGGTGCCGTGCGCCGCTTCGGCCTCGACCGTCTTGCCGTCGGGCGTGAGCAGCACCGAGGTCATCAGGCCGAGCGAGCCGAAGCCCTGCGCGACCTGGTCCGACTGGACGTCGCCGTCGTAATTCTTGCAGGCCCAGACGAACTCGCCATGCCATTTGAGCGCCGATGCGACCATGTCGTCGATCAGGCGATGCTCATAGACGATGCCAGCTTCCTTGAACTTGTCCTTGAATTCGCTCTCGAAAACCTCAGCGAACAGATCCTTGAAGCGGCCGTCATAGGCCTTGAGGATGGTGTTCTTGGTCGAGAGATAGACCGGCCAGCCGAGATTGAGGCCGTAATGCATCGAGGCGCGGGCGAAATCGCGAATCGAATCGTCGAGATTGTACATCGCCATGGCGACGCCCGAGGACGGGAACTGGAACACTTCCTCGTCGATCACGGTGCCGTCGTCGCCTTCGAACACCAGGCGCAGCTTGCCGGGGCCGGGGACGCGGTAATCGGTCGCGCGATACTGGTCGCCAAAGGCGTGGCGACCGACGACGATCGGGTGAGTCCAGCCCGGGATCAGGCGAGGCACGTTCTTCATCACGATCGGCTCGCGGAACACGACACCGCCCAGGATGTTGCGGATCGTGCCGTTGGGCGACTTCCACATCTTCTTGAGACCGAATTCCTCGACGCGCGCCTCGTCCGGGGTGATCGTCGCGCACTTCACGCCGACGCCGTATTTCTGGATCGCCTTGGCGCTGTCGACGGTGATCTTGTCGTCGGTCTCGTCACGCTTCTGGATGCCCAGATCGTAATAATCGAGATCGATGTCGAGATAGGGGAGGATCAGGCGCTCGCGAATCCATTGCCAGATGATCCGCGTCATCTCGTCGCCGTCGATCTCCACGACAGGCGTCTTCACCTTGATCTTCGCCATCGATACTCGCTTTCAAGAGGGGGAGGTTTCGAGGTGCGTCTAGGAGGAAGGCACGCGCGGATCAACATCGTCGTGGCGACCTTTTCTCACCGGTCGTCTTCGGCCGTCGGCCACGGGCATCATTGTCTTGAGGGGGCGCACGAGATAGACCGCGTCGATGGCTTCACTAGACACGCCGCCGTCGGACACGCCCGCGATCAAATGGCGCTTTCCCGACATGCATCCCGAGGGGCGCAAATATGTTCTCCTGTCCGGCGCGGTCACGTTGCTGGCGCTGTGGTGGTTCGGCTGGTTCATGGCCTGGCCGCTGGTCGGGCTGACCGTGTGGGTCGCGGCGTTCTTCCGCGATCCGGTACGCGTCACGCCGCAAGGGGAGGGCCTGATCATCGCGCCTGCCGACGGGCTGATCACCATGATCGAGCGTGTGCCGGTACCGCGCGAGCTGGCCGGCGAGAACGGCCTGGGCGATGCGCCGCTGGTGCGCGTCTCGATCTTCATGTCGGTGTTCGACGTGCATATCAACCGCACCCCGATCGCAGGCACGATCCGCCAGGTCGTCTATATCTCGGGCAAGTTCCTCAACGCCGATCTCGACAAGGCGAGCGAAGAGAATGAGCGTCAGCATATCGTGGTGGAGGGACGCGATGGCCGCCGCATCGGCTTCACCCAGATCGCCGGGCTGGTCGCGCGGCGCATCGTCGGCTTCGTGAAGCCCGGCGACATGGTCGCGACCGGCCAGCGCGTCGGCCTGATCCGCTTCGGCAGCCGGGTCGACGTCTATCTACCCGACGATATCGCACCCCAGGTCGCGCTCGGCCAGCGCAGTGTCGCGGGCGAGACCATCCTCGGCCGGCCAGGCATGAGCGCCGCGACCGGCATCGCGCAATGACGGGCATCCGATGAGGCGCCCGCTCGCCAGGCGAACGCCGCGCGGCCTCCCGCTACGCGCGGTCGCCCCCAACGCGGTCACCGCGCTTGCCCTGTGCTTCGGCCTGACCGGTATCCGCTTCGCCATCTCGGCGAGCAGCGGCCTGCCTCTGACTGAAGGCCATTGGGAACTGGCGGTGACGATGATCATGATCGCCGGCGTGCTCGACGGGCTCGACGGCAGCGTCGCGCGGCTGGTGCGGGGAGAGAGCCGGTTCGGTGCCGAGCTCGATTCGCTGTCGGATGCGATCTCCTTCGGCGTGTCGCCGGCGCTGATCCTCTATCTCTGGTCGCTGAAGGAGTTGCCGCGCGTCGGCTGGCTGGTCGCGCTGGTCTTCGCCGTGTTCTGCGCGCTGCGTCTTGCCCGGTTCAACGCCAATATCGACGTGACCGAGCAGCCGCACAAATCGGCGGGTTTCCTGACCGGCATTCCGGCRCCGGCGGGCGCSGKGCTGGCGATGCTGCCGCTCTATCTGTCTTTCTGGAATGACCTGCCCTGGCTGCGCTCGCCCCTGCTGGTGGCGCCCTGGGTCGGGTTCGTCGCGACCCTGATGGTGTCGAGCTTTGCGACGTACAGCTGGTCGTCGCTCAAGCTGCGCAACAATATCCGGTTCGAGGCGATCGTGATCGTCGTGATCCTGGGCGCGGCGCTGATCTCGGCGCCATGGCATACGCTGTCGCTGGTCTGCATTGCCTATCTCGCGACCATGCCGTTCAGCATCAATGCCTATCGGCGGGTCAGGCGGCTGCGCGGAGCGCCTGCCGCCGACCCGCAATTGCTCCTGCCGGTACCGAGCGAAGGCGGGCGCGAAGGCGACGATCGCTGAGGATCAGCATCGGTGCGGGAGCATAAGCCGGATCGGCTTCGCCGCGGAGCAGGGCAATGACTCGCGGCAGCGCCGGAACCAGCGTGAACGCGAACACCGAAACGGCAGCCGCAAGGGCGCCGGCGAAAACCAGGATACCGAGAACCGTCATCATCGCCCAACTCCCTGATTGCGTGGGCAGAAACCGGATTCAAAAAACCGGGCGAGCCGGTGTTCCGTTCCATGTGCCCGCTGTGAGCACTATATGTTCTCTTAGTGTTCTCATTGTCAATGCTTGATTTACACGAAGGGCTTCGCTAAGTGGCGCGCCTTCACACCGCATGGGAAGCACACATCGCCGGTGTCCGGAGCAATCCGGATTACTCGCTTCCCAGAGGCACAACCGGAAAGGAACTATCTTATGGCGGCACCAGTCGTCACCATGCAGCAATTGCTCGAAACGGGCGCGCATTTCGGCCACCAGACCCACCGCTGGAACCCGAAGATGAAGCCTTACATCTTTGGCGACCGCAACGGCGTCCATATCCTCGATCTTTCGCAGACCGTGCCGCTGTTCGCGCGCGCGCTCGAATTCGTGAATGCCTCGGTCGCGGCCGGCGGCAAGGTGCTGTTCGTCGGTACCAAGCGCCAGGCGCAGGAGCCCGTCGCCGACGCGGCCCGCCGTTCGGGCCAGCATTTCGTCAACCATCGCTGGCTGGGCGGCATGCTCACCAACTGGAAGACCATCTCCAACTCGATCAAGCGCCTCAAGACGCTCGAGGAGCAGCTTTCGGGCGACACGCACGGCCTGACCAAGAAGGAAGTGCTTCAGCTCACCCGCGAGAAGGACAAGCTCGAGCTGTCGCTCGGCGGCATCCGCGACATGGGCGGCATTCCGGACGTGATGTTCGTGATCGACGCCAACAAGGAAGAGCTGGCGATCAAGGAAGCCAACACCCTGGGCATCCCGGTGGTCGCGATCCTCGATTCGAACGTGTCGCCGGACGGCATCGCCTTCCCGGTTCCCGCCAATGACGACGCAAGCCGCGCCATCCGCCTGTATTGCGAGGCGATCGCGATCGCCGCGACCCGTGGCGGCAACGAGCAGGTCGCTCGCCGCGGCGTCGATGTCGGCGCGATGGACGCGCCGCCGGTCGAGGAAGCCCTGACGATCGAGCCGGCGCCAGCCGCCGAGCCAGTCGAGGCGATCGACTTCACGCCGGCCCCTGAAGCTGCTCCGGCAGCTGACGAAGCCGTGGCGTCCGAAGCTGCCGCCGAGGAAGAGCGTCAGCTCGACGCCTGAGCGTCGCTGAACTGAAATACGGGCGGGGTAGGGCGCAGGCCTTTCCCCGTCCGCAACCATATCCGAAGCACAAGAGGACAAGAGACATGGCCGAGATCACGGCAGCAGCGGTGAAGGATCTGCGCGAGCAGAGCGGCGCCGGCATGATGGACTGCAAGAAGGCGTTGACCGAAACCGGCGGCGACATGACCGCCGCGATCGATTGGCTGCGCACCAAGGGCCTGGCCGCTGCCGCCAAGAAGTCCAGCCGCACCGCGGCCGAGGGCCTGGTGGGCGTCGAGGTTTCCGGCACCAGGGGCGCCGCGGTCGAGGTCAATTCCGAGACCGATTTCGTCGCGAAGAACGCGCAGTTCCAGACGTTCGTGCGCGACGTGACCTCAGTCGCGCTCGAACTGGGCGATTCGCTCGACACGATCAAGTCGGCGCAGCTTGGGGACAAGACCGTCGAAGAGATCCTGACCAACAATATCGCGACGATCGGCGAGAATCAGACGATTCGCCGTGCGAAGCGCCTCGAAGTGACCGCGGGCGCGATCGTTCCCTATGTCCATAACGCGGCCGCTCCGGGTCTCGGCAAGATCGGCGTGCTCGTCGCGCTCGAGAGCGAGGCCGGCGCCGATGTGCTCGAGCCGCTCGGCAAGCAGATCGCGATGCACATCGCAGCTGCCTTTCCGCTGGCGCTGGACGAGGATGGCCTCGACCCCGAGATCGTCGCGCGCGAGCGCGCGATCGCGACCGAAAAGGCCGCCGAATCGGGCAAGCCGGCGGATATCATCGCCAAGATGGTGGAAGGCGCGATCGCCAAGTACCGCAAGGAGAACGCGCTGGTCAGCCAGCTGCTGGTGATGGACGGCAAGACCAAGATCTCCGACGTCGTCGCCAACGCCGCCAAGGCAGCCGGCAAGCCGATCGTACTGAAAGACTATGTCCGCTTTCAGCTCGGCGAAGGCATCGAGAAGGAAGTCAGCGATTTCGCGGCTGAAGTCGCGGCCGCAGCCGGCGTCTGATCGCTTCGACATCGCATCAGAGGGGCGGGGTTCGGCAGTGCCGACCTCGCCCTTCTCATATGTTGCAGCTTAAGTATCTGTGATATAACGATTCCGGGCAAATCATGCATCGGATTTGCACCGTTCCCGAGCGGTATCATCGCTTGGCATCGCGATGACGCGATACTAAGGTCCGCGCCGCCCAGACCCTCAGCATGTTGGAACTTGTGACGACACCTCGCTTCAAACGCATCCTGCTGAAATTGTCTGGCGAGGTCCTGATGGGCCCGAACCAGTTCGGTATCGACCCGGCAACCGTCGACCGCGTCGCGGGCGAGATCAAGGCCGCCAAGGAGGCCGGGCATGAGCTGTGCCTGGTCGTTGGCGGCGGCAATATCTTTCGCGGCCTCGCGGCGGCGGCCAAGGGCTTCGACCGGACCAGCGCCGATTATATGGGCATGCTGGCGACGGTGATGAACGCGCTCGCCGTGCAGAACGCGCTGGAGAAGATCGGGGTGCAGACCCGGGTCCAGTCGGCAATCCCGATGGCCAGCGTGTGCGAGCCCTATATCCGCCGGCGCGCCGAACGACATATCGAGAAGGGCCGGATCGTGATCTTCGCGGCCGGCACCGGCAATCCGTTCTTCACCACCGACACTGCCGCCGCGCTCCGCGCCGCCGAGATGAACTGCAACGCGCTGTTCAAGGGCACCAGCGTCGACGGCGTGTACAATGCCGATCCCAAGATCGTGCCGAGCGCCACGCGCTATGAGAGCCTGAGCTTCGGCCGGGTACTTGCCGACAATCTCAAGGTAATGGACGCAGCCGCCGTGGCGCTGTGCCGCGAGAACAATATTCCGATCGTCGTGTTCAACATCCGCGGCGAGGGCAATCTCGCCGCCGTCCTGCGGGGCGAGGGCACATCGACGATCGTCCGCAACGAAGAGGAGGAAGCCAATGGCCGCCTATGACAAGGCCGATCTCGAACGCCGCATGGCGGGCGCGGTCGAGGCACTGAAGCACGATCTGGGCGGTCTTCGCACCGGCCGTGCCTCGACTTCACTGCTCGATCCGGTGACCGTCGAGGTCTATGGTTCGCACATGCCGCTCAACACCATCGCGACCGTCTCGGCGCCGGAGCCGCGCATGCTCTCGGTGCAGGTATGGGACAAGTCCAATGTCGGCCCGGCCGACAAGGCGATCCGTTCGGCAGGCCTCGGCCTCAACCCGATCGTCGACGGCACTACGCTGCGCCTGCCGATCCCGGACCTGACCGAGGAGCGCCGCAAGGAACTGGCGAAACTCGCCGGCCAATATGCCGAAAAGGCGCGTATCGCCGCGCGCAACGTGCGCCGCGATGGCAATGACAATCTGAAGACCGACGAGAAGAAGGGCGTGTTCTCCGAAGACGAGCGCAAGCGCCACGAAACCGAGGTCCAGAAGCTGACCGACAGCACGATTGCCGATATCGATGCCGCGGCTTCCGCCAAGGAAAAGGAAATCCTGGGCAAGTGAGCTCGTCGCCCGCCATGGCACCGATCCCGGCCGGAGGCGCGACCATATTGCCGCGCCATGTCGCGATCATCATGGACGGCAATGGCCGCTGGGCGAAGAAGCGGCATTTGCCGCGCATCGCCGGGCATCGTCAGGGCGTCGAGGCGGTCCGTCGCGTCTCCCGTGCTGCCCGCGCGATGGGGATCGAGGCGCTGACGCTCTACGCCTTCTCGTCGGAGAACTGGCGCCGTCCCGAGGACGAGGTCAGCGACCTGATGGGCCTGTTGCGGCTGTTCATCCGCACCGATCTCAACGAGATGGCGCAGGAGAATGTCCGGCTGCGGGTGATCGGCGATTATCGGCGCTTTTCGCCCGATCTGGTGACGCTGGTCGACGACGCGATTGCGCGAACCTCCACCAATACCGGCCCGATCCTGGTGATCGCGCTCAACTATGGCGCACAGGCGGAAATCGCGACTGCCGCGCGGCGCCTGGCTGAAAAGGTGCGTGACGGGACGCTCGACCCATCGCAGATCGACGCGAACGCGATCGAGGCCGAACTCGACACCAGCGACCTTCCGCCGCTCGACCTGCTGATCCGGACCTCAGGGGAGGTAAGGCTGTCGAACTTCCTGCTGTGGCAGGCGGCTTATGCCGAATTGCTGTTCGTCGATACGCTCTGGCCCGATTTCGACGCCGCGACCCTGGCGGACGCAGTGGCGGCGTTCGGCAGCCGCCAGCGCCGCTTCGGAGGCCTGTGAACACCGATTCACCGACCAAGCGACCGTCCGACCTGGCGCTTCGCACCGTTGTCGGCCTGGCCCTGGTCGCGGTCGCGCTTGTGGCATTGTGGCTCGGCGGCATCGTCTTCTGGATATTATGTTCGGTGCTCGGGCTGTTCATGATGGCCGAATGGGCCGATCTCGACGGCGCCTCGGCATCGCAGAAAAGGCTGGCTCAGTTCGCCTTGTCCGTGCCCTTGGCGATCATGGCGCCGATAGCGGCCGGCCCCGATTTCTTCGCGCTGGGACTGATCGCGGCCGCCGCCTTCTTCATCGTCATCGTCCAGCGGCGCCCGACCCTCGCGCTGGGAGCGGTCTATGTTGGATTGCCGATCCTCGCGCTCCTCCTGATCCGCAAGCAGGACGACGGGATCGTCTTCACTTTCTGGGCGCTCGCCCTTGTATGGGTGTGCGATATCGGCGCCTATTTCAGTGGCCGCGCGATCGGCGGCGCGAAGCTTGCCCCCATGATCAGCCCCAACAAGACCTGGGCCGGCCTGGCGGGGGGCGTCCTGCTCGCGACGATGTTCGCGGTATCACTGCATTTCCTGCACGGCCTGCCATGGCGGCTGACACTGGCGACGCCGCTGCTCGCGATCGTCGCACAGGCCGGCGACCTGTTCGAGAGCTGGCTGAAACGCCGTGCCGGGGTGAAGGACAGCGGCAACCTGTTGCCCGGCCATGGCGGCATCCTCGATCGCCTTGACGGGATGGTGCCGGTCGCACCGCTCGCCGCGTTGCTCGTCATTTTGCCGGAGTTATATCGGTGAAGACCGTCACCATTCTCGGCGCAACCGGATCGGTCGGTACGTCCACACTGGATCTGATCGAGCGCGAGCCCGAACGGTTCGGCGTTCTGGCGCTGACCGCCAATTGCGACGCCGAAAAGCTCGCCAGGGCAGCGATCCGCACCAATGCGCGGATCGCGGTGGTTGCGGACGAAAGCTGCCTGCCCGATTTGCGGGCGGCACTTGTCGGCTCCGGCATCGCAACGGCGGGCGGGCGGGCGGGCTTGTCCGAGGCGGCCGCGATGGGTGCCGACATCACCATGGGCGCGATCGTCGGTTGCGCCGGCCTCGAACCCATCATGGCGGCAATCGGGCAGGGCGGCACCGTGATCCTCGCCAACAAGGAACCACTGGTGTCGGCGGGCGATGTCGTGCTCGCCGCCGCGGCGCATCACGGCGCGACGCTGCTGCCGGCCGATTCCGAGCATAATGCGATTTTCCAGTGCTTCGATTTCAGCCGGCCCGAACGAGTCCGGCGCATCATCCTGACGGCCAGCGGCGGCCCGTTCCGCGACTGGCCGACGGAGAAGATGCGCGCGGTGACGCTGGAGCAGGCGGTCGCGCACCCCAATTGGTCGATGGGGGCCAAGATATCGGTCGATTCGGCGACGATGATGAACAAGGGCCTGGAACTGATCGAGGCCGCGCGCCTGTTTCCGGTGCCGTCCGACCGGATCGAGATCATCCTCCACCGGCAGTCAGTGATTCACTCGATGGTCGAATATGTCGACGGGTCGACCCTCGCGCAGCTCGGGCCGCCCGATATGCGTACGCCGATCGCGCATTGTCTTGCCTGGCCCGACCGGATGGCAACGCCGATGGCCCCGCTCGATCTGGTCGCGATCGGGCGCCTGGATTTCGAGGCGCCGGACCCCGAACGCTTTCCGGCGCTGGCGCTGGCGCGCCGAGCCCTCGACGCCGGTGGCGCCCGGCCGGCGATCCTGAACGCGGCCAACGAGATCGCGGTGGCCGCCTTCCTGGCGCGGCGCATCGGCTTCCTCGAAATTGCCGCAATCGTCTCCGATACCCTCGATCGCTACGATCCGCCCGCCCCCGCAACGCTTGATGACGTCCTGACCGTGGACGCTGAAGCACGAAGGCTTGCGGGCGAGCGTGTAAAGGACTGCGTCGCTTGATCCACAGCCCCGGCCTGTTGCTGACTATCCTTGCCTTTGCGCTCGTCATCGGGCCGCTCGTGTTCCTTCACGAGATGGGCCATTACCTTGCCGGGCGGCTGTTCGGGGTGAAGGTGGAGGCCTTCTCGATCGGCTTCGGGCGTGAGGTCTTCGGCGTTACCGACAAGCGCGGTACGCGCTGGAAGTTCGGCTGGCTTCCGCTCGGCGGCTATGTGCGCTTCGCCGGCGACATGAACCCGGCAAGCGTGCCCGACGCGGACTGGCTGTTGCTGCCGCCCGAGGAACGCGCACGGACCTTCCCCTCGAAGCCGGTATGGCAGCGGGCGATCATCGTCGCGGCGGGGCCGGTTACCAATTTCGTCATCGCCATCCTGATCCTGGCCGGATTCGCGCTTGCTTATGGCGACAGCCGCACGCCGACCATTGTCGGCAGAATCGTCGCAAACGGTGCCGCCGCGAAAGCGGGCCTGCAACCAGGCGATCGGATCGTCGCGCTGAGCGGCCGCCCGGTCGAAACATTCAGCGACATGGTTCGTTACATACAGATCAGGGCCGGTGAACCGGTGACCATTGATTTCGTGCGGGGCACGACACCGATAAAGCGTAATGCGATCATCGCGACGGAACTCCAGCGTGACCGGTTCGGAAACGAGTATCGTATCGGCCGGTTGGGGATCGAGAATTCGCAACCGGTACTCGTGCAGGTGAGCCTGACCGAGGCGCCTCAGGTGGCGGTGCGCCAGACCGGCGAAATCGTCAGCATGATGGTCGAGACGATCGGCCAGATCATCACCGGCCGCCGCTCCGTGAAGGAGCTGGGCGGTCCACTGAGCATCGCAAAAGTGTCCGGCGAGCAGCTTTCCCTCGGTCTTCCGGCCTTTGTCTGGCTGATCGCGCTGGTGTCGATTAATCTGGGATTCATCAACCTGTTGCCAGTTCCTATGCTGGATGGCGGTCATTTGTTCTTCTACGCGATCGAGGCGGCCCGTCGTAAGCCGGTCGGGCCCGAGGTGCAGGAATGGGCGTTCCGCGGCGGCCTTGCGGCGTTGCTGGCGCTGATGGTCCTCGTGACGTTCAACGATCTCGGATCGTTCGGGTTGTGGAACAAATTGGCCGGGTTGATCGGCTGACGTGGTTGAGGCAGGGCAGGCTTTCAAGAGCGGCCCGCGTAATTTCTCCGACTGGGGTGGGATAGTGACAGCGATCAAGGTTTCAAGTTTCGGCGCCCGCGCCACCGTCCTGCTTCTCGCGGGGACGATGCTGTCTGGCGTGCCGATGGCCGTGAGCGCCCAGACGACTCCGGCACCCGCGACACCCGCCGCCACGACGCCAGCCTTGCCGGAGGTGCAGGTCGCCCCCCCGGTGACGCGGACGATCAAGACGTTGCGCGTCGAGGGATCGCAGCGCATCGAATCCGACACCGTGCTGTCCTACACCAAGCTCCGGGTAGGCACCGCCTTCACCAACGAGACGCTCGATCAGGCGATCAAGGATCTCTACGCCAGCGACCTGTTCGCCGATGTGTCGATCAGCGGCGCGGAATCGGGCGACATCGTGCTGCGCATCCGTGAAAACCCGGTGATCAACCGCGTGCTGCTCGAGGGCAACAAGCGGCTGAAGGAAGACAAGATCAAGAAGGAGATCAAGCTCGCGCCGCGGCAGATCTTCACCCGCACCGCCGTCCGGCAGGACGTCGGCCGCATCATCGAACTGTATCGGCGCCAGGGCCGTTTCGCGGCGGTCGTGGAACCGAAGATGGTCGCGCTCGACCAGAATCGCGTCGATGTGGTGTTCGAGATCACCGAGGGCCCCAAGTCGAAGGTCCGCCAGATCAACATCCTCGGCAACGAGGTGTTCTCCGACGGCAAGCTGCGCGGCGAGATGGCAACCAAGCAGGCCCGCCTGACCACGCTCCTGAGTTCGAACACGAGCTACGACCAGGATCGTATGGCCTATGACCAGCAGAAGATGCGTCAGTTCTACCTGACAGAAGGCTATGCCGATTTCCGCGTGACCTCGGCCGTCGCCGAGCTGACGCCGGACAAGAAGGACTTCATCATCACTTATGTGGTGGAGGAGGGCCCGCGCTACAAATTCGGCGACGTGACCGTCGACAGCGACATCCGCGACTTCGACAACAAGCGGCTGGCCGCGACGCTGCCGATGCACAAGGGCGAATGGTACAACGCCAAGCAGGTCGAGGATGCGATCGACTCCCTGAGCGAATCGACCGGCCTGTTCGGCTATGCCTTCACGGAAGTGAATCCCGAGTACAACCGCGACAAAGACACGCTGACGATGGGGATCAACTTCCACATCGCGGCGGCGCAGCGCTCCTATGTCGAGCGCATCGATATCAACGGCAACACCCAGACCCAGGACAAGGTGATCCGCCGCGAGATCCGCTTGTCCGAGGGCGATGCCTTCAACAGCTTCCAGCTCAAGCGTTCGCAGGACCGCATCAATTCGCTCGGCTTCTTCCAGGAGAAGTTCGAGATCAAGAAGGCGCAGGGGTCGGCGCCCGACCGCGTCGTGCTCACCGCCGATCTCGAGGAAAAGTCGACCGGCGAGCTGTCGCTTTCCGCGGGCTATTCGAGCCTCGAGCGCTTCATCATCCAGGCGTCGGTCCGTCAGCGCAACTTCCGCGGCAAGGGCCAGGAGCTGCGCGCGAGCGTCAACTATTCGAGCTATTCGAAGTCAGTCGAAGTGGGCTTCACCGAGCCTTATCTGTTCGACAAGAACATCGCCGTTGGCGGCGACATCTTCCGGCGCGACTATAATGCGTTCAACTACGGCATCAACAACGAGCGCCAGACGACCTACACGCAGGTTTCGACCGGCTTCCAGATCCGCGCCGGCCTGCCGCTTACCGAATATTGGTCGCTATCGGGTCGCTACGGCCTTTCCTATGATCAGGTCGGGCTCGACTCGAGCTATTTCACGGCGGCGGGCACCTGCAACAACCTGGTTGCGGGACGCTATCTGTGCGACGCGATCGGCAACCGCGTGACGTCGTCGGTCGGCTTCTCGCTGATCAACGACAGCCTGAACAGCCGTTTGCGCCCGAGCGCCGGCAAGCGCCTGGTGTTCAGCACGGACGTCGCCGGGCTCGGCGGCGATGTGAAATATGTCCGCACCCGGTTCGAAGGCGCCAAATACTGGAATGTCGGCAGCGGCTTCATCCTGTCGGCAAATGGGGAGGGCGGCTATATCCGCTCGCTCGAAAAGAGCCGTGGCGACGGGATCGACAAGGTCCGCATCACCGACCGCTTCTATCTGGGTGAACCGGATTTCCGTGGTTTCGACATCCGCGGCGTAGGCCCGCGCATTCAGCGCATCGGCTATACCACCGACAGCGCCGGTAATCAGATTCTGCAGACCGACCGCACGCAGTTCATCGACGACGCGCTCGGCGGCCGGGCTTATTATCTCGGCCGGATCGAGCTCGAGATTCCGCTCGGCGCGGGCGCGCGCGAAATGGGGCTGCGGCCGTCCATCTATCTTCAGGCCGGCGCATTGTTCGGCATCACCCGTCCGCCGCCGACCGCGACCTTCCCGACGGTCACTGACCCGGTCACCGGCCGGGTGACCGTCCTGCCGCTCCAGACCCCGCAGTTCGACAGCAGCGGGCGCCCATTGTATGTGGTGCCCTCGACCGACGCGGATCATGCCGGCCTCGCCACCACCTGTACGGTCGGCTATTCGGCGACGCTCGGCGGCACCGATTGCGCCGGCAGTTCGATCAACTCCGTTTATACGAGCCCCACGTCGCCGTTCTTCGAACGCTTCGGTGGTGACTCGGCCAAGCCCCGCCTCTCGGTGGGTGCTGGCGTCAACTGGAATTCGCCGTTCGGGCCGCTTCGCATCGACGTTGCCTACGCCCTGCTCAAGAACCCGAGCGACGATACGAAACTCGTCACATTCAACGTAGGGACACAGTTCTAATGAAGACGTACAAGAAGGTTCTGCTTGCCACGGCGCTCGTCGCGCCCGGCCTGCTGGTTGCCGCGGCAGGCGCCCAGGCCCAGACCGTCGCGATGCTGGATCCGGATGCTGCCATGCAGAATTCGAAGGTCTGGACCAGCACCTGGACGACGATCGACACCACCTACAAGGCGCAGATCGACCAGGCAAAGGCGCGCAACGACGTGATCAACGCCGAGATCCAGCCGCTGCTGAAGGCGCTCGACGCCAACAATGACGGTCAGCTCTCGCAGGACGAGATCCAGCGCGCGCGCGACAGCAAGCGCCCGGAACTAACCCAGATCGAGCAGAAGCAGGCCGCAGGCCAGGCCGAGCTCGGCCGCATGCTGCAGCCCGTCACGCGCGCGCGCCTGTATCTGCAGGAGCAGGTCGGCTCCAAGGTTCCCGATGCAGTGACCAGCGTCGTCAAGACGCGCAAGGTCGGCCTGATCGTGAAACCGGAAGCGGTGCTCATGCTGGGTGATGCCACCGCCGACATCACGCCCGCGGTCAGCGCCGAGATCGATCGCACCCTGACCAGCGTCGCCGTGCCGCCACCGGTCGCCTGGCAGCCCAAGGCTCAGGGCCAGCAGGGTCAGGCAGCAGCTCCCGCCGCCGGCGCTCCGGCGCCCGCGGCACCCGCCGGCCGCCCCGCGCCGACGACCCCGAGGCCGCAGGGCCGGTGACCGACGCGGTGACGACGGGAACGCTGGGCCCGCTCGATATCGGGCGGGTCATGGCGGCGCTTCCCCATCGTTACCCGATGCTGCTGGTCGACCGCGTCGAGGAGCTCATCCTCGACCGGTCGATCGCGGCGATCAAGGCGGTGACGATCAACGAGGGTTTCTTCCAGGGGCATTTCCCCGGCCGGCCGATCATGCCCGGCGTGCTGATCGTCGAGGCGATGGCGCAGGCTGCGGGGATTCTCGCGGTGGAATCGCTCGGCCTCGCGGGCTCGGGCAAGCTCGTCTATTTCATGTCGATCGACGAGGTGAAATTCCGCAAGCCGGTTGAACCAGGCGTCTTGCTGCGTCTCGAGGTCGAGATCGTGCAGAAGAGCGCCCGCGCCACCAAATTCGCGGGACGCGCGACGGTCGACGGCAAGCTCGCCGCCGAAGCGAAGTTCATGGCGATGATCACGGATCCGCCCAAGGCCTGACAATCCCGCAGGTTGCACTCACTGCCTGGCTCTGTTAGGGGCCGCGCCTTCGCTGCTGGTCGGAAACCAGCGGCATTCCCGGAGATTTGCACGTGAAGAAAGATACCCATCCCGATTATCACACCATCAAGGTGCAGATGACCGACGGTACCCAGTTCGAGACCCGCTCGACCTGGGGCAAGGAAGGCGATTTGATGACGCTCGACATCGATCCGCTCGCGCATCCGGCATGGACCGGCGGCCGCGGCACGATGCTCGATTCGGGCGGCCAGGTCGCGCGCTTCAACAAGCGCTTTGGCGGGCTTACCCTCAACAAGAAGTAAGAGGTCGCGCGCCGCTATCGGCGCGATGACCATCGATGAACCAGGCTTTCCCTCGTCGCGATACCGCGGCGGGGGAAAAGCTGTGTCCGCTGCAGTTGTGGAACACCCTTGTCGGGCCGCTGGAGCGTCGGTGAGCGGTTGGCGGAGAGGGTGGGATTCGAACCCACGGTGAGCTTGCACCCACGGCGGTTTTCAAGACCGCTGCCTTAAACCACTCGGCCACCTCTCCGCTCGCAATGCGCTTAATGCGCGCAGGCTCTTTTGTGCAAGGCCTGCGACGATAGGGGTTCATGTCGCGCGGGGGCTGTGGCAGAGTCCGGCCATGCCGGGATTATCCACATATTTCAGCAAGACGGGCGCGGCCCTTGCCGCGATCCTGTGTCTTTCCGCCAGCAATCCGGCGACCGCGCAGGACGAGGCCGGCTTCCAGTCCTACCTCGGTACGCTGCGCAGCCAGGCGGAGGCGCGGGGCGTCAGCCGGGCCACGCTCGACGCCGTGATGCCCGGGATGACGCTCAACACCCGCGTGATCGAACTCGACCGGGCCCAGCCGGGGAGCGCCAGTAATCCCTCGGCCGTCCCCAACTTCGCGCCCTACAAGGCACAGCATGTCGATACGGCGCGGATCACGCGCGGGCGACAGGCCTTCCTTGCCCAGCGCGGGCGGCTGGCGCGGATCGAACGCGAGACCGGCGTGCCCGAATCGATCATGGTCGCGATCTGGGGGCATGAAACCAATTACGGCAAGGTGATGGGCGGGTTCGACCTGCCGCGCGCGCTCGCCACGCTTGCCTATGAAGGCCGGCGGCGCGACCTGTTCGCCGACGAGTTCATCGCCGCGCTGCTGATGGTCGACCGGGGCGTGCCGATCTCTCAACTCAAGGGTAGCTGGGCGGGTGCCACCGGCGGACCGCAATTCCTGCCGTCCATCTATCTGCGCCTCGCGCGCGACGGGGATGGGGACGGGCGCGCCGATATCTGGACGAGCGAGGCGGACACGCTGGCCTCGATCGGCAATTATTTCGCCAATGCCGGCTGGCGGCCAGGCCAGCCCTGGGGGCTGGCGGTGAGCGTGCCGGCGAGCTTCGACCGCAACCTCGTCGCCAACCGGACGATCTCGCCGCGCTGTCCGCGGGTGTTCGCGCGGCACAGCGGCTGGAAGACCATGGCGGAGTGGCGCGCGATGGGCCTGGTGCCGCAGGCGCGCGGCTGGCCGGGCGACAGCGTTCAGGCGACGCTGATCGAGCCTGACGGGCCAGGCAAGACCGCCTATCTGCTGACGGGCAATTACCGGGTGATCCTCGACTATAATTGCTCCAATTTCTACGCGCTTTCCGTGGGGCTGCTCGCCGATGCCGTCGAACAATAGCGGCATGGTCGCGATCGTCCCTCCGGCCACGACACGCTGGCCCAGCGCGGGCGTGACGAGGCGCTTCGGCGCGGCTATGCCCGTATCCTGCACTATCGAGTAACCCCTAGCGTCACGGACTATTGTCATGAAGAAACTGCTCGCCGCCTCCGCCCTTGCGATCGTGATGGCCTGCCCAAGTGTCGCCGCCGCGCCGGATTTCCCGACGCCGGCGCCCGTCGCCTTTCTGACGGACCTGTCCACGGGGGCGATCCTTTTTTCCAAGGACGCCGATCGCCGCATGCCGCCCGCATCGATGGCGAAGATGATGACCGTCTATGTCGCCTTCGACCTGATCAAGCGCGGCGAGCTGAAGCTCGACCAGCAATTCGACGTCAGCCCCGACACCTGGAAGAAATGGCATGGCCCCGCAGCGGGTTCGACCATGTTCCTCTCTCCCGGTGAGAAGGTGAGCGTCGAGAATCTGCTCAAGGGTATCGTCACCCTGTCGGGCAATGACGCCTGCGTCGTGCTGGCCGAGGGCATTTCCGGGACCGAGGAAGCCTTTGCCAATCTGATGAACCAGCGGGCGGCGAAGCTGGGCCTGACCAACAGCCATTTCGGCAATTCGAACGGCTGGCCTGACGAGGGCGTGACCTATGTCACCGCGCGTGATCTGGCCAAGCTGGCGGCGGCGACGATCCAGGATCACCCGCAGCTCTACAAGAAGTTCTACTCCCTGCCGAACTTCACCTGGGGCAAGACCCTTGGCGCGGGCGCCGACATCACTCAGGCGAACCGCGATCCGCTGCTTGGCCGCGTCGCGGGTGCCGACGGGCTGAAGACCGGCCATACCGAGGAAGCGGGTTATGGCTTCACCGGATCGGCCCAGCAGAATGGCCGCCGCCTCGTCATGGTGATGGCCGGCCTGACCAGCGCGAACCAGCGGATCGAGGAATCGGTCAAGTTCATGAACTGGGGCTTCCGCGCCTGGCAGGCCAAGCCGATCGTGGCGAAGGGCCGCAAGGTCGAGACGGCCGAGGTCCAGCTGGGCAGCGCCAATACGGTCGGCCTGGTCGCGCCCGACAATCTGACCGTCACGCTCCCGTCGGGCGTCGCACCCGAGCTCCAGCTCCGCGTCGTCTATGACGGCCCGATCAAGGCGCCGATCAAGGCCGGTCAGCATATCGCCGACCTGATCGTCACGACCCCCGACATGCAGCCCCAGAAGCTGCCGCTGGTCGCCGAGAACGACGTCGCCGAGGCGGGCTTTTTCGGTCGCGCCTGGGCCGGGCTCAAGGGCCTGTTCGGCGGGTGACCATGGGTCGCTTCATCTCGCTCGAGGGCGGGGAGGGGGCCGGCAAATCGACTCAGGCGAAGCGGCTGGCCGAGGCGCTGGGCGCGCGCGGCATCGAGACGCTGGTGACCCGCGAGCCCGGCGGCAGCGAGGGCGCCGAGGCGATCCGCGGCCTGTTGATGCAGGGCGAGGTCACACGCTGGAGCCCGCATAGCGAAGCTTTGCTGTTCGCCGCCGCCCGCGCCGACCATGTCGAGAAGATGATCCGCCCGGCGGTCGGCGCCGGGACCTGGGTGATATGCGACCGGTTCATCGACAGTTCGCGTGCCTATCAGGGCGTGGCGGGCGGGATCGACGATGCCGCCGTGCTCGCGCTGCACGCTTTCGGCTCGCGCGGGCTGCTGCCCGACCGGACCTTCATACTCGAAGTCCCGCCCGAACAGGGGCGCGCCCGGGCCGAGATCCGCGATGGGGCAGGAGCCGATCGCTTCGCGGCGCGGGGCGATGCCTTCCATGCCGATGTCGCGGCAGCGTTCCGGCGTTTCGCCGAGCACGAGCCCGAGCGGGTACGGCTGATCGACGCATCGGGCACGCCCGACACGGTGACCGAGGCCCTGCTCGCCAATCTGGAAGACCTGCTGCCGTGACCTTGCCGGCCGGCAACGACGCGGCGCATGCGGCCTTCGCGGCGGCGATGGAGAGCGGCGCGCTGCACCATGCCTGGCTGTTCGCCGGGCCCGAAGGCGTGGGCAAGGCCAGCTTTGCGAAAGCGGCGGCCCTGCGCCTGCTGGCGGAAGGCGCCTCGCCCGGCACCCTCCCGCCGGGGTTCGACGTCCCCGAGGGCGATCGCACCCGATCGCTGATCGCGGCCGGGTCGCACCCCGATTATCGCGAGCTGGCGCGCCAGCCCAAGGATGCCGACAAGCCGGGACAGGATCTCGCGCGGAGCATCACTATCGCTCAGGTCCGCGCGCTCCAGCCGATGTTCGCGACGACGCCGTCCATGTCGTCACGGCGGGTCGTGCTGATCGACGCGATCGACGATCTCGAGCGGGGCGGGGCGAACGCGCTACTCAAGAACCTCGAGGAGCCGCCCGCCGGCACGATCTTCCTGCTGATCAGCCATGCGCCGGGCCGGCTGCTGCCGACGATCCGGTCGCGCTGCCGGCTGCTGCGCTTCGATCCGCTCGACGACAAGGTGATGACCGGCGTGCTGCGGGCGGAACTGCCGCAGTGCGACGATGCCGAGATCGCCGCGCTGGTAAAGGCCGGGCAGGGTGCGCCGGGCCGGGCGCTGGGCTTTGCCGGGCTGGAACTGGCCAAGCTGGACGATGCCCTGGCCGAGATCGCGCGCGATGGCGATCCGGGCAATGCGCGGCGGACCAAGCTGGCCAAGCTGCTCGCGCTCAAGGCGGCCCAACCGCGCTACGAGGCGTTTCTCGACCGGGCGCCAGCCTTCATCGCCTCGGTCGCGCCGTCGCGGCAGGGGCGGCGGCTGCAAACCGCGCTCGACAGCTATGACGCGGCGCGAGCCCTGGCGGCGAGCGCGCGGGGCCTGTCGCTCGATTCGCAGGCGACGGTGTACGAAATGGCCGGGCTGGTGGCGAAACTGGGCGAAGCCTAGATCTTCGGTCCTGGCAGCTCGGTGTTCAACGTGCGGCGCCGCCACTGATAGTCAGCCACGGGATTGAACGCGCTCGCCCTATGGCTCAGCGTATCACCGCTCCTGGTCATCAATCCGCGCTGCCGTCATGGTCGATGCCGAAATTGGCGTCGAGCGCGCGGGTACCCGAGCGCGTTATCGTGACCGCCCGGGAACCGTCGATCGGCCGCATCCACCCCTGTTCGAAACAGGCAGTCAACAAGGCGGCACCGATCGTGCCAGCGATATGCGGACGGCGTTCGCTCCAGTCGAGACAGGGGCGGCAGAAAAGCCGACGCCGGGTAACCCGCGCCAGCGCGGTATCCACATCGACCCCGATCGATCGAAGGAAGGCGACACCCCCGACAGTCAGCTCGCCGCCGTCCGCCAAATGTCGGATATGACCATGCTCGCCCATGCGATCGGCCATCGCGACGGCGATTTCGCCGGCAAGATGGTCATAACAGGAGCGTGCCCGCCGCATCGCTGCGTCGCGAGGCCCTGTCCGCACCGTGCGATTTGGGCGGTTTCCCGGCTCTGCCGCTACCGCCATGATTCCCTCGATCATGGTGGCGACGGTCGGCGAGGCGAGCCGGTGATACCGATGCCGCCCTTCCCGCTCGACCGTCAGCAGCCCGGCATCGGTCAGGCGACCAAGATGGCTGCTTGCCGTTTGCGGCATGATCCCTGCGACGTTCGCCAACTCAGTCGCGGTCAGCGCACGACCGGCCATGAGGGCAACCAGCATGGCGGTACGGGCGGGATCGCCTACCAGCGCGGCAATTTCGGCAATCCCGCTTGTGGTCAGCATCGATCGTCCAGACGGAACAGGTGATATTACAGATGGCTTCGCACGAAAGGCGCCGCTCATGCTTCGACAGCGGCCGAAGCATAGCCGCATATGCGCGATCTACGAAGACCCCGGCAACAACAGCCGGGAGGCCGTTCATGATTACATGCTTCATCCGCTACGAGATCGATCCGTTTCGTATCGATGCCTTCGAAGAATATGCTCGCAACTGGGGGCAGGCGATACCGCGTTGCGGGGCGGATCTGATCGGCTATTTCGCCCCGCACGAAGGGTCGGCCACGACCGCCTATGGACTCTACAACGTGGATGATCTTGCTGCCTATGAGGCCTATCGTGCCCGCCTCAGGGACGATCCCCTGGGCCGGGAAAATTACGAGTTCGCCAGGCGCGAGCGCTTCATAAGGCGTGAGGAGCGGACATTCCTTCGCCGTGTATCTGCACCCCATGCGCTGCGGGTGCAGCGGTGATCGCCGTGATTTTCGAGGTCGATCTGGCCGATGGGCGGATGGACCAATATCTCGCGCTCGCCGCGGCGTTGCGCGATGAACTGGCGGCAGTCGACGGATTCCTGTCGGTCGAGCGTTTTCAGAGCATGTCCGTTCCAAACCGCATGGTCTCCCTGTCGTTCTTCCGGGACGAACAGGCTGTCCAACAATGGCGAAACACGACCGCCCATCGCGCCGCACAAGCCAGGGGACGTGCGGGTGTTTTCGCGACCTACAGGCTTCGCGTCGCGAGCGTCATCCGCGATTACGGCATGGAGGATCGCGCAGAGGCTCCGACAGACAGCCTTGCTGCCCATGCGAGCATGGGGCGTCGGGCGCGGTCCTGCTCTTTCTCTGCTTGAACACGATGCGACGAGAAACAGCCAGCGAATCGCTTTTTTCCCGAACACGCTTCACCCTTTTGACGTCATGGGAAATGCTCGGATTCGCGCCGCGCCCGGCCCGGGAGACGATCCTCGACTGCGCCGAAAGCCTGTTGGCGTCACGCCCGCACTGACCGGTTGAGATCGGCTGCGTAAAGGATAAGGGAGGAGCGTCACCGACTTCCCATTGAGGGCCGAAAACATGCGACTTCTGGTCGTGGAGGATGATCCGCGCGCGGCGAAACAGCTGGTCGCCGACCTGGAGGAGCTGGGTCATGAGACGATGATCGCGGTGGATGGTCGGGCCGCCATCGTCGCGGTTACCGAGGGCAAGTTCGAGGCCGTGCTGCTCGACGTGATGCTACCCTATGTCGATGGGGTCGGCGTCGCGAGGCTGCTGCGCGAGCGCGACATCGAGGTGCCGATCATCATGCTGACCGCGCTGGCCGATCTCGACCAGCGGCTGACCGGGCTCGACGCGGGCGCCGACGATTATCTGATCAAGCCGGCGGCGCCGGCCGAGATCGATGCGCGCCTGCGCGCGATCGTCCGCCGCGCCGCGCGATCGGGCGATTCCGGCATCATGCGGGTCGGCGACATCGAAGTGAACGAGATCAAGTACCGCGCCACCCGCGCCGGCCGCCAGCTCGTGCTGCCCAAGCTCGAATTCCAGGTGCTGTGCGAGCTGGTGCGCAACGCGAACAGCATCGTCACCCGGCAGATGTTCTACCAGAATGTCTGGAAATATGATTTCGAACCGACCACCAACATCATCGAATCCTATATCCGCCACCTGAGGCTGCATCTCAACAAGCCGGGCGAGACCGACCCGATCGTCACGATTCGCGGCGTCGGATACATGATCACCGACCAGAGCTGATGCGGCCCCGGTCCCTCCGCGCGATCATGACGGTCTATGTGGTCGTCTTCCTGGTCGCGCTGGTGGCGATCCGCATCGTCAGCTATCGGATCGACAGCGACGCGTTGCGGCGCGAGGTCGATCGCCGCCTGGCGAGCGAAGCCAGCGCGATCAGCGGCGGCATCTCCCGCAAAGCGATGATCGAGCGGATCGAGGCCGCGCAGGACGACCATGACACCGCCGACCTGTTCTACATGCTCGTCGACGGGAGCGGCCGGCGGATCGCCGGGGAATTGCGGCTGAAGCGACTGCCGCCGATCGGCTATTCCGATTTCGGCGACGATGCCGCGGTCGAAGGCGTCGCGCATGGCCGGGCGCTGGCGCGCAGGGTGGGGGGCGGCGACACGCTGGTCGTCGTGTCCGACAATGACGTCGTCGACGATTTCGACCGGATGCTGTTCCGCGTCCAGCTGATCGGGCTGGGCATCACCGCGCTGATCGTGATCGGCGGCGCGATCGGCATCATGATGGTGATCGGCGGGCGGATGCGCGCGATGCAGCGCACGGTCGATGCGGTGATGGAGGGCGATCTGAAGAGCCGGGTGCCGCTCGACGGATCGCGCAGCGAGTTCGACCGGCAGGCGGCGGCGTTCAACCGCATGCTCGACCGGATCGACGAGCTGATGGCGAACATCAAGCATGCCGCCAAGGACGTGACACATGAGCTGAAAAGCCCGCTGGCCCGTTTGCGCGCGCGCGTCGCCGCCATCGCCCGGCGATCGGAAGAGGACCCGATCGGCGCCGATATCGCCGATGTGCTGGAGCAGACCGACCAGATCATCGAGCTGTTCGGCAGCCTGTTGCGGCTATGGGAGATCGAGGGCGGTCATCGCCGCGAGCGCTTTGCCGATGTGGCGATGAGCGACCTGGTGCGCGATGTCGGGGAGGCGTTGCTGCACGTCGCCGAGGACGACACGCATCCGCTGCAGCTCGATATCCTGGACGGGCTGAGCGTGCGCGGCGACCCGAATCTGCTGCGCCAGATGCTGGTCAACCTGGTCGAGAACGCCATCCGGCATACGCCGGCGGGCACGCGCATCATGGTGGGCGTGGAGCGGCGCGGGCATTCGGTCGCGGTCAGCGTGGCCGATGATGGGCCGGGCATTCCGGCGGCCGCGCACGATACCGTGATCCGGCGGTTCGGGCGGCTCGAGGCCGAGGGCAAGCCGGCGGGGCAGGGGCTGGGGCTCACCCTGGTCGACGCGATCGCGCGCCTGCATGACGGCAGGCTGGTGCTGGAGGATGCGGGGCCTGGGTTGCGCGCGGTGGTGGTGTTGCCGCTGCATCGGTGAGGGGCATCATAAGGCCTTCGCCGGGGAAGAGTAGAAAGGCGTAAGCTGAATAGGAGAGACAGATCGACCCGGACCGACGCGATGGTCGGTCCGGGTCGACTGTTTCCCGGGCGATCCGGGCACCGCGCGGGTGCCCGGAAGATCGATCAGAAGTTGACGCTCACTTCGCCGCCGAAAGTGCGCGGCGGGTTGAAGTTCGCATAGCTGCCGAGCACGGCGTCGTTGGCGCCCGAGCGGCGATAGATGTGCTGCTCATCGAGCAGGTTGCGCGCCCAGACCGAGAAGGTCGCCTTGTTCGCCTCGCTGATGCGGACGTCGGCCAAAGCGAGGCGGCCGTTCACGATGAAGCTGGAGTCGGTCTTCACATTTTCCGCCTGGAAGCTGTAGTCCGCGTCAGCGTAATTGGCGTCCAGGTGCAGGCGGACCTTCATGTCGTCGCCGCCGACCGGCACCTCATAGTCGACATAGCCCGACGCGGCGTTTGGCGGGGTATAGACCACGAACACCTGAGTCGGCACGCCGAAGGTCGGCCCGGGGTTCGGGTTGGGCGTCAGCGGCACCTTGGTGTAGGTATAGGCATAGGATGCCCCGAGCGTCAGGTGCTCGATCGGGCGCACGGTAACGTCCGCCTCGAAGCCCCGGATCTTCGACATGCCAGGCGCATTCGCCGTATTCTCGGTGTGCAGGTTGAAGTTCGGGTTGGGCGTCGTGGTGCCGGGCAGGAACTGGTTGGTATCGACATTGTCGAAGTCGATCTGAGTCCCCGACCGATCCATGATGTACCCGGCAAGGTTGATGCGGACCTTGCGATCGAGCAGGTCCATCTTGGCGCCGATCTCATAGGCCTTCACCGATTCCGGCCCGAAAGCCGAGAAGTTCGACGAACGGTCGTTCGCGCCGCCGGCGCGGAAACCGGTCGAATATTTGGCGTAGAGGTTGACGTCCGGCGTCGCGTCGAACGCCAGGGTGACCATCGGATCGAACCGGCCGCGATCATAATGGAGCTGGTAATTGGTCGGCACGCCCGACACGAGGTAGAGCACGCCGTCGCGCTTGTCCTTGGTGTAGCGGCCGCCGACCGTCAGGTGCAGCACATCGGCGAAGTCAGGCGTGTAGGTCGCCTGGCCGAAAGCGGCATAGCTGCGGGTGCGGGCGAAGCTGGCGCGCTGCAGGAAGCGCGAATTATAGTCCCAGCCCTGATTGCCCGAATTGATCGCGCCGAACACCTGGGACGGCAGGATGGTGTAGGAAGTGCCGGTCGCGTTCCACTGGTTGGACGACGGCGTCGCCGCCGATTCCCGGGCCTGTTCGTTGAAATAATAGAGGCCCGCGACGTAATCCAACTGGGGGATGCTGCCGACGGCCTGGAATTCCTGGCTGAACTGGCTCTGATACAGGTCCGAGAGGCTGTAGCGGCTGAACTTGCCGTTAGGCACGAACGGCACGCGCTCCGGGCCGCCCGAATTGTCCCACTGGTTGGCGGAAACCTTGCGCCACGCGGTGATCGAGCGAAGCTCGAGCGCGGGCGAGATCTTGTAGGAAAGCTTGGCGCTTTCCCCGCTGGTCCGGTCCACGCTGTATTGCTGCGGGACGCCGACATCGGCGACGTCCTGGCGATCCGGATGGACGCCGACCAGCGGCGGCAGCGGCGCGATGCAGGCGGGGGTGCAGGTGCCGCCGGGGGGCGGCCCGAGCGTGGTGCCGGTGTACACGCCGACGGTACGGCCCAGCGGGTTGTAGTTGATCAGCTGGCTGTAAAAGGGCGTGTTCTCGTCCTTGGCCTTGTCGAACGAGAAGTCGGCGGTGAAGCCGTCGAACGGCTGCCAGCGCGCGGAGATGCGGCCGCCAACGCGATTATAGGCGTTCCAGCCGATCTGGCCCGCGAGCGGATCCTTCACCATGGGATCCTGATGCTGGATCACGCCGTCGAGCTTGACCGCGAAATTGTGGAAGGCGGGGAGGTCGAGATGGACCTGCCCGTCATATTGCCCGAAATTGCCGATGCCGGCGGAGACGCGGCCGTCGAATTCGCCGGTCGGCGCCTTGGTGACGATGCTGAGCGCGCCGCCTTCAGTATTGCGGCCGAACAGCGTGCCCTGCGGGCCGCGCAGCACTTCCACGCGCTCGACATCGAACAGCGCGGCGTTAAGGCCCTGCTGGCGGCCGAGATAGACGCCGTCGATATAGACACCGACGCCCTGGTCGCGCGCCGTCTGGTTCGCGTCGAACGGCACGATGCCGCGGATGCCGACGGTCAGCGCCGACTGGCGCGCCTCGAAGGTGGCGATGCGCAGCGACGGGATGGCGCCGTCGGCCAGGTCGATCAGGCTCTGCACATGGCGATCGGCGATCACCGTGGGGCTGATCACCGAGATGGCGATCGGCGTCTGCTGGAGATTGGTTTCGCGCTTGAGTGCGGTCACGACGATATCGGCGATCTGGCCGCTATCCGCTTCGGGCGCGTCGGCGGGCTTGGTCTCGTCCGCGGCGGCCGCCGCGGCGGGCGCAGGCGCGGTCTCGGCGAAAGCCGGTACTGCCAGGGTTGCCAGCAGGGCGCCGCCCAACAGCAGCTGAACCCGGAAGGCTTTGCGATCATGCATGTGTAGAATCCCTTTAAGCGGGACATCCCGTCCCGGTTCCGAGGCCGCTACAGATGATGATGGTCAGAAATGTTACAGTGACTGTAACACAATCAATACAACCTTGTCATTTTCGCATCATTTTTATTTAATAAAGTCGGACATCTTCATGAAACTGTGGATAAGGCTGACGATATGCCGGATGATTTCACGGTATTGTCTCGAATAACATTCGCATCCGATAGTGGATTTAATATCTGTTCGCCGGATAGATCGGCCTCAACATGCCGCCGACTTGATCCGATTCCCTTAACCACCAAAACCCGTTGGGTGTTCTAATCGCCCGGCAACCGCGCTAGGAGGCCGGGCATGGGTCAGCCTTATTACATCACCACCGCGATCAGCTATCCGAACGGGCGGCCGCATATCGGCCATGCCTATGAGGCGATCGCGACCGACGCGATCGCGCGCTATCACCGCCAGGCGGGGCGCGACGTGCGGTTCCAGACCGGGACCGACGAGCATGGCCTGAAGATGGTCCAGACGGCACGCGACCGCGATGTGGAGACGCGCGCGCTCGCCGATGAAATGTCGTCCTATTTCAAGGAAATGGATGATCGTCTGAACATCTCGTACGATCGCTTCATCCGCACCGTCGAGCCGGGCCATCACGCCGCCAGCGCAGCGATCTGGCGGGCGATGGAAGCGGCCGGCGACCTGTATAGGGACAAATATGAGGGCTGGTACTCGGTCCGCGACGAGGCGTTCTACGACGAGAAGGAACTCGTGGAGGGGGAAGGGGGCAAAGTCTCTCCCCAGGGCACGCCGGTCGAATGGACGGTCGAGGAAACCTGGTTCTTCCGCTTGTCGAAATATCAGCAGCCGCTGCTCGACCTGTACGAATCCCAGCCCGATTTCATCCGGCCCGAGGCGCGGCGCAACGAAGTGATGCGCTTCGTCGAGGGCGGACTTTCCGATTTGTCGGTGTCGCGCACCAGCTTCGACTGGGGCGTGAAGGTGCCGGGCAGCCCGGGGCATGTGATGTATGTCTGGGTCGACGCGCTGACCAATTATCTGACCGGGGCGGGTTATCCCGATAATGATGCCGACATGGCGCGCTACTGGCCGGCCGATCTGCACGTGATCGGCAAGGATATCGTGCGATTCCATGCCGTTTATTGGCCGGCTTTCCTGATGTCGGCGAAGCTGGCGCTGCCGAAACAGGTGTTCGGGCATGGCTTCCTGCTCAACCGGGGCGAGAAGATGTCGAAATCCGTCGGGAACGTCACCGACCCGATGGAGCTGGTCGAGCGTTTCGGGGTCGATGCCTTGCGTTACTTCCTGCTGCGCGAAGTGAGCTTCGGCCAGGACGGGAGCTATTCGGAAGAAGCGATCGTGACGCGGTGCAATGCGGACCTGGCGAACAATCTCGGCAATCTGGCGCAGCGATGCCTGTCGATCGTCGCGAAGAATTGCGATGGCAAGGTGCCGCCCGCCGGTGCGCGCACCGAAGCCGACGAAGCGCTGCTTGCCAGCGTTACCGCAGCCGAGGCGGCGCTGCACGAGGCGATGAAGGATCTGGCTATCCACAATGCGCTCGAGGCAGTGTGGTCCGCGGCGCGGGACGCCAACCAGTATTTTGCCGATGCGGCGCCGTGGAGCGTGCGCAAGACCGATCCGGAACGCGCCGATGCCATTCTGCACCTGACGATCGAGGCGATCCGGCGGATCGCGGTGATGGCGCGCTGGGCGATCCCGGACGGTGCCGACCGGCTGCTCGACCTGCTGGGCCAGGACGCCGCGGCGCGCGACTTCGACGCGCTGGGCATGGCGGTGGTGGCGGGCACGCCCTTGCCGGCGCCGAGCGGCGTGTTCCCGCGGCTGGAGCTGACGGAGGCCTGATGTTCGCCGACAGCCATTGTCACCTCAACTATAAGGGGCTGGCCGAGCAGCAGCCCGAAATCCTGGCGCGCGCGCGGGCCCGGGGCGTCTCGGCGATGCTCAACATCGCGACGCGCGAGAGCGAATGGGACGCGGTGATCGGCACGGCCGAGCGCGAGCCCGACGTCTGGGCGACGGTCGGCATCCATCCGCATGAGGCGGACCAGCATCCCGATGTCGGCACGGCGAAGCTGATCGAGCGCGCGGCGCATCCGCGCGTCGTCGGGATCGGCGAGAGCGGGCTCGATTATTATTATGATCACAGCGACCGCGACCGGCAGCGCGCGAGCTTCCGCGCGCATATCGCCGCCGCGCGCGAGATCGGATTGCCGATCGTCGTGCACACGCGCGATGCCGAGGAGGATACGGCCGAGATCTTGCGCGAGGAGATGGGGAAGGGCGCCTATCCCGGCGTGATCCATTGTTTCACGGCGAGCGGCGGTTTTGCCGATATCGCGCTGGACCTGGGCCTTTATATCTCGATTTCCGGCATCGTGACGTTCAAGAACGCGAAGGATCTGCAGGAGACCGCGGCGCGGCTGCCGATCGAGCGGCTGCTGATCGAGACCGACGCGCCTTTCCTCGCACCCGTGCCGAATCGCGGGAAGACGGGCGAGCCGGCATTCGTGGCGGATACGGCGGCTTTCCTAGCGAAGCTGCGCGGCGAGGAATTGTCAGTGCTGGCCGAGCGAACGGCCGCGAACTTCCACACATTGTTCGCCAAGACCCGCGCGTGAGAGCAGGGGCGTGAAGGTCCGGATCCTCGGATCCGGCACCTCGTCTGGGGTGCCGCGAATCGGCAATGACTGGGGCGCCTGCGATCCGGCTGAGCCGCGCAACCGGCGGTCGCGGGCCTCGATCCTGGTCGAAACCGACACCACCCGGATCCTGATCGATACGAGCCCGGACATGCGCGAGCAGCTGCTCGCGGCCAATGTCTCGACGGTCGATGCGGTCATCTGGACTCACGACCATGCCGATCATTGCCACGGCGTCGATGATCTGCGGCAAGTCTATCACGCGATGGGCCATCCGGTGCGCGGGCTGGCGCGGCCCGCGACCTGGGACGCGCTGGTCCAGCGCTTCGCTTATGCGTTCCTCGGGCATGACGAGTATCCGCCGACCGTCGCGATGGAGGCGCTGCCCGATGCGATCACCATCGGCGACATCACCGTGCGGGTGACCGACCAGCCGCACGGGACGATCCTGTCGGCGGGTCTGCGTTTCGACACGGCCGCGGGATCGATCGGATACGCCACCGATTTCAATATCATGACCGACGATATGCGGACACTCTATGAGGGCCTGGACGTGTGGATCGTGGATGCGCTGCGCTATCGGCCGCACCCGACTCATCCCGATGTGCCGACCGTGCTTGGGTGGATCGAGGAACTGCAGCCGCGCCGGGCCGCGTTCATCCATATGGATCAGTCGATGGACTATGCGACCTTGCGCGCCGCGCTTCCGGCCGGGGTTGAACCGGGGTATGACGGCATGGAGGTGATGCCGTGACCGACCAGTCCGCCGATGTGATCTATTATCTGCTGATCCTGCTGCTGCCGCTGTCCGCGCTGATGGCGCGTCGGCTGCCGATCGGCGACGTGTTCAAGATGGCGCTGGCCTGGGTCGCGATCTTCGGCGTCGCGTTCCTTCTGGTGGTGCTGTGGCAGCAAGCGATGGGCACCGGGGCCGCGATTGGCGGTCTGTTCGGCTGATGAGGCACCGTGAGGGGGCTATTTTGATCCTGTCTGAATTTAACATAATGTGTATTATCGAACTGGCCGATATAGCTGGGGCGAGACTCCCCCGTTCATGAGCAGCCCTTCCGATATCGAGCGCCTTGTCGCGATCATGGAGCGGCTACGCGATCCTGAGCGTGGCTGCGACTGGGATGTCGCGCAGGATTTCGCGACGATCGCGCCGTACACGATCGAGGAAGCCTATGAGGTCGCCGATGCGATTGCCCGCGGCGACATGGCCGATCTGAAGGACGAGCTTGGCGACCTGCTGTTCCAGGTCATATTCCACAGCCGCATGGCCGAGGAAGCCGGGCTGTTCGCTTTGCCTGACGTCGTGGCGTCGATCAGCGACAAGATGGAACGCCGGCACCCGCACGTCTTCGGCGACAGCGGCGGCGGCCATGAGCAGCATTGGGAGCGGCTGAAGGCAGTCGAACGCGCAGCCAAGGGCGATGCCGGCGCGCTGGACGGCGTCGCGGTCGGCCTGCCCGCCTTGCTCCGCGCCGAGAAGCTGCAGAAGCGCGCGGCGCGCACCGGGTTCGACTGGCCCGATCCGTCGGGCGCCCGGGCCAAGATCGACGAGGAGATCGCCGAGATCGAGGCAGCCTCTCCCGCCGAGCGCGAGGAAGAGATTGGCGACCTGCTGTTCGCGGTGGTAAACTGGTCGCGGCACCTCGGCGTCGATCCGGAGGCGGCGCTGCGCGCGGCGAACGCGAAATTCGAGCGGCGGTTCAGGGCGATGGAGGTCGAGGCCGGCGACGCGTTTGTGGGGCTGGATCTGGAGGCCAAGGAAGAGCTTTGGGTGAAGGCGAAAACCTCCACCAAAGCCTGAGGTTCAGTCGTTCCGTTGGTTGAACCGTTCGAAATCGCGTTCGGCCATGCGGACTTCGTAGATCGCGCTGTCGTCTTCGATTTCCTGCGAGATCACCTCGCCATGCTGGTGCAGCCAGGCAGCCCCCGCCCCGTCGGATGCCGCCAGCTCGATGCGGTAGCGGCGATGGGCCTGAGTCAGCAGCGCGGCGACCTTGTCGATCAGGGTGTCGACCCCTTCCCCGGTCATGGCCGAGAGCGCCACGACGTCGGCGCGGTGCTCCGCCTCCCCCACCCGTTCGGTGCGCTCGTCTTCGTCGAGCAGGTCGAGCTTGTTCCACGCTTCGATCCGCGGCGTGGTGATGGCCACGCCGATTTCGGTCAGCACCGCTTCGACATCGGCCTTTTGGGCGGCGCTGTCGGGATGCGCGATGTCGCGGACATGGATCAGCAGGTCGGCCGAGATCACTTCCTCGAGCGTCGCCTTGAACGCGGCGACGAGCTGAGTCGGCAGTTCGGAGACGAAGCCCACCGTGTCCGACAGGATCGCCTTGTCGATCCCGGGCAGCGAGATCTGGCGCAGGGTCGGGTCGAGCGTGGCGAAAAGCAGGTCTTCCGCCATGACGTCAGCGCCCGTCAGCCGATTGAAAAGCGTCGATTTCCCGGCATTGGTATAGCCGACCAGCGCGATCACCGGCCAGGGCGCGCGCTGGCGCCGGTCGCGGTGCAGGCCGCGCGTGCGCGTGACCTGGTCGAGTTCCTTGCGCAGCCGCGCCATGCGGTCGCGGATCAGGCGGCGATCCGCCTCGATCTGGGTTTCGCCCGGGCCGCCGAGAAAGCCGAAGCCGCCGCGCTGGCGTTCGAGGTGAGTCCAGCTGCGCACGAGGCGGCCGGCCTGGTAGTCGAGATGCGCGAGTTCGACCTGCAGCCTCCCCTCGGCGGTCGCGGCGCGTTCGCCGAAGATCTCGAGGATCAGGCCGGTGCGGTCGATGACCTTGGCTCCGAGCGCCTTTTCCAGATTGCGCTGCTGGATCGGCGTGAGTGGCGCGTCGAACACGACGAGCCCCGCCTCTTCCATGCGGATCGTCGCGGCGAGCTGTTCGACCTGGCCCGACCCGATCAGGGTCGCGGGTTTGGCCTGGCGGACGCGGAAAGCGACCTTTTCCGCCACGACCACACCGATCGCCTCGGCGAGACCGGCAGTCTCCTCAAGGCGCGCGGCGGCGTCGCGCGAGGATACGCCATGCTCGGGATAGACCACGACGGCCCGCGCACCCCGCGCGAACTCGTCGCGATCACGTTCGAAACCTGTGGTCAATCGTCTTCCGAACCTGCTGTTTCATCAGCCAAATTCAACGGATGCGCCGGCTGGATGGTCGACACCGCATGCTTGTAGACGAGCTGCGACATGCCATCGCGCTGGAGCAGCATGCAGAACAGATCGAACGCGGCGATCTGGCCCTGCAGCATGACGCCATTGACCAGGAACATGGTGACATTGTCGTCGGACTTGCGGACTGCGTTCAGGAAGATCTCCTGAAGCAGCGGCGCCTTTTTCTGCGCTTCGCCCACCGCATTGACGATCGCCGCCACATCGACCGTGGCCGAGGGCATGATCGTCGAGATGGCGTGCTTGTAGATCAGCTGCGACTGGCCGTCGCGGCGGAGCAGCACCGAGAAATTGTCGAACCAGGTCACGATGCCCTGGAGTTTCACGCCCTTGACGAGGAACATCGTCACCGGGGTTTTCGAACGCCGCAGGGCGTTGAGGAACAGGTCTTGCAGCGAAGTCTGCTTGTCGGCCATCGGTCGATCCTTTGTTCTTGGCGGGTGGTTTTCCCGCGATGCGCCGGGTTCCCGGCGTCGGATGCGCGCTCCCTGAGCGCGGTAGGACCAATCTAGGGACGAAGGCCGCTTTCGTCCACTACTCGTCGCGCGTTTCCGTGATCCCGAGCAGCTTCAATTTGCGGTGGAGGGCGGAACGCTCCATCCCGATGAAGCTCGCGGTGCGGGAGATGTTGCCGGAGAAACGGCGGATCTGGATGCGGAGATATTCGCGTTCGAACGTCTCGCGCGCCTCGCGCAGCGGGGAGCCCATGATCGCATTGGTGCTGCCGCCCATCTCGCCGGGATCGCCGAGCACTTCGGCGGGCAACAGGTCGAGATCGATCCGGCCGATCCGGTCGCCGGGCGCCATGATGACGGTCCGCTCGACCACGTTGCGGAGCTGGCGGACATTACCGGGCCACTCATAGCTCTGCAGTGCGACCATGGCGTCAGGCGCGATCTCCGGCGTCGGCACGCGGCGTTCCGAGGCGTAGTGCGCGATGAAATGCGCGACCAGCGCGGGAATATCCTCGCGCCGCTCGGCAAGGCCCGGGATCAGCACCGGCACGACGTTGAGCCGGTAATAGAGATCCTCGCGGAACCGGCCCTCGGCAATTTCATGCGTGAGGTCGCGCGCCGTCGCCGAGACGACGCGGACATCGACCTTCACGACTCGCTGGCCGCCGACGCGGGTGAAGCTCTGGTCGGTCAGCACGCGCAGGATGCGCGCCTGAGTCGCGATCGGCATGTCGGCGATCTCGTCGAGGAACAGGGTGCCGCCATGCGCCTGTTCGAGCAGGCCGGAACGGACGAGTTGCCCCCCCTCCTCTACCCCGAACAACTCTTCCTCGACTCGCTCCGGCGTCATGCGCGCCGCGCTGACGATGACGAAGGGCGCGCCGGCGCGCTGGCTCCAGCCATGGAGCAGGCGCGCCGCAACTTCCTTGCCCACGCCGGCCGCGCCCATCACCAGCACGCGGCTGCCGGTCGAGGCGACGCGTTTCAGCGTGGCGCGCACGCCGTTGATCGCGGCCGAGCTGCCGGTGAGATCGTTATTGGCGCCGACCGAGGCGCGTAGCGACGCCACTTCGCGCCGCAACCGCTCGGTCTCGGTCGCTCGGGCGACCATCAGCAACAGGCGCTCGGCCTCGAACGGCTTTTCAATGAAATCGGCGGCACCGCGCCGGATCGCCGCGACGGCGGTGTCGAGATTGCCATGGCCGGAAATGACCAGCACCGGAATCGACGGATCGCGGCGCTTCAACTCGTCGAGCAGTTCGAGCCCGTCGAGGCGCGAGCCCTGAAGCCAGACGTCGAGCAGCACCAGCGAGGGGCGCCGGGCGGAGATTGCTTCGAGCGCGGCATCGCTGTCCGCCGCGCCGCGGGTTTCATAGCCCTCGTCTTCCAGGACCCCCGCCACCAGTTCGCGGATGTCGTGCTCGTCGTCGACGATGAGGATGTCGAGTGCCATGATTCAGGTCCGATTTCGCGTGAGTTCAGGAGTGCGGCGGTCTTCCTCCTCGGCCGTGTCACGGCCCCCCGTATCCATTGCCGCCAGCAATGCCGTGTCGAAGATCATCATGACCACCGTGCCGCCCCCCTCGCGGTCGGTGAAGCCGATCGTGCCGCAATGTTCCTCGACGATCTTCTTGACGATCGCGAGGCCGAGGCCGGTGCCGCGGGCGCGGGTCGTCACATAGGGTTCGACCAGGCGCTCGCGCGCCGCAGGCAGGCCGACACCGTCATCGGCGACCGACACGATCACCGCATTGTCCTTCTGGGCGAGCGTCATGGTGATGGCGCCTTCTTCCCCCTCCCCGCGCGCGTCGATCGCCTCGACGGCGTTCTTGACGATGTTGGTGAAGGCCTGGCCGATCTGGCGGCGATCGCACACCAGCATTGGCCCGGTATCCTCGTGCACCAGGTCGAAGCGAATCGAAGGATGCGCGACCTCGTGCAGGAACAAGGTCTGCCGCGCGATATCGAGCAGCGATTCGTCGTGGAAGGTCGGCTTGGGCATACGCGCGAAGGACGAGAATTCGTCGACCATCCGCCGGAGATCGCCGACCTGGCGGACGATCGTCTCGGTCAGGCGGGTGAAGGTGCCGTCGTCGTTCGGCAGCTGCTTGTTGTAGCGGCGCTGGAGCCGCTCTGCGGCGAGCTGGATCGGCGTCAAGGGGTTCTTGATCTCGTGCGCGATGCGGCGGGCGACATCCGCCCAGGCGGCGCGGCGCTGGTCGAGCAACTGGCCAGTGATGTCGTCGAAGGTCAGGATCGGCCCTTCATCCGCGCGCGCGATCTTCACCGCGAGCGTGCGAGCCTCGCCCTCGACATCCACTTCGACGATCGATTCGCGTGACTCGCCGCGAATGAGCGCGTCGAGCTCGGGCGAGATCGCAGCGAGCGGGC
The DNA here is from genome assembly GCF_056404755.1 of Sphingomonas sp. P2_B6. Classification (NCBI taxonomy): domain Bacteria; kingdom Pseudomonadati; phylum Pseudomonadota; class Alphaproteobacteria; order Sphingomonadales; family Sphingomonadaceae; genus Sphingomonas; species Sphingomonas sp. P2_B6. The sequence goes on from NZ_JBFUDK010000002.1 coordinate 307,883, forward strand.
GGCCCACGAGATCCTCATCGCCGGTATGGAGCAGCATCGCGGCCGAGCGGTTGATCAGGCGGATCGTGCCGTCGCCGGCGATCGAAATGACGCCGGCGGTGACGCCCGACATCACTGCCTCGATCAGCGCGCGCCGGCTTTCGAGCGCGCCGGTCTGTTCCTCGAGGCGTCCCGTCATCTGGTTGAAGGCAGTGCCGAGCGTGCCGACCTCGTCATCGGTCTTGGGCATCGGGACGCGTGCCGTCAGATCGCCGGTCGCGACGCGGTGCGCCGCGGCGACAAGCTCGCCGACCGGGCGGACCAGACGATCGGCGACTTCCAGCGCGATCCACACCGCCACACCGACGATCAGCAGGGAGATCAACAGCAGGGCTGCGTTGAACCTGAGCTGCAGCGACCGCGACCGAGTCTGAAGCGTCCGATAATCGGTCAGGATCGTCTGGCCGCGTTTGAGCTGATTGCTGAGCTGGGGATCGAAGATGCGCGCCGCGTACAGGTACGTATCGTCGCCATAAGCGAGCTTCACCACCGCTGCTGCACGGTCCTTGCTCTGCAGGATCACGCTCGGCGCGCCGGCGTTGATCCTGGCCACGATCTGCGGCGTGATGACCTTGTCGAGCGGCCGATCGTACAGGTTGACCATCGCGAGCACACGCGTCTGGCCATCCGAGCCGACTCTCGCGATCACTGCCTCGGACAAGTTGCGGCGATAGACCTGATAGCCGTAATATTGGGAGAAACGCTTCTCATCCAGCGGGTTGGCGCCCAGATAATCGGCCAGGTCGCCGCTCATCGTCGTCGTTTCGTTGCTGACCCGGTTGAGTTCCGCGCGATAGTTTTCCTGCGCCAGGGTCGACGCGTTTTCGAGCATGCCGCGAGCCCGGTCAGAGAACCAGAATTCGACGCCATATTGGAACAGCAGCGACGCGAACACGACCACCAGCAGCGTCGGCACCGCGGCGATCACCGAAAACAGCGCAACGAGCCTGACGTGCAGCCGCCCCTTGCCGCCGATCGGCGACCGGGCGGCGCGGCGCATCGCGATGCGCCGTCCGAGCAGGACGAGCAGGGCAACACCCGGCAGCAGGTTCGACACCAGCAGCAAGGCAACGAGCGACGGCGTGAGCAAGGTCGGGGAATTCGCCCCGCCGCTGATGACGAAATAACTGATGGTGGCGATCACGGCCGCGCCGGCCAGCACCAGCAATTCGACGAACGGCGTCACGCTGAAGCGCAAACCCAGCGGTTTCTTGATTTTCGCGGGAGCCGCGTCGGCCGTCATCGTGTCTTCAATACAACATTTTGTTGCAAGGAAAACACACAAACCGCACGGGTCAACCCGTATCGCTACCGCCCGATCGCCCAGCATCGGGATCGATGCCCAAGGTATCGAGGCGTTTGCGCAAGGTATTCCGGTTGATTCCGAGCGCGCGGGCAGCCCGCAACTGGTTCTGGCCGTGGCGAGCGAGCAGCGCCTCGATCAGCGGGCGTTCGACCTCGCCGATGATGCGATCGTAGAGGCTGCCGTCGTCGAGCGCCGCCGGTTCCTCTCGCGCGAGCCGTTCGAGTCGGGCGTGGATCGCCGCTTCGATGCCCGGATCGCCGGGCATGGCCGGCTGCGAAGAGGATGACGCGCCGATCATCGCCCGCACCTCGTCCGCGCCGATCCGTTCGTCGCGGCTCAGCACGGCGATGCGACGCATGATATTCTCCAGCTCTCGGACATTGCCGGGCCAGTCATAGCTTTCGAGCGACGTGATGGCCGCCGCATCGAGCTGCTTGCGCGGCAGGCCGCCCTCCGCAGCGCGATCGAGGAAATGGCGCGCGAGCAACGCGATGTCCTGACGCCGGGCGCGGAGCGCCGGGAGACTGACCGGCACGACGTTSAGGCGRTAGAACAGATCCTCGCGGAACAGGCCGGTCGCGACGAGCTGGGCAAGATCGCGATTGGTCGCGGCGACGATGCGCACATCGGCGCGGATCGTGCGTGCGCCGCCGACGGTGGTGAACTCGCCCGACTGAAGCACGCGGAGCAGCCGGGTCTGGGCTTCCATCGGCATGTCGCCGATTTCGTCGAGGAAGAGTGTGCCCCCTTCCGCCTGCTCGAATCGGCCGGCGGAGCGCGCCTGGGCCCCGGTAAAGGCGCCGCGTTCGTGGCCGAACAGCTCGGCCTCGATCAGCTCGCGCGGGATCGCCGCCATGTTTAGCGCGACGAAAGGCGAGCGTCGGCGCGGGCCAAGATCGTGGATAGCGCGGGCCACGAGTTCCTTGCCGGTGCCCGATTCGCCCGAGATCAGCACGGTCAGGTCGTTCGAGACGACGCGCGCGATGATCCGGTAGACATCCTGCATCGCCGGGGAGCGGCCGATCAGCGGGAGCGCCGAATCGACCTCGTCCTGGCCTTCCTCCGGCGCGCCGGGGCCTCGGGCGAGAGCCCCCTGGACTGCCCGGGCGAGCACATCGAGATCGAACGGCTTGGGGAGATAGTCGTAAGCCCCGACCTCCGTCGCGCGCACGGCGGTGGTCAGGGTATTGCGGGCGGAAAAGACAATAACCGGCAGGCCGGGATAGTCGGCCGTCAGCCGCTCGACGCGGTCGAGGCCATTGCCGTCAGGCAGAACGACGTCAGTGATCAGCACGTCGGGCAGCCCCGCCGCGAGCTGTACGTCCAGTTCGGCCAGGCTCGCCGCGGTGGTGACGCGGTGGCCGTCACGGCGCAGCGCCTGTGCAACGACGGTACGGATCGCCGAATCGTCGTCGACGACCAGGATGGTGCCCTGGTTCTTCATGCGGTGCTCTTCACGTTGATCCTCGGGGCAGCAGGATGCGGAACACCGACTGGGGCGGCGATCCTTCCCGGGCATATTGCACGATCCCGCCCATGTCGCGCACCAGCTTGTCGACCAGCGCAAGGCCAAGCCCCTGCCCCTCGGGCTTTCCCGAAACGAACGGGTCGAACAGATGGTCGGCAATGTCCTCGGGCGCGCCGGGGCCATTGTCGATCACGCAGATCTCGATCGGCAGCGGCTGGCGCGGCCGGCCCGGTGCCGGGCTGACCGCCATGCCGTGACGATAGGCCGTCGCAAGCGTGATGCGCGCGTCGGCCTGTTCGGCCATCGCCTCGGTCGCGTTCTTGATGAGGTTGAGCACGACCTGGAGAATCGCGTCGCGGTCCGTCATCACCGGGGGCAGCGACGGATCGAAGCGTTCGTCGATCGTCACATGCCGGGCGAACCCGGCCAGCGCGACGCGGCGGGCGTGATCGAGCAGCGGGTAGATATTCTCGGGGTTGAGGCTCAGCGGGCGGGTATCCGTGAAGTCCTGCATCCGGTCGATCAGCGCAGCGATCCGGTCGACCTCAGTCGTGATCAGGGTGGTCAGTTCCTCGGTGCCGTCGCCATCGCCGGCGATGAGCTGCGCCGCGCCGCGAATGCCGGAGAGCGGGTTCTTGATCTCGTGCGCGAGCATCGCCGCTGCGCCGATCGCTGCGCGCGCCGCCGACGCGCGGTCGACCGACTGACCCATTCGCCGCGAGGTGGCGCCATGATGCAGCGTGATGGACCGCCAGCCGGCATGATCGGGCACCCGTGCCTCGATATAGTCGACCATGATCCGGCCGCTCCGCGCGACCTCGATTTCGGCATCGAAAGCGGAAAAGCCCTGATTGTCGCGCCGGCTCGGCTCACCCGGCGGCGTCAGCACGCTGTCGAGCGGCTGGCCGCGCATCGCGCGCTCGGACAGGTTGAGCAGGGCCTCGCATTCAGCATTGGCGAAGGCGACCCGCCCCTCCGGATCAATCACCATGACGGCGACCGGTAGGGCGGCGAAGAGAGCGGCGAAGCTCGGCCCCGCCTTTTCGGTCATGACGTCACGCCGCCGCGCGGCTGCGCCACGGCGCGTAGAATTCAGCGAGCATCGCCTGGACGGTCGTGGGATCGGGAATCTGGTTCACGCGGTTGCGGAATTCGGCCGAGCCGTGCAGGCCTTTGGTGTACCAGCCGATATGCTTGCGCGCCATGTTGACGCCGACTTCATTGCCATAATGCGAGAGCATCGCATCATAATGCTCAGTAATCAGGTCATATTGCTGCTCGATCGTCGGATCGGCGATGCGCCGGCCGGTGGCGAACCATTCCATCACCTGCGCAAGCAGCCAGGGGCGACCATAAGCACCGCGGCCGATCATCACGCCGTCAGCGCCGGATTGTTCGAGCGCCGTCTCCGCATCCTCGATCGAGCAGATATCGCCATTGGCGATGACCGGGATCGACACGACATCCTTCACCCGGCGGATAAACGCCCAGTCGGCGGTGTCGCGGTACATCTGGTTGCGCGTACGGCCGTGCACCGTGACCATCTTCGCGCCGAGGTCCTGAGCGATCTTCGCCAGGTCCGGCGCGTTGAGGCTCGAATGATCCCAACCCATGCGCATCTTGACCGTCACCGGTACACTGACGGCGTCGACCGTCGCGCGGATGATCGCGCCGGCATTGTCGAGATCGCGCATCAGCGCCGAGCCCGCATCGCCGCTGGTTACCTTGCGCACCGGGCAGCCCATGTTGATGTCGATGATCGCGGCGCCGCGATCCTCGCTGAGCTTGGCCGCCTCCCCCATCTCGTGCGGCGTGCAGCCGACGAGCTGCATCGACACGGGTTCCTCGACCGGGTCCCAGGCCGCCTTTTGCAGCGACTGGCGGGTCTCGCGGATCGCGGCCTGGCTCGCGACCATCTCGGTCACGTTGAGGCCCGAGCCGAAGCGCCGCACGACCGTGCGGAACGGCATGTCGGTGACGCCCGTCATCGGCGCGAGAATCACGGGGCGCTCGATCCGGACGGGTCCGATCTGGATGGGGGCGAGGGTCTGAGTCATGTGCCTGAAAAACGGGCAGCCTATAGGGGAGGATGGCGGCGGCGGCAAGGCTGGCGGTCGCCGGCCGCTTGGGCTAGGCGAGCGCGATGACGCAAGGGGGCACCGTAGCGCTGATCGTCGCCGCCGGGCAGGGTGTGCGGAGCGGGGGCAATGTGCCCAAGCAGTTCGCCACGCTCGCCGGCAAGCCGATGATCGCGCATAGCTATGGGGCGTTGGCCGCCCATCCCGATATCTCGCGGGTGATCGTGGCGATCGGGCCGGGGCAGGAAGAAGCGCTGGCGGCGGCACTGGGCGATGTCGACCATGTACCGGGCGGCGCGACTCGACGCGCATCGGTTCGTGCCGGGCTGGAGGCCCTGGCCCACGGCAAGCCCGATCGCGTGCTGGTTCATGATGCGGCCCGCCCGTTCCTGAGCGGCGCGTTGATCGACCGGCTGCTTGCCGCGCTCGACTCGCAGGAGGGCGCGATCCCTGCCCTGCCCGTTGCCGATACGCTGGCGCGCGGTGGGGAGACCCTGGGCGAGATCGTGCCGCGCGAAGGCATGTACCGCGTGCAGACACCCCAGGCCTTTCGTTTCGATGCAATATTTGCCGCGCACAAGGCGTGGCGGGGCGAGGAACCGACCGACGATGCCCAGATGCTGCGCGCCTCGGGCGGCACGGTCGCGATCGTCGAGGGGGACATGATGCTGGAGAAGATCACCTATCCGGCCGACTTCGCCGCCGCCGAGGCGCGCCATGCCGCCGGCATGCGGGTGCGCAGCGCGACCGGCTTCGACGTGCACCGGCTGGTCGAAGGCGAGGAGCTGTGGCTGGGGGGCGTGCTGATCCCGCACGACAAGGGCCTTTCCGGGCACAGCGACGCCGATGTCGCGCTCCATGCCATCACCGACGCCCTGCTCGGCACCATCGCCGATGGAGATATCGGCATGCATTTCCCGCCGAGCGATCCGAAATGGCGCGGGGCGGATTCGGCACGGTTCCTCGAACATGCCGCATCATTGGTCGTGGCGCAGGGTGGCATCATCGACTTTATCGACCTGACCCTGATCTGCGAGGCGCCCAAGATCGGGCCGCACCGCGAGGCGATGCGCGCCCGAATCGCGGCACTGTTGCGGCTCAAGCCGAATCAGGTCAGCGTGAAGGCGACGACGACCGAGCGGCTCGGCTTTGCCGGTCGCGGCGAGGGCATCGCCGCGCAGGCGATCGCCACCATTCGGATAGCAGGGGATTGGGCATGAGCATGGATACCATCCTCCCCGCCGAACTGGTCGCCGCCGCGCAACGCGTGGTGGACGCCAACAAGGCGATCGGGCGCCATATCTCGGTCGCGGAAAGCTGCACCGGCGGGCTGGTCTCGGCCGCGCTGACCGAGATCCCCGGATCGTCCGAGATCTTCGAAAGCGGCTTCGTCACCTATTCGAACGATGCCAAGATCAGCATGCTGAAGGTGAGTTCCGACGTGATCGAAACCTTCGGCGCGGTGTCGATCGCGACCGCGTGGAGCATGGCGCAGGGTGCGCTCGAAAAGAGCGGCGCCGATGTCGCGGTGGCGATCACCGGCGTGGCGGGTCCGGGCGGCGGCACGGAGAAGAAGCCGGTCGGTACCGTGGTGTTCGCGCGGGCGGAAAAAGGCGGCGATCCGGGGCATGTCGTCGCGGATCGCAAGGATTTCGGCGATCTCGGGCGCGGCGGTATCCGGCTTCAGGCGGCCCTGTGCGCGCTCGAACTGCTGCTCCCGGCGTCCGAAGCGCCGTAGAGCTTTGTCGCGCGTTCCTCGAACGCGCCGATCATCTTGCGCAGCGCGGCACCGAACACCTGCCCGGCCAGCATCTCGAACACGCGGTTCTTGAACGCGAAATCAACGCTGAAATCGATCTCGCAGCCATCAGCATGCGGGCGAAACACCCAGTCGTTGCGCAGATATTTGAGCGGGCCATCGAGGTAATCGACATGAATCCGATCCGGACGCGTCTTGGCGACCTTGGAGGTGAAGGTCTCGCGCAGGCCCTTGAAGCCGACGATCAGGTCAGCGACCATTTCCGTATCGCCGTTCGATCGGATGCGGACGGCGGTGACCCAGGGCAGGAACTGCGCATAGCTGCCGACATCGGCGACGAGATCGAACATCTGCTCGCGCGAATAGGGAAGTCGGCGGGTTTCCGAGTGACGCGGCATCAGCCCTTCGAGAGCCCCTTCGAAAGCTGAGCCTCGCGCGCGGCACGCATCTTCGCGAAATCGTCGCCGGCATGATAGCTCGACCGGGTCAGCGGCGAGGCGGCGACCAGCAGGAAGCCCTTGGCGCGGGCGATCGCGGCATAGGCGTCGAACGCCTGGGGCGTGACGAAATCAAGCACCTTGGCGTGGCGCGGGGTCGGCTGGAGATACTGGCCCATGGTGAGAAAATCGATGTCAGCGGAGCGCATATCGTCCATCACCTGATGGACTTCGAGCCGCTCCTCGCCGAGGCCCACCATCACACCCGACTTGGTGAAAATCGAGGGGTCGTGGCGCTTGACCGATTCGAGCAGACGCAGCGAGGCATAATAGCGCGCGCCCGGGCGGATCGTCGGATAAAGCCGGGGGACGGTTTCGAGATTGTGATTGTAGACGTCGGGGCCGGCCTCGACGATCGACTCGACCGCGGCCTGCGCCTTGTTGCGGAAATCGGGGGTCAGGATTTCGATCGTGGTCTTGGGCGTGGTGCGGCGGAGCGCCTGAATCACTTTCACGAACTGCGACGCGCCGCCATCGGGCAGGTCGTCGCGGTCGACCGAGGTGATGACGATATGTTCGAGGCCGAGCTCGGCGGCGGCATCGGCGGTATGCTGCGGTTCGAGCGCGTCGACCGCGCGCGGCATGCCGGTCTTCACGTTGCAGAAGGCACAGGCCCGGGTGCAGGTGTCGCCGAGGATCATCACGGTCGCGTGCTTCTTGGTCCAGCACTCGCCGATATTCGGGCAGGCCGCTTCCTCGCACACCGTGTTCAGGTTGAGACGGCGCATCATCGCCTTGGTCTCGGCAAAACCGGTGCTGGTCGGAGCCTTGACCCTGATCCAGTCGGGCTTGCGCTGGCGCGGTGCCGGCGCGGCGAGCGGTGTCATCTCGTTCATGAGCGCCAGATAGCGATTGCGGGGCCCCCTTGCCACCCCTTGTTGGGAGTGCAAATGGAGGCGCCATGACCGGCTTTTCCGACCTGCTCGACGGCTATCAGCGATTTCGTGGCACCGGGTGGGCGCATCAGCGCGGCCGATGGGCCGAGCTGGGCCAGGGCCAGAACCCGAGCGTCATGGTGATCGCCTGCTCCGACAGCCGAGTCGACCCGGCGCAGATCTTCGATACCTCGCCGGGCGAGATTTTCGTCGTGCGCAACATCGCCAACCTCGTGCCGCCGTTCGAACTGGGCGGCGGACGGCACGGCGTGTCGGCAGCGCTCGAATTCGCGGTGACTCAGCTGGAAGTGTCCGAGGTCGTGGTGCTCGGCCACGGATCGTGCGGAGGCGTCGAAGCGGCGCTGTCGCAGCGCTTCGTCGGCAAGCCGGCGGGTGACGGCGGATTCATCGCGCACTGGGTCGACATGCTCGACGATGCCCGTGACCGGATCATCGCTGAATATGGCGTCGGACCGGAAGCGACGCGGGCGATGGAGCTGGAAACGGTGCGGGTCAGCATCGCCAATCTGCGTACCTTTCCCTGCATCCCGGAACGCGAATCGGCAGGGACCCTCACCCTGCGCGGCGCCTATTTCGCGATCGCGGACGGCGTGCTGCACCTGATGGACCAGGACGGTAATTTCGCACCGGCCTAGACGGAGGGCAGCGTTACTTTAGCCCAAGGGCCTTGCGCGCCAGCTTCTCCACCTCCGGATCGAGCGGCGGGGCGTCCATCGGCACATTCGCCTCCAGCCGGTCAGCGATGACGGTCAAAGCGGCGATGCGAGCGGCTTTCTTGTTGTTGCCGTCGATCGCATGCCAAGGCCCCCAGCGCGTATCGGTGCGGCGGAACATCTCGGCCATCGCGTCGAGATAGTCGCCGCGCTTGTCGCGGTTGCGATAATCCTCCAGCCCGGTCTTCCAGCGCTTCCAGGGATGTTCGAGCCGGCCCTTGAGCCGCTCGTCCTGTTCCGCCTGCGTGACGTGGATGAACAGCTTGACGATCGTCGTGCCCGAATCGCCCTGCTGCGCCTCGAATTCGTTAATCTCGTCATAGCCGCGGCGCCATTCCGCTTCCTTGGCGAAGCCCTCGACCCGCTCGACGAGGACGCGGCCGTACCAGCTGCGATCGAACACGGCGATATTGCCGTTGCCGGGCAGCTTCTTCCAGAAGCGCCAGAGGAAGTGATGGGCGAGTTCGTCGGGCGACGGCGCCTTGATCGGCCAGACCTGGAAGTTGCGCGGATCCCATTCCGCGGTGAGGCGCTGAATGATGCCCCCCTTCCCCGCCGCATCCCAGCCTTCGAGCAGGATCAGCGCGCGGCGCTTGTGGACGATATGCGCGACCTGGATATGGGCTAACCGCTCCTGCAGCTTCGCCAGATCGTCGTCATAGGCGCCCTTGTATTTGGCGCCGGCTTCGTAATCCGAGAGGTTGATCGTCATCCGGCATCCCTATCCGTTCGTGTCGCGCGAAGCGAGAGAGGCTTTTCGACCTCGCTCGAAGCGAACGGACGGGATGGTGGTTCCCGATTATTCGGGGCGTACCGCCTCGACCGCCGGCTTGGCCGTCGCGACCTCGATCGTGCGGATGTTGAGTTCGCGCAGCTGCTTTTCCGTGGCGAAGTTGGGTGCGCCCATCATCAGGTCCTCGGCCTTTTGCGTCATCGGGAAAACGATGACTTCACGGATGTTCGGTTCGTCGGCGAGCAGCATCACGATGCGGTCGACGCCCGGCGCCGAGCCGCCATGCGGCGGGGCGCCGCACTTGAAGGCGTTGATCATGCCGGCGAAATTGGTGTCGACATCAGCGCGGGTATAGCCGGCGATCTCGAACGCCTTGTACATGATCTCCGGCTTGTGGTTCCGGATCGCGCCGGACGACAGCTCCACGCCGTTGCAGACGATGTCGTACTGGTAGGCGAGGATATCGAGCGGATCCTTCGTCTCCAGTGCCTCCATCTCGCCCTGTGGCATCGAGAAGGGGTTGTGGCTGAAATCGACCTTCTTCGCGTCCTCGTCATATTCGAACATCGGGAAGTCGACGATCCAGCAGAATTCGAAGCGATTCTGGTCGATCAGGCCGAGCTGGTCTGCGACGCGGGTGCGCGCGAGCCCGGCGAGCTTGGCGGCCTGGCCTTCCTTGCCCGCGGCGAAGAACACGCCATCATCGGGGCCGAGGCCGAGCGCCTCGGCGATCCTCGCCATGCCTTCTTCGCCGTGATTGTTGGCGATCGGGCCGCCGAACACGCCGGCCTTGCGCGTGGCATAGCCCAGGCCGGCAAAGCCCTCGCTCTGTGCCCAGCTGTTCATGTCGTCGAAGAATTTGCGGCTCTTGTCGGCGGTGCCGGGTGCCGGGATGGCGCGGACGACATCGCCCGCCTCGACGATCCCAGCGAAGCGGCCGAAGCCTGAGCCCTTGAAGTGATCAGACACGTCCGAAATGAGGATCGGGTTGCGCAGATCCGGCTTGTCGCTGCCATATTTCAGCATCGATTCGCGGTAGGGGATGCGCCTGAACGGCAGCGCCGAGACGGTGCGGCCCTTGCCCTGCCAGTCGGCGAATTCCTCGAACACGCCGTGCAGCACCGGCTCGATCGCGGCGAACACATCGTCCTGGGTGACGTAGCTCATCTCGAAATCGAGCTGGTAGAATTCGCCAGGCGAGCGGTCAGCGCGGGCATCCTCGTCGCGGAAGCAGGGCGCGATCTGGAAATAGCGGTCGAAGCCGGCGACCATCAGCAGCTGCTTGAACATCTGCGGCGCCTGGGGAAGCGCGTAGAATTTGCCCGGATGGACGCGCGATGGGACGAGATAATCGCGCGCGCCCTCGGGGCTGGACGCGGTCAGGATCGGGGTCTGGAATTCAGTGAAGCCCTGGCCGATCATGCGCTGGCGCAGCGAAGTGATGACCTGGCTGCGCAGCATGATGTTGGCGTGAAGCCGCTCGCGACGCAGATCCAGGAAGCGATAGCGGAGGCGAATCTCCTCGGGATATTCATTCTCGCTCGCGACCGGCATCGGCAGGTCATGGGCTACCGACTGGACCACCGCCGYGGACGCGCGGACCTCGATCGCGCCGGTGGCGAGGTTGGGGTTCACTGCTTCGGCAGCGCGTGCGACGACGATGCCGGTGATGGTGACGACCGACTCATTCTTGAGCGACTCGATCACGTCGAAGACCGGGCCGCTCACGTCAGTGACGATCTGGGTGATGCCGTAATGATCGCGCAGATCGACGAATACCAGATCGCCATGGTCGCGCTTCTTGTGGACCCAGCCGGAAACGCGGACTTCCTGCCCGACCTGTTCGGGGCGCAGCTCGGCGCAATGATGGGTGCGATAGGCGTGCATGATCTGTCTTTTCGAACGAGTGGATGCCGATGGGCGTGAAACCGCGCGCTTCCCCGTCATACGCCGCTTTGTCAAGGCGGCGACACATGTCTATGGCGTCACGATGCATATCCATCCGCTAATCACCGACAGCGCGACGCTCGCCAATCTCTGCACCCGACTCGGCCAGGCCGACTTCGTCTGCGTCGATACCGAGTTCATGCGCGAGAACACCTTCTGGCCGGAGCTCTGCCTCATCCAGATCGCCGATGTGAACGAGGCGGCGGCGATCGACCCGATGGCGCCGGGACTCGACATGACGCCGCTGCTCGAGCTGATGGTCAATAACGAGGACGTGCTGAAGGTCTTCCATGCCGGCGGGCAGGATCTCGAGATCATCTACAATCTGACCGGCAAGACGCCGCACCCGTTGTTCGACACGCAGGTCGCGGCGATGGCGCTGGGGCAAGGCGAGCAGGTGGGTTATTCCAACCTGGTCGATGCCTATCTCGGCATCCAGGTCGACAAGGGCGCGCGCTTCACGGACTGGAGCCGGCGGCCGCTCGATGCACGGCAGATCGAATATGCGATCGGCGACGTTACCCATCTTGCGAAAATCTTCCCCAAGATGCTCGAGCGGCTGCGCCGGACCGGGCGCGGGGCCTGGCTCGACCAGGAGATGGAGCGGCTCGGCGATCCGAAAAACTATGCCAACGACCCGGACGAGGCGTGGAAGCGCGTGCGCATCGCGGGGCGCAAGCCCGATGTGCTCGGCCGGCTGAAGGCGCTGGCGCGGTGGCGCGAGCTGGAAGCGCGCAGCAAGGATCTGCCGCGCGGCCGAATCGTCAAGGACGAGACGCTCGCCGACTTGGCCGGCCATGCGCCGCGCAAGCAAGCCGATCTGGCCAAGGTGCGCGGCCTCTCGGCGACCTGGGCCGGCAACGATATCGGCGCGCGGCTGATGGCGGCGCTGGAGGCGGCGACGCCGATGAGCGCGGAGGAGATGCCCGCGCGCGACGATCGCAAGCCGGGGCTCGGCAAGGACGGCGCGCTGGTCGCCGACCTGCTCAAGCTGCTGCTCAAGATCCGTTCCAAGGAAATCGACGTCGCGGCGCGGCTGCTGGCGCGGAGCGAGGATCTTGAGGCGCTCGCGGCGGGCCAGCGCGAGGGGATTTCGATCCTCGAAGGCTGGCGCTTCGATCAGTTCGGCCGGGATGCGCTCGATCTCGTCGAAGGGCGGCTTGCCTTTGCCGTGGTCAACGGCAAGCTGAAGATGACTCGAACGGAGGATGTCGAGGCATGAGAGTCCTCATTCTGCTCGGCGCGCTGACCGCCTGCGCACCGGTGCCGCCTGCGGAGACGCCCGCCGAGACGCCCGCGCCAGCCAATTGTGCCGCCGGGGCCGCGAACGGCCTGGTCGGCAAGCCCTATACCGCCGACGCCGTCGAACAGGCACGAATCGCATCGGGATCGAGGACGGTGCGCGTGATCCGGCCGGGCACTGCGGTGACGATGGATTTCCGGGTCGACCGGTTGAACGTCGATCTCGACGAGAAGGATGTCGTCACCCGCGTTCATTGTGGCTGATTGGGGCGGCTGAGACCTCAGGCGGTAACGATCGGTTTCCTGCCGAGCGCGGTGCAGAGCGCCGCGTGGCGTCGTTCCACCGCCTCGCCATACAGCGCGAGGTCGTCCGGGGTGACGTGAAGCGTCACGATCTCGCCATCGTCGGTGAGACGCGAGCGGCGCAGTGGACCAGCAAGGCCCCCGCTGAGTCGCTGGCCCAGCCGCATCGCGAGACCCCAGCTGATCGCGCGTTTCAGGTCGTCGGCCGGCGCGAGCGACTCCAGCGGCACCGGAATGTCGGTGCCGCCGCCAAGGCTGGTGAACAGCGCCTGGGCGACGATGGCGCGACCGCGCGCGTCGATCGCCACCCAATTACCGTGCAACGCGATCTCGACGCCGCGTTCGGCGCGGAATTCAGGATTGGCACGCCAGCCGACATCGGCAAGCAGGCAAGCGGTGAGCCGCAACCTGGCCTGCGCCAGCGTGTCGCGGGCGAAGAGAGGAGCAATCCAGTGGTCGAGCAGATCGCCATGCTCAGCGAAACGGCCGTGGCGCTGCCCCTCGTCGCGTGCGGCGACGATCAGCGGGTCCTGCGCGCGGATCGGGGCATCCAGCGCGCCGTAGAGCAAGCCTTCACGCAGGCCGAAGGCGGAGACGATCGTGGTTTCGGCCTGGAGATGCTTGAGCAACACCGCGAGCAGCGCGGCGGCATCGCCCAGCGTCGCCGCGCGGCCCGAGGAGAGGCCGGGAATAGCGCGCAGCCAGCTTTTCGGGACATGGCTGATCGTGCGGCCCATGCGCGCGACCGCGGGCAATGTCATCGAATATTGGTGGATCACCGGCAGCGGATAATTGTTGAGGTGCATGTCGAGCCGCGCCAGCGCGCGCCATGATCCACCGACGAGATAGAGCGGCAGCCCCCTGCCCCGCCCAAGCCAGCCGGCGGCCTTCAGCGACTTGAACAGCTGCCGTTCGAGCGCCCCCTGCCCCTTCGCCCGCATCGCACCGATGCGCAGAACACCGAAGGGGAAGGACACGCGGTCGCGCACCCTGCCGCCTGACACGCGGACCAGTTCCAGCGACCCCCCGCCGAGATCGCCGACGATGCCGTCGGCATCGGGAATGGCGGACAGCACGCCGTGCCCGGCGGCGGTCGCTTCCTGCTCGCCCGAGAGCAATTCGACCTGCAACCCCAGTTCACGCGCCGTATCGAGCAGTTCCTGGCCGTTGGACGCATCGCGGACAGCGGCCGTCGCGACGGTGCGGAGCCGGGTCACCTCCATTTCGCGCGCGACGGCAGCGAAACGGGCCAGCGCCTCGCTTGCCACCTCGAGCGCGGGTTCGGCGATCGCACCCGTCTCGGCCAGGCCGCGACCGAGGCCGGCCATCACCTTTTCGTTGAACAGGATCGCGGGCAGCCGCTCGGGCCCCTGATACACGACGAGACGAATCGAGTTCGACCCGATGTCGATGATGCCGGTGCGCGGCTCCCCGGCCGTTTCGGCCCGGGGCTTGCGGAAAAGAAGGGTGGCCACGCCCCCTAACGCCTGCGGCTCAACGAAAGTTTCGGGACAGCGTCGCTGGCCGACAGCGCGGCACCGCGCCCGGACAGCGACGGATTGGTCATGAAATAGCGATGCAGGTTGAATGGCCGGTCGCCCGGCTCCGCCCGCACATAGCTGCCGTCCGCCTGGAGCTCCCAGCTCTGCTCGTTGTCGATCAGGTTGGCGACCATGACCTGGTCGAGGATCTGGTCGTGCACCGTCGGATTCTCGATCGGCAGCATATATTCGACGCGGCGGTCGAAATTGCGCGGCATCCAGTCGGCCGAGGAGATGAAGATCTTCGCGCCGTCATTGGGCAACGCCTTGCCGTTGCCGAATGCCCAGATGCGGCTGTGCTCGAGAAAGCGCCCGATCACCGATTTCACCCGGATATTCTCGGACAGGCCCGGCACGCCCGGCCTCAGACAGCAGATGCCGCGAATGATCAGGTCGATCCGCACGCCTGCGGCGCTGGCCTCATAGAGTTTCTCGATCACGGCAGGATCGACCACCGAGTTCATCTTGGCCCAGATCGCGCCGGGCTTGCCGGCCCTGGCGAAGTCGATCTCGGTGTCGATCAACCCCATCAGCCGCGGCCGCATGTCGCGCGGCGAGAGGCTGACCAGCGCCATGTCGTGCGGCTCGACATAACCGGTGACGTAATTGAACATCTGCGCGGCATCGCGCCCGATACGAGGATCGGCCGTGAAGAAGCTGAGATCGGTATAAATTTTCGCCGTAACCGGATGATAATTGCCGGTGCCGAAGTGGCAATAGGTGCGAAACTGCCCCGATTCGCGCCGGACAACCATCGAGACCTTGGCGTGAGTCTTCCACTCCATGAAACCATAGACGACCTGCACGCCCGCACGTTCGAGCGCCGAGGCCCAGAGAAGGTTCTGCTCCTCGTCGAAACGGGCCTTGAGCTCGACAACTGCGGTGACCGACTTGCCGGCCTCGGCCGCCGCGATCAGCGCGTTGATCACCGCGGGCTGCTTGCCGGCGCGGTAGAGCGTCTGCTTGATCGCCACCACGTCCGGGTCGGCCGCTGCCTGGCGCAGGAACGCCAGCACCACGTCGAAGGTCTCGTACGGGTGATGGACGACGATGTCCTTGGCGCGGATCGCCGCGAAGCAATCGCCGTTGAACTCGCGGATCCGCTCCGGGAAACGCGGGCTGTAGGGCGGGAATTTCAGGTCGGGGCGATCCTCGTCGACGATCGATTCCAGGTCGCCGACACCGAGGAACGCGCCGCTCTCGGTGACGAACGCATCCGCGCCGCCCAGCTCGTCGCGCAGGGCCTTGGACAAGCCTTCGGGCATGCCGCTTTCCAGCTCGAGCCGGATCACTCGGCCGCGGCGGCGGCGCTTGATCGCGTTGGCGAAGTAGCGGACGAGATCCTCCGCCTCTTCCTCGATCTCGATATCGCTGTCGCGCAGCACGCGGAATTCGGCTCCGCCCTCGACCCGGTAACCCGGGAAGACCAGCGACGAGAATCGCTTCACCAACGATTCGACCGCGACGTACCGTGCCGTTTCGCCCGGCAGCCGGATGAACCGCGCCATCGGCGCCGGCAGCATGACCAGTTCCCGAATCGGCTCATTGTCCGACAGGCGGACCAGATCGAACATCACCGCCAGACCCTTGTTGGGCATGAACGGGAAAGGATGCGCGGGATCGAGCGCCTGGGGCGTCAGGATGGGGAAGATCTGCTCGCGGAAATGGGTTTCCAGCCAGGTCAGTTCCTCGGGCGTGACCGCCGCATCGATGGTCTTGGAGCCGAGCACGACGATGCCGGTCGCGGCCAGTTCGTGCCGCAGATCGCGCCAGACCGAGCGCTGGCTCTCCACCAGCTCATCGGCCTCGGCCACGATCGCGGCGAGCTGCTGGCGCGAAGACATGCCATCGACCGAAAGCCGGTCGACGTCCTGAAGTTGCTGCCCCTTCAGGCCGGCGACACGGACCATGAAGAACTCGTCGAGGTTCGAGCCCGAGATGGACAGGAAGCGCACGCGCTCCAGCAGCGGATGCGCCGGATTGCACGCTTCTTCCAGCACGCGCCGGTTGAAGGCCAGCCAGGAAAGCTCGCGATTGAAATAGCGTTCGCTGCCCTCGCCGCTGACGAAGGGGTCGTCGTCATCGTCCAGACGCACGATATGGGCGGGCCGTGTCATAGGTTCTCGATCGGTAATTCGGGTGCGCGACCGGCGATCAGCCCCGCTTCACTCAATGTGGCCCGCGCGAGCGGAATCGACAAGCGTTTGTGGCGCGCGAGGACCGCCTGATCGAGGATATCGACGGTGCGCAGGAGGGCGACATGGCTGCGCTCGACCCGATGAATCAGCCATTGGATCAGGTCGGGACGCGCATCCAGGCCGCGCCGGAGGAACTGTCGCTCGAACAGGGCCTGCATCAACGCTTCGTCGGGCGGACCGATTCGCGCGCTCGGGCTCGCGGTGAGGCGCGAGCGAAGATCCGGCAGCTTGATCGTCCATTCCGGCGGCGGCGCGTCGGCGACGATGACCAGCGGATGCCGGGTCTCCTGCGCGCGGTTCCAGGCGTGGAAAATCGCCGCCTCGCTCTGCCGCTCGGCATCGTCGATGATCTCGCCGCCGCTCTTCGCGGCGAAGATTCGCGCAAGCAGGCTTCGCCCCGATTTGCGGGGCCCACTGAGCACCACCGCCATCACCGGCCAGGTGCTCCAGTGTTCGAGCTGCTGCACGGCACGGGCATTCGAGTCGCTGACGAGGAATTCGTCGTCGCGCGGGTCCGGCGGCCAATCAAATGGCAGCGCGATCTGGCTCATCCCTCGGTCGCGTTTTCCGGTGGCGGTGCGGCGGCGCCACCTTGAGACGGGGTGCCGGCACGGCGAATCCGCAATGTCGTGCCGCTGCCCTGTACGGTCCACCCCCGGGCTTCGAGCAACGGCCGCAGCGCCGCCGGATCGCCATCGAAGCTGACCCGAATCACCGACACGCCACCGAGCGCGAGGCTGGTGGTGAGCGCTGACCGCACGCCCGGAATGCCGCGAAGCGCGGCCTCGGTCGCCGAGACGGACGCGGCCCCGGGTGTGTCGACCTGAACGCTGATCGCGGCGCCAGTGGTGACTTGCAGCGCGTCGGTCGCCTCCACCGGCGCCTCTCCGGGGGCTTCGTCCTCGACGACTGCCTCGGGCTCGGGCGGGCGGCTGGAAAGCCCGGAGTCAGTGCGGAGCACACCACTCCGCAGCGCCGCCTGATAGGCCTCGTCGAGCCGTTTCACGCCGGCGTCGAGCAGCACCGGGAGCGCGTCGCCATTGCCGACGCGCAGGGTGAAACGCGCGATGATGTGATTGTCAGGGCCGTGCCGCGCTTCGAACACGCCGATGATCGGGCCGCCAGGCCATTGGCGGGAGAGCCGGACCACGGGCACCAGGATGTCGGATGCGCCATATTGATCGAGGATCGTACGCCACCAGATGCGGCTCGGCCGCCCGGTCTGCCCTGCGTTGAGCAGAAGCGAATCGGGGCCGGAACCGGCGGGGCGGACATAGTCGATCGCGCTGTTGCCGGTGCGGTAGCGGCTCCACGCTTCCTGCCACTGCGTCTTCTGCTCGAAGGCCTGCCCCGCCCCACCCGACCACTCGATCGGAATGGTGAGCATCGGCGCCGAGCGTGCCGTTTGCCCGGCGACGCCGAGCAGCGCGCCAGCGCGCGCGCGGCTGAACAGCACGCCCAGCCGCGCGACGTAGCGATTGGGGCCGATCTGCTCATTCTCGACCACGATGCCCGACACCATCGCGTCGAGCGTGCTGTCGGAGACGAGGCTGCCATCCCCGCCGAGACGCTGCGAGAGCATCTGCCACCCCTTGCGCTGGGCGAGGCGCCATCCGCCGGTGCGCGCCGCTTCCGCGGTCTTGGCGGTCACGTCGACGGTGACGCCGCCAACCTCATAGCTGCCCGATCCATCGCCCGCCGATACGGCGGGGCTGCCATCTTCATCACCCTGTGCCGCGACGATTCCGCCAGTGACGGCGATCAGCAGGGCGACCGGGAGCAGGCGGACAAGGCGACGGGCAGTCATTGCGGGCCCTTTTGGCGAAGCAGGCGTGGAAATCCAAGCAGGATATGGCAAAGGGTCCGCATTCAATATTCGCAACAGCCGCGACGGAGCGGATTTTGGCGTGAGGCTAGGAGCAAGGAGGGAGCGATGGATTTCCATCGTGACCGACGCGCGACGCCGCGTCACGCCAAAAGCCGCCCGCCCCGAAGGGGTCGCCCGGAGAGGCGCGCCGGACTGCGTCGCGCGGCTTGGACGGGCTGCCCGGCCCGCCCTGCGCCACGCTCCTTGCCAGCGCCCCTCTCCGGGCGATCGCGACTGTTGCGAATACTGAATGCGGACCCTAGGGCGGCGACAATGAGCGACACTGAACCCTATACTTATGCCCAGGCGGGCGTCTCCATCGCAGCCGGCAATGCCCTGGTGCGCGCGATCGCGCCCTTGGCGAAATCAACTCGGCGACCCGGCGCGGATGCCGATCTGGGCGGCTTTGGCGGGTTCTTCGACCTGAAGGCGGCCGGCTTCAAGGATCCGCTGCTGGTCGCGGCCAATGACGGGGTCGGCACCAAGCTGAAGCTCGCGATCGACCATGATAGCCATGACGGGGTCGGGATCGACCTGGTCGCGATGTGCGTCAACGACCTGATCGTGCAGGGCGCCGAGCCGCTGTTCTTCCTCGATTATTATGCGACCGCGAAGCTGGACGCAGCGGTGGCCGAGCGCGTCGTCGCCTCGATCGCGGAGGGCTGCAAGCAGGCGGGCTGCGCGCTGATCGGTGGAGAAACCGCCGAAATGCCGGGCATGTATGCCGAGGGCGATTACGACCTGGCGGGCTTCTGCGTCGGCGCGGTCGAGCGCGACCGGGTTCTGACGGGTGCCGCGATCGCGCCGGGCGACATATTGCTCGGCCTCGCTTCGTCGGGCGTGCATTCGAACGGCTTTTCGCTGGTGCGCAGGCTCGCGGCGGACCGTGGCTGGAAGCTCGACCGTCCTGCCCTGTTCGATCAGGACGTGATGCTGATCGACGCGCTGATGGCGCCGACGCGAATCTATGTGAAGTCGCTGCTGCCGCTACTCGCCGGGAAAAGGGTCAAAGGGCTGGCGCATATCACCGGCGGCGGGCTGCTGGAGAATGTGCCGCGGGTGCTGCCCGAGGGCGTGCATGCGCGGATCGATGCGGATGCGTGGCCGCAGCCGCGGCTGATGGGTTTCCTCCAGGGCCAGGGTGCGATCGAACCTGAGGAAATGGCGCGGACCTTCAATTGCGGGATCGGGATGGTGGCGGTGGTGGCTGCCGATCAGGCTGACGGGGTGAAGGCAGCGCTGGAGGCCGCTGGCGAGACGGTATTTGCGATCGGGAAGATCGAAGCTGGCACGCGTGGGTGCACGGTGTTCGGGAGCGATGAGGCGTGGAGTGCACGGGCTGCCTGGTCGGCAACGCATGAGGCTTGATGGGACCCGCCTCCTCCCGCGAGCGGGATGGGAGAAGTGAAGCGGCGCGTCGGCATTCTGATCTCGGGCCGCGGTTCGAACATGATGTCGCTGGCTGAAGCAGCGCGCGATCCCGCCTCTCCCTACGAAATCGCCATCGTCGCCTCCGACAAGCCCGACGCGCCCGGCCTCGCCTGGGCGCGCGACGCTGGCCTCCACACCTTTGCTCAATCGCCCAAGGGCATGCCCAAGGCCGAGTATGAAGCCGCGATCGACACCGCGCTTCGCGCCGCCGGCGTCGAAATCATCGCGCTTGCCGGATATATGCGCCTGCTCTCGGATGATTTCGTCGCGCGCTGGCGCGGGCGGATCGTCAACATCCATCCCTCGCTGCTGCCGAAGTACAAGGGTCTGGACACCCACCAGCGCGCGATCGATGCCGCCGATGCCGTCGCCGGCTGCTCGGTGCATATCGTCACCGAGGAACTCGACGGCGGCGAGGTGCTCGGCCAGGCAGAGATAGTTATCCTGCCCGGCGACACCGCCGACACCCTTTCCGCGCGCGTGCTCGCCGAAGAGCATCGCCTTTACCCGAGGGTTCTGGCAGACTTCGCGGCGCGATGAGTCCAGACCCGGAGCCCGTTCTCGCGAAAATCCGCACCATCTGCATGGCGCTGCCTTGCGCCGCCGAAAAGATTTCGCACGGTGCACCGACCTTCTTCATCGAGAAGGGCAAGGTCTTCGCCTATTTCTCGCACAACCATCATGGCGACGATCGCACGGCGGTACAGGTCAAGACGAGCGGGCTCGAGGAGCAGGCGATGCTCGTCGAGATGGATCCGGACCTCTATTATGTGCCGGCCTATATCGGCCATGCGGGCTGGATCGGGATGCGGCTCGACACCGGCGAGACCGACTGGGACCATGTCGGCGACCGGATCGCGATCAGCTGGGAGCTGGTGGCGCCGCGTAAATTACTGGAGGCTGGTGGACGATGAGCGACGAGACCCCTGTTCCGCCGGTCCCCGAGCCCGTTCCGCCTCCCGCGCCTCCTCCGCCGGACCCGGCACTCCAGAACGCCGCGCAACAGGCGGTCGAGCGGGCGGAGGCGGCGGCGACGCGGCGGCGCTGGGTGACCTTGGCGGAGCTGGTCGGCGTGGCCGGCCTGATCATCGCCGCGCTCAGCCTGTGGATGAGCTGGTCCGACAGGCGCGCCGACGAGCAGGAGAAGCAGGCCGAGAAGGCGAGCGAGAGCAAGGCGCGCACCCTGGTGCTGCTGACCGCGACGCCTGAACATGGCGGTTCGCGGCTCGCGCTCAAGGATGAGGCGCATCCGATCCAGAGTATCGATGTGCGCTTCCCCACCGCGCTCGGCGTAAGCAATCAATCAAGCGTGCTCGAGCCGCACATCCAGGCCGACTGGTTCTCCGGAGCGATCCTGGCGGCGACCGACGGCGGGCCCGACGCGCGCGAAGGCCGACTGCCCGTGCTGATCACCAGCAGCTATTGGGATGCCGACAAACAACGCAGCGACAGTGCCATTTATGACGTGATCTGGGAGACCCACGGCCGAATCGCGCGGAGCCGAGCTTTCAGCCTGAAGGGGATCGTCCTACGGGAGCGAACGTCGCAGCCGGCGCGGCTGGAAGCGCTTTGGGCCCGGGAGAAGCCGAAGCCCTGAAGTAGGCCTCCCAGCGTTCGCGTCGACCGGAGATAAAGCGCGCGGAGGAGAAAGCCGGAGCGTTTACGCGTCCCGCTTCAGGATCAGATGTCGCGTGCCAGAACCAGGTCGTCGTGGAGCGTACTGCCCACCAGGAATTGCCGCTCGCCGATGACCTCGAAGCCCTGGCGCTTGTAGAAGCTCTGGGCACGCGGGTTCTTGCCGTACACGCCAAGCAGGATGCGCTTGCGGCCAAGCCTCGCGGCGTCTTCCACCGCGGCGTCCATCAGGGCCGGGCCGAGGCCCGAACCGTGCATCAGCGAGAGCGTGTAGATTCGCTTGAGTTCGATGTCCGCCACGCCTGGCTCGACCGGCAGGTCGGGCTCGGTCAGCACGGCATAGCCGACCGGCGCACCGCCCATTGCAGCTTCAGCGATGGTCACCGCGCCGAGGGGGTCATCGATCCAGGCAGCGAACCTGTCGGACAGGTTGTTCGTCGCGCAATAGGTGACGATATCCCGGCCATCGATCAGGCCGGCATAGGTTTCGAGAAAGGTGGCGGAAGCGACCAGCGACAGGGCGGCGGCGTCCGCTGCCCCGGCCTGTCGCACCCGCCAGCTCATCTCAGCCGACAATCTCTTCCGGCTTGAAGAAATAGGCGATCTCGATCGCCGCATTCTCGTCCGAGTCCGACCCATGGACCGAGTTCGCCTCGATCGATTCGGCCAGTTCCTTGCGGATCGTGCCGGCATCGGCATTGGCCGGGTTGGTCGCGCCCATGATGTCGCGGTTACGCTGAACGGCATTCTCGCCCTCGAGCACCTGCACGACGACCGGGCCCGAGATCATGAACGACACCAGATCGTTGAAGAAGGGGCGCTCACGGTGAACGCCGTAAAAGCCTTCGGCCTGGTCCTTGGTCATCTGGATGCGCTTGGAGGCGACGACGCGCAGGCCGGCCTCTTCCAGCATCTTGGTGACGGCGCCGGTGATGTTGCGGCGGGTGGCATCGGGCTTGATGATCGAAAAGGTACGGTTCGCGGCCATGACGGTCACGGGCTCCTGTATGTGATGGGGCGGAAAAGTCGCGGCTCCCCTAGGCGGGAGCGGGCCCGGATGCAAGCATCCCGGGCTGGTTCAGGCAGCCTGTTCCCATTTGCCCGAGTCGTTCTGCTTCCAGTAGCGGCGTTCGATTCCGTCGCGGTCGGCAAGTGCTTTCCACGCCTGTCGCGCCTCGACGATTCGATCGCCGTCGAAAAAGTGGAAGACGCGGTCGAAGCCGAGCGCTTCCTCGCGCCAGACGCCGTCCGCCAGCGCGATATTGCGCGACTCGTTGGCGGCCACCGGGGTCGCCGCGATCAGGATCGGCTGGATCGCGTCGCCCGCCCCACCCGCCAGACCATGGGCGAGGAAGCTTTCGGGCGCATAGGTCCAGAGCAATTTGTCGATCGCAAGCCGCTGCACCTCGCTGTCGGCCACGATCAGCAGACGGCCCCCGCTGTCGACCACGCGCTCCGCGATGCGGGGCAGCACGCGGTCGAGCGGCTGGGCGGTCAGATGATAGAAGTCGACCTGCATGTCACTTTCCGTCCGGGGCAACGACCGAGTCCGGGCGGGGGTCAGCCCTCGAAATTGTCGGCGACGAACCGGTCGAGCAGACGCACGCCATAGCCGGTGGCGCCCTTGTCCCAGGTGGCGCCGGGCTTGTCGGCCCAGACCATGCCGGCGATGTCGAGATGCGCCCAGCGCACCCCGGTTTCGACATAGCGCTGAATGAACTGCGCCGCGGTGATCGAGCCGGCACCGCGCGGGCCGACATTCTTCATGTCGGCGATCGGCGAATCGATCAGCTTGTTATAGGCATCCGACAGCGGGAAGCGCCACAGCAGGTCGCCCGAGGCCTTGCCCGCGGCGAGCAACTGGTCGGCAAGCGAATCGTCATTGGCGAAGCAACCGCCATGCTCGTTGCCGAGCGCGATGATCATCGCGCCGGTCAGGGTCGCCAGATCGACGATCGTCTTCGGGTGATGCGTGCGCTGCACCCAGGTGATCGCGTCGCACAGCACCAGCCGCCCTTCCGCATCGGTGTTGAGCACTTCGATCGTCTGGCCCGACATCGATGTCAGCACATCACCCGGGCGGATGGCGTTGCCGTCGGGCATGTTCTCGACCAGCCCGCACACGCCGATGACATTGGCCTTCGCCTTGCGCAGCGCGAGCGCCTTCATCGTGCCGACCACCGCACCGGCGCCGCCCATGTCCCACTTCATGTCTTCCATGCCCGCGCCGGGCTTGAGCGAGATGCCGCCGGTATCGAAGGTCACGCCCTTGCCGACCAGTGCCAGCGCCGGATCGCCGGCCCCGGCCCCGCTCCATTTCAGCGCGAGCAGACGCGCGTCGCGCGCCGAACCCTGGCTGACGCCGAGCAGCGCGCCCATGCCCAGTTCCTTCATCTCGGCTTCGCCGAGCACCGTTACTTCGAGGCCAAGGCCCTCGGTATCAGCGAGCACGCGGGCGACGAAGCTTTCTGGATAGATGACATTGGGCGGCTCGGCGACGAGCGTACGGGTCAGTTCGAGCCCCTCGGTCAGCGCCTTTTGCGGCGCCCAGGCCGCCTCGCTGCCCTCGGGCGTGTTGAGCAGGGCGATCGAGGCGAGAGTCGGTTTCGACTTTTCGGGCAGCCGGGTGCGGTAGAGGTCGAGCCGCCAGGAACGCTGTGCCGCGCCGCCGGCAAAACGCGCCACTGCCTGGGGCGACGCCGCAGCCGACCCGAAATCGACCGCGGCGGCTTCCACGCCGGAGGTCAGCAGCCGCGCGGTGAGCGCCCCGCCGGCGCGCTCATAGTCGCTTTCGCCGCCGGCGCCGGTGCCGAGCAGCAGGACCCTGCGAACGCCGTCGGGCTGCGACACGAATGCCTCGACCACGCTGCCGGCTTCTCCCTCGAATCGGCTCGCGCGGGCAGCACCCTTCACCACCGCGAGCGCATCGGCATCGAGCACGGCGCTCGTCAGCCGATCGAGGCCGTCCTTGTCCACGGGAAGCGCCAGCGCGGCGTTGGAAGGAGCGGCGGAGAAACTGATCTGCATGGAAACCTCGGTTTTCGACGTCGGAGATTGAGTCGGGATGCTCTAGGCCAGCGGAACGGCGCTGGCAAAACACGCCCCCGATTGCAGCGCGGGGCATCGGGTGCGATAGGGCGGCATCATCGCGACCGCATCCGGCGCGCTTGGAGGTGTTTTTTCCAACGTGAAGCGTTCCGATCTTCTCGCGACCTGCGCCCTTCCCTTCGCGCTCTGCATCGGCTCGGCCGCGCATGGGCAGGACCTGCAGATCCCCGCCGTCCCGTTGCCGCCGCCCGCCGAGAGTCAGGCAGCGGAGGACCAGGTACAGTTCAGCGCCGGCGAGCTGGAATATGTCATCGACGACGAGACGGTCATCGCGACCGGCGACGTCCGCATGTATCGCGGCGGAGACCGGCTGCGCGCCGACAAGGTCACGTGGAACCGCAAGACCGGCAAGGTCGTGGCGACCGGCAATATCGTCGTGGTCAATCCGGGCGGCGACACCGCTTATGGCGATTCGATCGAGCTGACCGATTCGCTGAAGGACGGCGTGGTCGACAACATGCTGGTCGTGCTCGAACGTGGCGGCAGGCTCGCGGCGCGGCGCGGCACGCGCGCGCTGGACGAGACGGTGACGCTGGAGGATGCGGCCTATACGCCGTGCACCGTCACCACCTCGACCGGCTGCCCCAAGGAGCCTTCCTGGAAGATCACCGCGGTGCGGGTGACCTACCGGCCGGAGAAGAACCGGATCTATTATCAGGGCGCGCGGATCAATCTGTTTGGCCTGCCGACCGTGCCGCTGCCCAATTTCTCGCATCCCGCGGGGGGAGAGAGCGATACCGGGCTGCTCAGCCCCACCTTCCGCTACAATGCCGTCAACGGCTTCGAATTCGCCCTGCCCTATTTCTTCGCGCTCGGCCCGAATCGGCAGCTTACCGTCACGCCGCGCCTGTTCACCAACGTCCTGCCGATGCTCCAGGCGGATTACAGCGCGCTGGACCAGAAGGGTGCGTTCAAGGTCAGCGCCTATGGCACGATCAGCCGTCGCAGCGACGATCTGCTGACGACTCAGCCGACCAGCACCGAACAGGCGTTCCGCGGCTATCTCGACGGCGTCGCGCGGTATCAGCTCGACCCGAACTGGAGCGTCAGCGGATCGCTCAGGCTGACCACCGACCGTACCTTCCTGCGCCGCTACGACATCTCCAACGACGATCGCCTGCGCACCACGGCGAAGATCGAACGGATCGACCCTGACAGCTATTTCGCGGTGACCGGCTGGTACGTGCAGACGCTGCGCGTCAACGACCGGCAGGGCATGCAGCCGATCGCCCTGCCCGAGATCGACTATCGCCGGCGAATCAACGAGGGCGTGCTTGGCGGCAAGATCGAGCTGCAGCTCAACAGCCTGGCGATCACCCGCAGCGCCGGCCAGGATACGCAGCGCGCCTTTGCCAGCGCGCGCTGGGACCTGCGCAAACTGACCCCCTGGGGCCAGGAAGTGACCTTTACCGCCTATGCCCGCGGCGATGTCTACAATGCCAATGACACGCTGACGACGGCGGTCACCAGCTATCGCGGCGACGAGGGTTTCCAGGCCCGGGCGATCGGCGCGCTGGCGGTGGACGTCAAATATCCGCTGATCGGCTCGTTCCTGGGCGGTACCCAGCGACTGACGCCGCGATTCCAGATCGTGGCCGCGCCCAAGACCGAGAATCTCGGCATCCCCAATGAGGACGCACGGGCGGTGGATCTGGAAGACTCCAACCTGTTCGCGCTCAACCGCTTCGCCGGATATGACCGGTTCGAGGATTCGACGCGCTTCACCTATGGCGTCGACTGGGCAGTCGACCTGCCGGGCTTCTCGCTCGATGCGTCGGTCGGCCAGAGCTATCGGCTGGACAGCCGCCCCGCGATCTTCCCGCAGGGCACTGGCCTCAGCGACCGTACATCCGACATCGTCGGCCGCACCGAGCTGCGCTTTCGCGATTTCGTCTCGATCACGCACCGCTACCGGCTCGACAAGGATAATCTCGCGATCCGCCGCAACGAGGTGGACGCGACCATCGGATCACGCAGCACCTATGTGCTGCTGGGCTATCTCCGGCTCAACCGCAATATCGGGACCACGGCGGAGGATCTGCAGGACCGCGAGGAAGCCCGGCTTGCGGGCCGGCTCCAGTTCGCGCGCTTCTGGTCGGTCTTCGGATCGACGGTGATCGACCTGACCGATCGCAACGAGGATCCACTGTCGCTGTCCGATGGCTTCGATCCGATCCGGCATCGGCTCGGCGTGCAATATGAGGATGATTGCCTCAGGATCGGGCTGACCTGGCGGCGCAATTACGAAGATACCGGCGACGCCCGGAGCGGCAACAGCTTCCTGTTGTCACTGGCGTTCAAGAATCTGGGGCGCTAGACGATACTCCAGGAAACTGAGCTTCTGTAAGATCGACGGCGATCTGGACCGCTAAGCGCGGGTTCAGCAATGGTGAACGATAGCCAGGTCGTGACGGCGCGGGATGGGATTTTGAAAAACGTGATGATTTCGATGAACAAGGCGACCGGTATCGGGCGCAGGATCGGCCTGGCCGGTGCGGGATTACTGGCGATCGTCGCCGCGACCAGCGGGCTGCCGGCGCAAACGACTGACGGCAGCGTGCCGGCGTCGGGGCTCAACATCCCCGAGAACATGGAGATTTTCGGCAAGGTCGATCCGAACGTCCGCAAGGCGACCGCGATCGTCAACGAGACGGTGATCACCGGCACCGATGTCGACCAGCGCGTCAGCCTGATCGTCGCGGCCAACCAGCTGAAGCTGAGCCCGGAGGATCAGGGCCGCCTTCGTCTCCAGGTGCTGCGCAGCCTGATCGACGAGACGCTGCAGATTCAGCAGGCCAAGACCAACGAGATCGAGGTCACCAAGGACGAGATCGACCAGAGCTTCGCGCGCGTGTCGCAGCAGTTCGGCAAATCGGTGCCCGACATGCGGGCCTATCTGCGCAGCGTCGGGTCGTCGGATCGGTCGCTGCGGCGCCAGATCGAGGCCGATCTGGCCTGGAACCGGTATTTGCGCCGGCGGGTCGAGCCCTTCGTCAACGTGGGCGCGGAAGAGGTGCAAGGCACCATCGATCGCATCAACGCAGCGAAGGGTACCAACGAATATCATTTGAAGGAGATTTATCTCTCCGCCGGTCCGGACCGGGCGCAGCAGGTCTTCGACAATATGCGCCAGATGATCCAGGATATCGAAAAGGGCGGAAAACCCTTTGAATATTATACCCAATTCTCGGAAGCTTCGACCCGCAGCACGCAGGGCGATCTCGGCTGGGTAGGCACCGGCCAGCTGACCTATCTGCCGGCGAGCCTGTCGGAAGCAGCGCAGAAGATGGGCGTCGGCGAAGTCGCCGGGCCGATCGAGGTCCCGGGCGGTTTTTCCATCCTGTATCTCGTCGACAAGCGGCAGGTGTTGATGGCCGATCCGCGTGACGCACAGCTGACCCTCAAGCAGCTCACGGTGAAATTCCCCGAGGGCACGACTCAGGCATCGGCTACCAGCCGCGTGTCGGCACTGGAAACCGCGACGCGGGCGATGCGCGGGTGCGGCAACGTGGCGAAGGTCGCGGCCGAGCTGAATGCCGAAGTGGTCGATAACGCCTCGGTCAAGGCGCGCGACTTGCCCGTCCGTCTGCAGGAGATGATCCTGAAGATGCAGGTCGGCGAGGCGACGCCGTGGTTCGGATCGCCCACGGAAGGCGTCCGTACGCTGGTGCTGTGCGGTCGCGATGACCCGCAGGTCGCCGCCGCGCCTCAGGCCGAGCAGGTCCAGACACAGATGGAGCAGGCACGCGTCAACCTGCGCGCGCAGGGCGTGCTGCGCGATCTTCGCCGCGATGCGGTGATCGAATATCGCTAAGGGGCGCTTGCGATGATCGCGCCACTGGCGGTCTCCATGGGCGACCCTGCCGGGATCGGCCCCGAAGTGATCGCCAAGGCCTGGGCCGCGCGCGAAAAGGAACAGCTCGCGCCCTTCTTCGCGGTGGGCGATGCGCGTGCGATCAGCGCGGTGTGGCAAGGACCGGTCAAGCGCATCTTCGATCCGGCCGAAGCGAATGACGTGTTCGCGACCGCGCTGCCGGTGCTGAATGTCGAGGATGGCGGCGAGATCACACCCGGCACGCCGGATGTCGACGGCGCGCGCTGTGCGCTGCATGCGCTGGAGATCGCCGCCGGGCTCGCCCGGTCGGGCACCGCCCGCGCGCTGGTGACGGGACCGGTTTCCAAGGCCCAGCTCTACCAGATCGGCTTCACCCATCCCGGCCAGACCGAATTCGTCGCCGAACGCTGCGGCATTGCCGGCGAGAATGCCGTGATGATGCTGGCGGGTCCGTCCTTGCGCGTCGTGCCGATCACCACGCATGTGCCGCTGGCGAGCGTTTCCGGCTTGCTTTCGGTCGACCTGATCGTGGCCAAGGGCCGTGCGACCGCGCGTGGGCTGTTCCGCAATTTCGGGATTCTCAGGCCACGGCTCGCCTTTGCCGGCTTCAACCCGCATGCCGGCGAGAGCGGCGCGATCGGACGGGAAGAGATCGATTTCATCATCCCGGCGATCGACCTGCTGCGCGACGAGGGCATCGACGCGACCGGGCCGTTCGCCGCCGACACCATGTTCCATGGGCGCGCCCGTGCCACCTATGACGCGGCCCTGTGCTGCTATCACGACCAGGCGCTGGTGCCGTTGAAGACGCTGCATTTCGACGAGGGCGTGAACATCACGCTGGGTCTGCCGATCGTGCGCACCTCGCCCGACCATGGCACTGCCTTCGGCATCGCCGGCAAGGATGTGGCGGAGCCGGGCGCGATGATCGCTGCGATCAGCCTTGCCGCGAGCGCCGCGGAGCGCCGCGCCGCAGCGGGGGCGTGACCCCTCCCCCGTCCCCGTTACCGCCGTTACGCGACGTCATCGCGCGTTACGGGCTCAACGCGAGCAAGGCGCTGGGGCAGAATTTCCTGCTCGACGCGCAGCTGCTGGCCCGGATCGCGCGCATCCCGGGCGACCTGAGCGATGCCGACGTGCTCGAAATCGGCCCCGGACCGGGCGGCCTGACCCGGGCATTGCTCGCGGCGGGCGCCAGGGTAACGGCGATCGAGCGGGACCGGCGCTGTATCCCGGCGCTGGCCGAGCTTGGCGATCACTATCCCGGCAAGCTGCGCGTGATCGAGGGCGATGCGCTGGAGATCGACGCAGCGCCGCTGTTCGGGAACAAGCCGCATATCGCCTCCAACCTGCCCTATAATATCGGCACGGCGTTGCTGGTGCGCTGGCTGTCGGCCGACTGGGCGCCCTGGTGGCAGAGCCTGACCCTGATGTTCCAGAAGGAAGTCGCCGAGCGTATCGTCGCGAAGACCGACGACGACCATTATGGCCGCCTCGCCGTGCTCGCCCAGTGGCGCAGCAGCGCAAGGCTGGCGATGCCGGTGCACCGCTCGGCCTTCACGCCGGCCCCCAAGGTGATGTCGGCTGTGGTGCACATCACGCCCGACGAGGCGCCCGACGGCGTGACCTTCGCCGTGCTGGAGCGGTTGACCGCAGCGGCGTTCGGCCAGCGCCGCAAGATGCTGCGGCAGAGCCTGAAATCAATCCCCGGGGCGCTGGAGGCGCTGGAGACTGTCGGGATCGAGCCGACCCGCCGCGCCGAGACCGTCAGCGTGGCGTCGTTCGTCGCATTGGCGAGGGTACTGAGTTAGCCCGGATTTTCCGCTCGAAACGAACGGTGACGAGAGGCTCTATTCCTTCGCCGCCGGCTTGGCCGAGGGCACCTCGACCGAAGCGGTCGCGATTGGCGGGCCCTTGGCGATCGTCGCGGCGAGAACAGTAGCGTCGGCGCAGCCGGCCTTGCCGCAGATGGTGCGGATCTTCGCGAGATTGTCCTTCGCCCGGGCGACGGCGCCCTTGGCGACGAGGGCCTCGCCCTGCCCCTTCAGCGCCGAGACGTCATTGGGCTCGAGCAGCAGCGCCTCGCGATAGAGGCGGATCGCCTTGCCCGGCAGCCCGCGCGCCTCGGCGACCTGGCCCAGGGTGACGAAGGCGACGCGGTTGCGCGGATCGACCGCCAGCGCGGATTCGAGCGAGTCAGTCGCCGCATCGAGATTGCCGGCAGCCTGCGCCGCCTTGCCCTTGGCGAGCAGCGCCATCGAGCGCGGGTCGATCTGATCGTCGGGGCGCTGGCCGTGCAGGGAAGTGGAGATCGCAAGAAGCGTCAGCGCAGCAGCGGCGGCGACGGACGAATAACGCATGATCAACTCCAGTCTCGGCACGATAGCTGTGGCTAGCATGCACGTTGCAGTCTTGCGACAAAAAACCCGTCCGTCGCATCATGCGCCGGGGTGAGCCGAACGCCCGCACCGTGCGTGCGGCCGGCCGGAAGCGTGAGCACGTCCGCCGTCCATTCGGGATGGTCGGCGAGAAAGACCGAGACCTGCCCAGCGCCTTCCTCATCGAGCAGCGAGCAGACGATATAGACCAGCGCGCCGCCTGGCTTGACCAAAGTGGCGCCAATTTCCAGGACATGACGCTGGGTGCGGGTGAGCCGCTCGATCCGCTCCGGCGTCAGGCGCCAGCGCGCCTCGGGATTGCGGCGCCAGGTGCCGGTGCCCGAACAGGGCGCGTCGATCAGCACGCAATCGGCACTCCCCGCCCAGTCGGACAGCATCTCCGCCTCATGGCCCGGGTTGAGCAGCCGGGTCTCCACGATCGTTGCGCCTGCGCGCGCCGCGCGCGGAGTCAGGCGGGAGAGACGCGCGCGATCGGTATCGGTCGCGAGCAGCACGCCTTCATTGCCCATCAGGGCGGCGAGCGCGAGCGTCTTGCCGCCGGCACCGGCGCAGAGATCGACGATGCGCATGCCCGGGATGGCGCTTGCCGCGAGGGTGACGATCTGGCTGCCGGCGTCCTGCACCTCGATCGCGCCGTCCCGATAGGCGTCGAGCGTCTCGATATTGGTGCCCGATGGCAGACGCAGGGCATCGGGCAGGCCCGGGATCGGTTCGGCGCCCTCAATCGGCCCGGGCGCGTCCTTGAGCCAGTTGATCCGGACATCGAGCGGCGCGCGGTCGATCAGGACGGGAAGCTCGTCGCCATCGACTCCCGACTCGCGCAGTTTCGTCAGGATCCAGTCGGGCGCGATGCCGGCGATTGCCGCCTGCTCGCTCGCGCCGATCGGTGCCGGGCCATGGCCGACGCCGTCGAACAGGGCCGCGATCTCCGGGTCGGTTTCCGCGAGCGCCAGCATGGCCGCGCGGCCGCTCGCCGGGCGCTCGCCCAGCCGACGGATCGCGGCATAGACCAGTTCGCGCACGGCGCGCCGGTCCTTGCTGCCGGCATAACGACGCTCGGCGAAATAGCGGGCGATCAGCGTATCCGCCGCCGCGCCGGAATCGCGGGCCGCGGCGACGATCGAATCAAGCAGATCGATCGCCGCCTGGACGCGGGCTGCTGGGGTCATCGGGTCACTCCTTCACGCCTCTATACAGGAAGAGACGATCGCGCGCCTTATTCCACACCAGCCGGGGCAGGTCAGTTCCCCGCGCCCACCCATTTCGCGACATCCGCGCGCACCCGATCGGCACCCTGCTTGCGCACCGCGATGGCGGAAAGCGCCTTGGCCGCGCCGCCACGCGATGCCTCGGGCAGGTTCTTCTCGGCAAAGGCCGTGATCTTGCCGGGCATGGCAGAGTCGTTCGAAGCCGTGCCCAGGCCGACGATGAAGCCGGCGCGGGTGCTGGTTTCCAGCAGGCCGTTGACCAGATCGATATTGGCCGCGGCGAAATCGAACGCCATTTCCGGGTGACGCGTTGCGACGGCCCGGATCAGCGCGGCCTTTTGCGGGGCGGTGAAGTCATCGGTCCTGAGCAGGCCGAGCGCACGCTGCGCCAGGGCGTCGTCGCGCGCATTGCCGAGCAGCCTGACATAGGTGTTCTTCTCCACCGGGTTCTTCTCTGCCTTGGCGAGGGCGAACAGCGCCTCCCATTCCGCGGGTGTGGCGTTCGCTGAATAGACACCGAGGATCGGCATGCGGATCGACGCCGGAATGGCATTGGGATCGGTTGCCAGCGCCGCCACATAAGTACGCGCCCTGGCCGCGACATCCGGATCACCGCTATGGCCGAGCCGCGCGACCAAGGTCTCGCGCAGGTTGGTGGTTAGCGGAGATTCGCCTGCCTGCGCGTCGAAGCCCACGCGCTTCATCACCGGCGACAGCACCTGGATGGTGCGCGCACGGAGTGGCGCTTCGAGCGGCGTGCCCTGGAACAGGGTGGTGAGCGCGCCGAGATTGCCGGCAACCACCGACCAGTCGAGCGGGCTCGCATCGACCGGCACGGCCGCCTGGAGCGCGAAATAGCGGTCGAGCGGCTGATCGCCACTCAGCCCGAGCGCATAATCATCGCCGAGCGTGCCAACCTGATCGGTCAGCGCCATCTTGCTGAAATCCCGAACGATCGCGGCATGGCCGGCATCGTCATACTGGACGCGTACATAACTGCCCTTGTCGCGATTGAGCACGAGCGTGCCGCAGCCCTGCACCGCGACGGTGGTCGGCGCTGCGCCCTGGACGATCGCGCTCGTCACAGTGCTGCCGATCGGGCCGAGCGTCAGCGGTACGCGCCAGGTCTGCGGCTTCTTCGATACCTCGTCATAACCGAACCGCCCCTGGGTCATGGTCGCCTGGGTGACGCCGCCCGCGCAGGTCGCGCCGGTCAGCTTCACCAGCGGTACGCCGCCCTGCAGGGTGAAATCATGCGCGATATCGACCACCGGTTTGCCCGCCGCCGCGCCCAGCTCCGTCCAGAGCTGGTTCGTCACCGTGTTCCCATATTTGTACTTCGCCATGTAGCTGCGGATGCCCTTGCGGAACACGTCGCCGCCAAGCGTCGACTCCATCATGCCGATGACGGCCTGGCCCTTCTGATAGGTGATGGTGTCGAACGCCTCGCCCAGCTCATCGACCGTCTCGACATGGCGGATGATCGGATGAGTCGCCGAGGTAGCGTCGAGGCCGATCGCCCCTTCGCGATCGAACGCCACCGCGCTCGCCTGTGCGTCCCAGGTCGGGTTCAGGTCGCGGCTGCTCTTGTTCTCCATCCACGAGGCGAAGCCCTCGTTGAGCCAGAGATCGTCCCACCAGGACATGGTGACGAGATCGCCGAACCATTGGTGCGCCATTTCATGCGCGACGACGGTGAAGATGCGTTCGCGCCGGCTCTGGGTCGCGCGCTTGGCATCGAACAGCAATTCGGGCTCGAAATAGAAGATCGCGCCCCAATTCTCCATCGCGCCGAAGAACTGGCTGGAGCCGGGGCCAGCGATCATATCGAGCTTGGGCAGCGGATAGGGTTGGCCGAAATAATCATTGTAATAGGCCAGCAGGCGTTTCGCCTCGGCCAGCGCATAGTCGCCCTGGTCGACCACGCCACGACGGGTGATGACGCCGATCTCGGTCTTGCCCGACATCACCGTCTTGCGCTCGACATCGCCCATGCCGAGGAACAGCAGGTAGCTCGACATGATCGGCGACTGCTGGAAGGTATATTTCTTCGTACCGTCAGTGAGGTTGGTCACCGTCGCGGCGGGCATGTTGGAAAAGGCGGTCTGGTTGCCCGGCGCAATCGCGCTGAGCGTGAACTTCGCCTTGAACGCGGGCTCGTCCCACATCGGCGCGAAGCGGCGCGCATCGGGTGCCTCGAACTGCGTCGCCAGCATGCGGGCGGCCGACCCATCCGGGTTGGTATAGTCGATCGCGAAGAACCCGGCGGACGTGGTGTTGATCTTGCCGTCCCAGGCAAAGCTCATGCTGTGCGTGCCGGCCTTGGCCGGCGCGGGCAATGTGACGGTGAGTTGCTGCTTCGTGTCGTCGATGGTGAAGGGCACATTCTTCCCGTCGAAGGTCACCTTGCCGAGCTTCAGTTCGGCCGCGTTGAGAATGATGGTGGTCGTCGCCTGCTTGACCTGGATCGTCACCGTCTCGGTGCCGCTGAAGGTCATCGCTTTGGCGTCGGGCTTGACCGTGATGTCATAGGCGATGGGAGCGACGGCAGCGGGGAGCTGGCCGACGGCGAGAGCGGGCGTGGAAACGCCGAGCAGCAGCGACGCGATAACGAATTTCATGAAAAAGGGACTCCGAAAGCAGATATAATGTATCCCGGTGTGTTGGCCTCATAAGGCATTGGCTGGTGAAGGCAAATCGCGCCTTGCTGGACAGTCATTTCAGTTGCGCTATGAAACGCAGATGAGCCTTCCGCCCCTGTTCGATCGTCTGCGGCTTCCCGTGATCGGGTCCCCGCTGTTCATCATCTCCGGCCCCGAACTGGTGATCGCCCAGTGCAAGGCGGGAATCGTCGGATCCTTCCCGGCGCTCAACGCCCGGCCGCAGGGCGTGCTCGACGAATGGCTTCATCGCATCACCGAAGAACTGGCGCAGCATAATCGCGACAATCCAGACCGGCCGGCTGCCCCCTTTGCGGTCAACCAGATCGTCCACCGCTCAAACGAGCGGCTCGAGGCGGATCTGGCGACCTGCGCCAAATGGCAGGTCCCGATCGTGATCACCTCGCTCGGCGCGCGCGAGGATCTCAACCAGGCAGTGCATGGCTGGGGCGGGATTACGCTGCATGACATCATCGATGACCGATTCGCGCGCAAAGCCATCGAAAAAGGCGCGGACGGCCTGATTGCCGTCGCAGCCGGCGCGGGCGGGCATGCCGGGCGGCTGTCGCCCTTCGCGATCGTCCAGGAAATCCGCCAATGGTTCGCCGGGCCTCTCGCGCTGTCGGGATCGATCGCGACGGGCGACGCGGTGCTGGCGGCACAGGCGATGGGCGCGGATCTCGCTTATATCGGATCGCCCTTCATCGCGACGGACGAGGCCAATGCGGAAGCCGGCTACAAGCAGGGCATCGTCGAGGGCAAGGCAGCCGATATCGTCTATTCGAACCTCTTCACCGGGGTGCACGGCAATTATCTCCGCGGATCAATCGTCGCGGCCGGCATGGATCCGGACAATTTGCCCGAGGGCGACCTGTCGACGATGAACTTCGGGGGCGGCAATGGCAGCAAGGCCAAGGCGTGGAAGGACATCTGGGGATCGGGCCAGGGCATCGGCGTGGTCGACCGCGTCGAATCGGTCGCGGTGCGGGTGGACCGGCTCGAGCGGGAATACCGGGCGGCGCGAACGCGGCTGGCACTCGCCTGACCAGGCCGGGAAGGATCGCCCTTCCCCAAAGGCCCCCTCCTACCAGTTGACCGCAATCCCCAGCCGGGCATTCAACGGGCGCAGCGGCGTCGTCTGGTCCCCTGTCCAGAGCGTGAAGGGGTTGCCGAACGCGAAGCGATTGGCCGACCGGTTCGTCGCATTGGCGATCGCCAGCGAGACCTCGATATTGCGCCACTTCACGCTGCCCGACAGGTCAAGGGTGACGTAATTGCCCTGTCGGACGTCAAGCAGATCGCCCATGCCGAGCGTCGACCAGCCGACATAGCCGAGCGTCCCCTCCGAGCGGAAGGTCAGGTCGCGGACGGGCCATTCATAGGACAGGCCCGCCCGCGCCGCGACGGGAGGCGTCTCGGGCAATCTGTTGATCGCGGTTGGCTGGGCACCGGTCACATCGTCGACGGTGTTGCGGGTATAGAGGAAGGTACCGGTAGCGTTCAGGCCGGGCAATGGAGTCCAGTCGACCATGCCTTCCGCCGTATAGATCTGGGCGTCGCCTAGATTGACCGTATAGGGCTGCCCGCGGCGATTGATCAGATCGGCCTGGGCGTCGCTCCAGCGCGCAGCCGAGAT
This sequence comes from Sphingomonas sp. P2_B6, assembly GCF_056404755.1. Classification (NCBI taxonomy): domain Bacteria; kingdom Pseudomonadati; phylum Pseudomonadota; class Alphaproteobacteria; order Sphingomonadales; family Sphingomonadaceae; genus Sphingomonas; species Sphingomonas sp. P2_B6. The sequence goes on from NZ_JBFUDK010000002.1 coordinate 344,382, forward strand.
ACTGCCGGAAAAGGTCACGCCCGTCTCGCCCGCACGCAGCCGGCGGACGCCGATCTCCCCGACCATGATCGAGTCCGCGCCATAGTCCGCGACGCGCCCGACACCGCGCGCAACCGCTAGGCCGCCGGTTCGATACCCGGTCTGGAAGCGCGCGAAGGCCGCGACCTGCGGCAGTATCAGCCAAGACATCGCGATGGTGGGGTCGATCCGCTGAGTCGAGCGCCCTTTCACAAAGGCATTCGACCTGGGCCTGCTGGACGGTTCGCCGTCGATCCGCGCCTCGGTCGCGCGTGCGCCGAGCGTCACCGAGAGATTCGGGCGAAGTGGAATCGTCGCCTCCGCGAAGGCCGACGCGGCGCGAGTCACGTTGGTGACGCCGATGATCGTCGCCTCGTTGCCAGGCGACCCGAGCGTGCGCGACAAGATGTCGCGATTGCTCAGCAGCGCGAATCCGGCCACCCAGGATCCGCCATTGCTCAGCGAACGGGACAGCCGCGTTTCCTGAGTCAGCAACAGCTTCGAATTGTCGAGGTCATAGCTTGCGGGGATGGAATAAGGCGGCACGCCGACGCTCGCGTCGAACATCTCGGACGTGTCGAGCGTCGCGATTCCGGAGGCCGACACCAGCCGCAATCCGGTGTCCCAGTCCTTCGTCAGGACCAGCCGGCCGAACAACAGGCGGCTGTGAAATGGCTGGGCGAGCAGGGAGCGTCGCGCGAACGGGCCCGCTGACCGCTCGGCATATTGGCCGTCCCGCGAATCGATCTGCTGGCCGGCGCCGCTCAGATCGACCCGCCATCCGTCGCCGACATCGACGCGGAGCGCCAGACGTCCGCCCAATGTATCGGTGCGGTTGATATTCGACAGGCCCCGGCCGCGATCGTCGATATAGCCGCCGTCGCGGATGCGGTATCCCACCGCGCGCACCCCGATCAGGTCCGTCTTGAGCGGCATATTCACCATGCCGGCGACGTCGAACCCGGCCTCTCCCCCATCAGTCGCCGTGACGCCGCCCGCCATCGACGCGTGAACAGCGGCCAGATCGACCGGATTCGACGTCAGGCGGATTACCCCTCCGATCGCACCGGCACCGTAAAGCGTGCCCTGCGGACCTTCCATCACGTCCACGCTGCGGATGTCGTACAACCGAAGCCCGGGGTCGGGCCCGGAATAGTTGAGCTGGACATCGTCGAGATAGATGCTCGCGGTGGACTGGCTGGCACCGTTGAAGCTGCTGTCGGCGATCCCGCGGATGAAGATCTTGTTCCGGCCCGCACCCAGTTGGGTGCTTTGCAGGACGGGGGTGATGACCGCCACATCGGCCATGTCCCCCACCTCGTTCGCCGACAAGGTGGACGTGCCCGTGATGGAGGTCAGGCTGCCCGGGTAGCGCAGCAGCGGCACGCGCTGCTTGCTTGCCGTGACGACGATATCGGCAGGATCCGCCGGCGGCACGATCGGCACCGGCCGGATGCGCCGGGCCATCGGCGGCGGCGCACGCACGATCCGATAGCCGCCGCCACTGACCCGCACCGCGCGATAGCCTGTGTCCGCGAGCAGGCGCCTCAGCGCGGTCCGCACCGACATCGTTCCGTGCAAGGCAGGCGTCCGGATCGCCCGCAACCCGGCCTCGGTACTGATGATCTCGGCATTCGTCTCATGCGCCAGCGCGGTCAGCGCCTTGTCGAGCGAGGTCGCCGGCACCGAAATGGACAGGTCACGCGCCGCCGCCGGTATCGGCATGCCCGTCGCTGCGAGCAGCAATACTGTACTCAGCCTAGCGCGAAGGCGTCGCGTCGCCCGCCAATATCCACCGCTGTCCGTCACGCCGCCAATTTGCCCCGATCAGGCCGGCCAGATGGGGTATGTCCCGATCGGCGGCTCCCGTAAGCCGGACCATGCCGGTAAACGGCCGTTGCGACAAGCTGCCCTCCAGGACGACCTGGGTCGCGTAGAGACGATGGATGGTCGCAAAAACATTGCCGAGCGGTTCGCCGTCGAAACTCAGTGCACCGCTGCGCCAGCCCCCGACCGACCCGGGCGATATCTTTGCCCTGGTCATCGTGCCCCTCTTCTCGCGGACGACCAGGGCGTCCCCCGGTGCAAGTTCGACCGATTCGCGACCGGGCTGGAACAATACCGACCCCGAAGACACTTCGACCGAGAGCCGGTCGCCATCGCGCGCGAGGTTGAAGACGGTGCCCAGGTCGCGGACGGTCAGGTCGCCCGACGTCACCGTGAACGGATTGGCGGGGTCATGCCGGACGTGCCACGTCGCCTCGCCTCTTTCGAGGTCGACGAAGCGCGGCCGGCTGCGGTCGAGTCGCAGGCGCGTGCCACCGCTCATTTCGATCCGCGTACCATCCGTCAGCTGCAGCGTGCGACGCTCGCCGGCGCTGGTCGCGACGGTATAGGTGGAGGGTGCGGCGGGCATGACGAGAGGTGTGAGCACGGCCAGGGCAGCGGCGGCGGCAGCGATGCCGCCGACGGTCCAGGGCCAGCGGCGTGCCGGCGATCGGTCGTTCGCTGCCTCGGCCGGGAAATCGATCCGGTCGACCAGGCGCTGCTCCGCCGCGACTCGATCATAGGCCATGGCGTGCGCCGGGCTCGTTTCCAGCCACGTCACGAACGCCTCCCAGTCGCGGTCCGACATCTCCGTCTGGCGGAGATGCCATGCGATCGCCTGGTCGATGATAATGGACTCGTCACCCTGCACGGTTCGTGCCCCTTTCCCCGGATAGACGATATGGCAGCACGATATCCACACCAAGCGGCTCGAGCCGATCGTGAATTTGGCGATAGGCGCGCTGCAGCAGCTTCTCCACGCCGCTGACGGTGATACCCAGTTCGTCGGCGATGGCGCGTTGCGACCGGCCCTCGATCCGGAATCGGTGGAGCGCGATCCGCATCCTCTCGGGCATGGCGTCGATCGCTGCCGCGACCGTCTTCAACTGATCGCTGGCGATCAACGCCCGCTCCGCGTCGGGCAGGTCATCCGCGCCGGGCTGGCTGCCAAGCCAGGCGGCATCCCGCGCGCCGCGCCGGCCCGCCGCGATGCGGCGATCGGTGGCCAGGTTCGCGGCGATCCGATAGAGGAAAGCCTTGGGCTGGGCGACGGGACGGTCGGCGAGTTGGTCGATGCGCAGCCACATATCCTGCAGCGCGTCTTCGGCATCATCGCCATTGCCCAGGCGCGCGACCAGCAGCCGCAGCAGCATCGGCCGCTGTTCGAGGAAAATGGCCCTGAGACCGCCGTCAGCCACTGTCGATCCGACCCTTGATCAGGCCGGAAACGCCAGCCCGCCGGCAGCAGCCATGTCCGCGATCGACCATGCGCGCAAGGCCGCAGCCTCACGCACGCGTGCGGAGGCTATGTCATCTTCGGCGCGAGCGCCCCGCCCGGGGTGACACATGACCAGATGCACTGGCCCAGGCCTTCTCAGAAATTGCGGAAAGAAGTCATCATAATTCTTTGAAAAATCATAATGTCCGGCGAAGCTGTCATTGCAGCGCAGACCGTGCCTCGCGGCGTCTCGCCTCAGACCGAGCGAGTGCCACGCGCTGCCGAGCGCCTTGCCGAGGAACGGACGGGCCATCATCGCCACAAGGCTGTCCGTGCAGCAGCGAATCCAGGCGTCCGGTGCGCGCAGCGCGGTTTCCTCGAGAACGATATCGCGGATACCCGGCAACGCATGAACATGCTGATGGCCATCGACAAAGGCCGGTGAGCGACCCATCGCCTGAACGAACGCGTCGAATTGCGCGCGGATCTCCTGCGTTATCTCGTCGAGCGGCGCCGTGCCCGACCGCGCACGCCGCGCGAGATCCCCAAGCGACGGCAGGTGACCTCGAGGCGCTAGCACCGGCATCGCCGTAAGCGGCTTTTCGCCCGTCAGCGTGAGGTGCAGGCCGATTTCGACATGATCGGGCACGTCGCGCAACAGTTCGGCGTCCGTCGCCCAACCGGGCATGACCGCCATGCAGCTGATGGCGTTGAGCTTGCCCGTCTGGGCCAGTTCGGCAATCGTCAGGCTTACCTCGCGCGAAAACGCGAAGTCGTCAGAACACAGGATTAGTCGTGGCAAAAATCGCCCCTTCCATGTCCTGATAGCGCCGTTCGCGAATATGGTGGCTGAGCAGATGGCGGTGCCGCAAGCGGCGTCCCAGAAAACGATAGAAGAACCAGTCTCCAGCCCAGGGAGCGGTTGCCGCATAAGTGAGCCGCTCGACCAGAGTCCAGCGGATCGAAGCGCGGTCCCGTTCCCGTAGCGACGGCACACACCACAGATCGTGCGAATAGCGCATCGATCCGAACTTCATCACGCGGTGAATGATCTCATGATCCTCGAGCACATAATTCCAGCGTTCCGGGTCGAAGCCCCCGGCCGCGCGCAACACGGTGGTGCGAAACACCTGACCGGCGCCGCCGGTATGGCATTGGCGCGGCAACAGCCTGGCCGCGCCGTTGATCTTGCGCCCCATCGCCGCGATGTCGCTCGGCATCGCATCGCGCGTCACGAAGAAGGCACCCGCGACAACGCACCCTTCCTCGCCCAGCAAGCGTTCCGCCTCGGCGAGATAATGCGGCGGATAGAGGGTGTCGGCGTCACAGGTGGCGACGAACCGGGACCGCACCCAGCCGAGACCGGTGCGAAGCGCGGCGACCTTGCCCGGTTCGCGTTCGGTAAGCAGCATATAGTCGAGTGCCAGCCGGTCGCACGCCGCGCGCGCGATCTCGGCGCCGCCGTCCGTCGATCCGTTGTCGACAAGAACCAGCCTGAAGGGACGGGTCTGTTCCGCCAGGCTGGCAATGGTATCGGCCAGGAAATCGCGTTCGTTGAAAAAGGGAATCAGGACGGTCCATGACAGCGCGGATCGCCCGGCGACTGGTGCTGCCTGGGCGGTGCGAGCCGAGACGAGATTGAAATACATGCGTGCATCCATCGAAACCGGGAAGGTTCGATCGATCGACGCCAGCCGAGGCACTGTGCGACCACCCTCCCCCGGATGCTCGCGAACCTCGCCCTGGCACCAACCGGTCCCCCCGATCACAAGACGACATGATCACGCGCCACCCTCACCAGGCACGTGCAGAAAAATCGGCGAGAATGCCGGTGCCGCCAGCCCGCCGGGGCTGTTTCGGAGACGATGCGCGATGATATTTCCGCACCATCACGGAAAAAATATGCCGAATGACGCGACGCGAACTTCCGCCTAATTGGACTTTCCGTGACGACGGAATATTTCGGATCCGCGGCGATCGATCGCGACACGCCCGGTGCCGGCACGTGGTTTCCTCGGTTGAATCCGTTCCTGCTCGTCGCGCTGCTGCTGGCGGTTGCGATCGCGCTGCGCGGCCGCGATTTCGGCAATCCGGCCATTCATGTCGACGAGCAATATTATCTCCTCGTCGGCGACCGGATGCTGGGTGGGGCGATTCCCTATGTCGATCTGTGGGATCGCAAGCCGGTCGGCCTGTTCCTGATCTTCGCGGCGATCAGGCTGTTACCCGGCGACGGCATCCTGGCCTATCAGATCGTCGCCACCCTGTTCGCCACGGCCACCGCGTGGCTGGTGGTAGTGGGAGGCAGGCGGCTGGGCGCGACGCCAGGTGGTTCGTTCGCCGCGGCGATCGGCTATCTCATCTGGCTGTCGCTGCTCAGCGGGCGCGGCGGGCAATCGCCGGTGTTCTACAATCTGTTCGTCGCCGGCGCGGCCGTGCTGACGCTCGGACTGCCGGATCTCGCCGCCCGTTGCGCGCGGCGCGCCATCATCCTGAACGGCATGGCCGCCTGTCTGCTCGCCGGCCTTGCGATCCAGACCAAATATACGCCAGTCGTGGAGGGCGCCTATTTCGGGGCCGCCCACCTCTGGTATCTTCGCCGCGCCGGCGGAAGCTGGCCCGCGCTCGGCGCTGCCGGATTGCTCTGGGCATCTCTCGGCATCCTGCCGACCGCCCTGGTCATGGTCGATTTCGCCCTGCGCGGGCCTGCCGTGTTTCAGGCGTTCCTGTTTTCCAACTTTTATTCGGTGGCACTGCGCCAATCCTATCCCGCCGTGAAGATCGTCGCCCGGCTGGCCGGGACGACCGCGCAACTCTCGCCGTTCATCGTCTGTGCCGTGCTCTCCTGGCGGACTCGGCCGCGGGATGCGGTCAAGCTGCTGGCGTTCGGATGGCTGGCGGCCGCACTGATCGCCTTCGCGATGATCGGCGCGTTCTTCGATCATTATGCCCTCCCGCTGATGGCGCCGCTGGCGATCATCGCCGCGCCCGTGCTGGGGCGACACCGCCTTGCGCTCGCGGGCACGCTCGGAGCGGGGCTCGTCCTGTTCACGTGCCGCGTCGCGCTGCAACCGACCGACGAAGCATCGGTGCGCGCGGTGGCACGCATCATGACGGCGCAGGGCACCGGCGAATGCCCCTATGTGTTCGCGGGCGATTCGATCCTCTACCACCTGTCGCACGCCTGCATCCCGACGGCGTACGCCTTCCCGTCGACGCTTGCCTATCAGGCCGAACAGGGTTCGACCGGCATCGACGAGGCAGCGGAAGTCCGGCGGATCATGGCTGGCCGCCCGCCGGTGGTCGTCACCATGGATCAGCCGCTCGCGCCCTGGAATGCCGAAAGCGAACGCATCGTCGCGACCGCGCTGGCGCGCGATTACCGCCTTGCCCTCGCGGCGCCGCGCGGGACCGGTCATTTGCTCGTCTACCGCCGTCTGACACGGTGAATGCGCGATCGCGGGGTGCGGATCATGGCGCGGTGCGACGTCTATGCAGGCATTTCCTCAACGGTCGGACACGTCTTTCATGACGCCAACTCCCTTTGCCAGTGTCGTATTTGCCCTGGCCGTGGCAATTCCTTCGGCGCTGGGCGCCGAAATGGTCGGTGAGGATGCGCCCTTCTGCACTGCCGGCCATGGCCCCGCGATCCAGGTGAATGTGCTGGGCCTGAAGGACCGCGTCGGGGAGATCTGGCTGGAACTCTATCCGGCCACCCAGGCCGATTTCCTGCGCCCCGACGAATCGCTCGTCGCCGAAGGCAGGGTATTCCGTCGCACCCGATCCCGAACGCCCGCGTCGGGCGAGGTCGCGATCTGCGTGCGTGTCCCCCATCCCGGTCGCTATTCGTTGATGCTGCGGCACAACCGCGTCGGCAGGGACAAATTCTCGATCTGGAGCGATGGCGCGGGCGTCGCCGCCAACCGGTCGCTGGGGCGCGCGAGGCCGACGTTCGAGCAGGCAGCGGTCAACGTCGGTCCCGGCGTCACCGTGGTCAGTATCAAGGTCCAGTATTTGCGCGGCCTGGGGTTTTCGCCACTGAATTAGGCGATGCGGGTCAGAATGCCGCCGCCAGGCGCTCCAGCATAGACCGGGCCGGGCTCTCCGCGGCATCATTGGCCGCCTGGGCCTGATCGAGCCGCTCGACGCGGCGATAGAGATCGTTGCTTGCCTCGATCAACCCCTGCGCAAAGGGCGGCATCGCTTCGACCGCGTCGCGTTCGCTGATCGGCGCGGTGCCGAGGCGCCGCGACGGATCGAGTGCATCGCGGGGCGCCATCTCGCCCGCATCGACCGCCCGTTGAGTCAGCAGCCAGGCGATGACGTGCATCAGCCGCGTGGTGACCTTGAGCGACTCGCAGGAAAAGGAAACGCGCGCCATCGGATCGAGCTGGTCGCGTTCCGCCTTGCCGCCCTCGTCGAAATAACCGCGCGCCTCGTCGGCCAGCACCATCGCGTCGATGTACAGCGTGTCGATCAGCCGACGATGAATGCGGGGTTCGCTCATGTTCCTCCGGTCACGCTCACACTAGCCGTCATAATGGCGACGTCAACGACTCCGGGCTGGTGACGTCAGCGCCCGAGTCGCGGCGACTCAGGCGATGATATCGGGAATCATCTGGTCCTCGAGCATGGCGATTTCATCGCGCAGGCGCAGCTTTCGTTTCTTGAGGCGCGCGACCTGCAACTGATCGGTCGAGCCCGTCATCAGCAAGGCCGCGATCGCTGAATCGAGATCGCGATGCTCGATACGCAGGATTTCCAGACGCTTGGCGATTTGCGTGTCGTCCATGGTTTCCCCGTTCACACCACTGCCCTTAGCAAATTGCACGGGACCCGCGAGCCGCAAAAACAAGCTGTCGCGCAAATACCTTCGGCATGTCGATTATGTCCAAAAATATGGAAGACAATCGGGGGCGAGCGTGTTCTACTCCCAACCCCGCCCAGCAATGTAGGAGGAACGCTTCCATGCAGACCGCGCATTTTTCGGCCCTTGAGGCCAAGCATGCCGTGCTCGATCGAAAGATCTGTGCCGAGTCGCAGCGCCCATTGCCGGACTTCGTGACCCTCGCGGCGCTCAAGAAGCAGAAACTGCGCCTGAAAGAGGAAATGTCCGAACTCTAGGTGCCTGGTGCCTCGCGCGGGGTTGCCCGTGTGAGGCGTCCGCGCCTTGCATCGATGCCAGAGCTGATCCGGTCGCCCGAATCGTCGCGACCGGCATCAATCTTCGCGAGAGACCTTTTCGTGCCGCTCGTGGCGCTCCTGTGCCTCGACCGTCATCGTCGCGATCGGGCGGGCTTCTAGGCGTGCGAGCGAGATCGGCTCGCCGGTCACTTCGCAATAGCCATATTCGCCTTCCTCGATTCGCCGCAACGCCGCGTCGATCTTGGAGATCAGCTTGCGCTGACGATCGCGGGTCCGCAGCTCGATCGACCAGTCGGTCTCGCTCGACGCGCGATCGGTGAGATCGGCCTCACGCAGCGAATCGACCTGCAGCTGAGACAGAGTGCCCGCTGCCTCGCGCAGGATCGCTTCCTTCCACGCCTGCAGCTTGTCGCGAAAATAGGCCTGCTGGCGCGGATTCATGAAGGGCTCCTCGGCACTTGGCCGATAGCCATCTCCACCCTCGCCCGCGGGCGGCTGAAACTTTTCGGATTCGTCCAATCGATTCAAGACCGTCGCCATCCCACTCTCCCGCCGGCGATACGATGCCTTCTGAGCACCTTCACCGCCGTCCCATCCGGAGCGGGCCTATAACCATGCCGCTCGACCATCACAAGCAAGGCCTTGTCGAAATTGAAGCCTGGCTTGCGGAGAGCGCCATAGCCGTCAGCACATTGCATTTTCGTGAATTGTCCAACGTTTTCCGTCATGCGGACATTGCCTCGGTCACGCAGCCTTGATCGCCGATTCGATTTCCGGGATCGGATGGTTGGTCAGGTCCTTGTCGAGTTCCCCGGTAATCCGCGAACTCACCTCGCTGTGATAATGTTTGCGCAGTTCACCGAGCGTCCGCGGCGGTGCGACGATGATCAGCGATTCGAACTCATGCGCCAGCGCGCGGCGTTTGAGCAGTTCGGCGGCATCCGACGCGAAACGATCTTCCCCCAGCTGATGGAAATCCGTCTCGTCCATCGTGCTCCGCCCGCTGCCGGCGCTCGAATAGGACAGGCCCGGTGCGTCGCTCTTCTGGTCGCCGTCCTTGGGATTGGACTGGGCCTCGGCATGCTCGACCACCAGGTTCGGATAGGCCTCGTCGCCCTCGTTGCGCAGGAACAGCATCTTGCGCCCATCGGCGACGAGCACGGCGGCGTTGTGGGGGATCTGCATCGAGCGTCCTTTCGGCTGTAAGGCAAAGGATAACGCCCGGACGGCGCCACGGGTTGCGCGCGCGCCGAGCCGCCGCCATAGCCTGCCGCCATGCACGATATCCGCCTGATCCGCGAAAACCCTGCCGCCTTCGACGCCGCCCTGGCACGCCGCGGGCTTGCGCCGGTAGCCGATTCCCTGGTCGTCCTGGATGAGCGCCGCCGCGCGCTGATCACTGAGGCCCAGGCCGGCCAGGCCCGCCGCAACGAAGCCTCGAAGGCAATCGGTGCGGCCAAGGCCTCGAAGGACGAGGCCACCGCCGCCACGCTGATGGCCGAGGTCGCGGCGCTCAAGGAACGTCTCCCCACGATCGAGGCGGAGGAGAAGGCGCTCGGCGAGGAATTGCACGGCAAGCTCGCCATCCTGCCCAACCTGCCGCTCGCCGACGTACCCGAAGGGGCCGACGAGGACGACAATGCCCTGGTCGCCGAGCATGGCACGCCCGGGACCTTCGCTTTTGCGCCGAAGGAGCATGATGCGATCGGCCCGGCGCTAGGCCTGGATTTCGAAACCGGGGTCGAGCTTGCCGGGGCTCGCTTCACCTTGGTGCGCGGTGCCGCGGCGCGACTTCACCGCGCGCTCGGCCAGTTCATGCTCGACCAGCTCTGCGGCGATCACGGATATGAGCAGGTCGTGCCGCCCCTGCTGGTGAAGGACGAGATCGTGTTCGGCACCGGGCAGCTGCCCAAGGCGGCCGAGGACATGTTCCGTACCACGGACGGCCGCTGGTTGATCCCGACCGCCGAAGTCTCGCTGACCAATATCGTGCGCGAGAAGATCCTGACCGAGGGCGAATTGCCGCTGCGCTTCGCCGCGCTCACCGCCTGTTTCCGCTCCGAAGCGGGCGCGGCGGGCCGCGACACGCGCGGCTTCATCCGCCAGCATCAGTTCGAGAAGGTCGAGATGGTCTCGATCGTCACGCCCGATACGTCCGAAGCGGAGCATGAGCGAATGACCGCCTGCGCCGAAGGCATCCTGACTGCGCTCGGCCTGCCCTTTCGCCGGATGAAGCTGTGCACCGGCGATATGGGCTTCACCGCCGCGCGCACCTACGACCTCGAAGTGTGGCTGCCCGGCCAGGGGCGTTACCGCGAGATATCGAGCTGCTCGACCTGCACCGATTTCCAGGCGCGGCGCATGAATGCGCGCTATCGGCCGGAGGGTGAGAAGGCGACGCGCTTCGTCCATACGCTCAACGGGTCGGGCCTCGCGGTCGGCCGCACGCTGGTCGCCGTGCTGGAGAATTACCAGCAGGAGGACGGATCGGTCGCCATCCCCGAAGCGCTGCAACCCTATCTGCGCGGCCTCAACCGGCTGGAGCCCGCCTGATGCGCATCCTCCTCACCAATGACGATGGCTATCACGCCCCCGGTCTCAAGGTGCTGGAGGAGATCGCATCGGCCTTTTCCGACGACATCTGGATCGTCGCCCCGGCCGAAGAACAGTCCGGCGCCGGCCACTCGCTGACCCTGACCCGGCCGATCCGTGTACGGCGCTTCTCCGACCGGCGCTTTGCCGTGGCGGGCACCCCGACCGACGCCGTGATGATGGCGCTGGCGCGGATCATGAAGGACTCGCCGCCGGACCTGATCCTGTCCGGCGTCAATCGCGGCGCGAACCTTGCCGAGGACGTGACCTATTCGGGCACCGTCTCGGCGGCGATGGAGGGCGCGCTGGCCGGCGTGCGCTCGATCGCGCTCAGCCAGGTCTATTCGCGCGAGGGTATGGGCGACACCGTGCCGTTCGAGGCCGCCGCTGCCTGGGGCGAGCGCGTGCTGCGTCCGCTGGTCGACGCGCCGTTGGCGCCGCGCACGCTGGTCAATGTGAATTTCCCCGCCGGGCCGGCCGATGCGGTCAAGGGCATCCGCGTCGCCAATCAGGGCCTGCGCGATTATGGACGGCTGCAGATCGTCACCAACCGCGATCCGCGGGGGTATGAATATCACTGGTTCGCCCTGGGGCCGACGGTCGAGACTCCGGCGCATTCCACCGATCTGGAAGCGATCGCCGACGGCTATGTCGCGGTAACCCCGCTGCATCTCGACCTGACGCATGCGGAATCCCTGGCGATGCTCAACACCGCCTATCGCTGAGGTGCGCATGGCAGGGCCTTACGAAAGCGTCGCGCGCCACATCATGCCCGTGCTTCTGCTCGCCCTGCTTACCGGCTGTATCCCGCCGGGTCAGCCGCCTGAGTCCTCCCCTCCGCCACCGCCGCCCGTCCGATATGAGCGCGAAACCATCGATCGACCGGTTCCGCGCGCGCGCCCCAGGGTCGAACGCCCGGTCGAGCCTGAGCGCGCGAGCATCGATCGCACGGTGCGCACCCCCATCACGGCGCCCCCCGCCTGGCAGGCGCGTCCGGTCTCCGCCACGGCACAGACGGTCGCGGCAAGCAATTATGTCGTCCAGCCCGGCGACACGCTACGCGGCGTCGCTGATCGGACCGGTGCCGGATCGGAAGCGATCGCCCGCGCCAACGGCCTCACCCCGCCGTTCGTGATCCGGGCAGGCCAGCGGCTCGCCATCCCGGCCGGCCGCTATCATCTGGTCCGCGCGGGCGAGACCGGCATCGCGATTGCGCGGGCCTATGGAGTCGACTGGTCCCAGATCATCGCGGCGAACGATCTGAGCGAGCCCTATACGCTGCGAGTCGGCATGCGCGTGCTGATCCCCGGCGGCCCGCGGACCCTGGCGGAGCGCGCCGCGGCCTTCACCCTCGACGTCGACGACATCGTCACCGGCGGCGAGCCGGCGCTCGCCTCCAACCAGCGTCCGGCGAGGCCGAGCAGTTCGCCCGCGCGCGTCCTGCCCTCCTCGGCCGCGCTGGCTGAACCGGTGCGGCTGCGCGGCGCCTTCGCCTGGCCGATGCGGGGCGATATCGTCGCGCGGTTCGGCCCGGGCGCGAGCGGCGAGCGATACAATGGCATCGAGATCGCCGCGCCGATCGGCACGCCGGTCCTGGCCGCAGCGGACGGCGTCGTGGCCTATGCCGGCAACGAGGTGGCCAATCTCGGCGGGCTGGTGATCCTGAAGCATGGCGATGGATGGACGACCGTCTATGGCCATGCCAGCCGGCTGCTGGTCCAGCGCGGCCAGTCCATAAAAAAAGGGCAGACCATCGCCTCATCGGGCGATACGGGCTCGGTCGACCGGCCAGAGCTACACTTCGAGATGCGCAAGGGCCGGACCCCGGTCGATCCGCTGGGGCAATTGCCGTCCCGCTAGCGACACGCGCGGAGCGATGCTAAGCGCCGCCGCATCATGACCGACTTCACTTCCGATCTGCTCCGCCTGCTGTCGACGCGCGGCTATATTCACCAGCTCACCGACGCCGCCGGCCTCGATGCGCTCGCGAACAGGCAGGTCGTGCCCGGCTATATCGGGTTCGATCCGACGGCGCCGTCGCTGCATGTCGGCAGCCTCGTCCAGATCATGCTGCTGCGCCGGCTCCAGCAGACCGGCCACAAGCCGATCGTGCTGATGGGCGGCGGCACCGGCAAGATCGGCGATCCGAGCTTCAAGGATGAGGCCCGCAAGCTGCTGAGCGAGGACGGCATCGCCGGCAACGTCGCGTCCATTCGCCGGATTTTCGAGCGATTCCTGACCTTTGGCGATGGACCCTCCGACGCGATCATGCTTGATAACGCCGAGTGGCTGGATGCGCTGGAATATATCCCCTTCCTGCGCGACATCGGCCAGCATTTCTCGGTCAATCGCATGCTGAGCTTCGATTCCGTGAAGCTGCGGCTGGATCGCGAGCAGTCGCTGAGCTTCCTCGAATTCAACTACATGATCCTCCAGGCCTATGATTTCCTGGAACTGTCGCGCCGCGCCGGGTGCAGGCTGCAGATGGGCGGGTCGGATCAATGGGGCAATATCGTGAACGGCATCGAGCTGTCGCGCCGCGTCGATTCGACCGAGGTGTACGGCATCACCACCCCGCTCATCACCACTGCCGATGGCGGCAAGATGGGCAAGACCATGTCCGGCGCGGTCTGGCTGCACGAGGACCAGCTGCCCCATTATGATTACTGGCAGTTCTGGCGGAACACCGACGACCGCGATGTCGGCCGTTTCCTGCGGCTGTTCACGGATCTTCCGCTCGACGAGATCGCCCGGCTGGAATCGCTCGAGGGCGCGGAGATCAACGAGGCGAAGAAGATCCTCGCCGACGCGGCGACCGCGATGTGCCGCGGCCCCACCGCTGCCGCCGAAGCAGCCGAAACCGCGCGCCGTACCTTCGAAGAGGGCGCGGCCGGGGATTCCCTGCCGACCTATATGGTTGCCGGCGGCGAGATCGGCATCGTCGACGCCTTGGTCGCGCTCGGTCTCTGCGCCTCGAAGGGCGAGGCCCGCCGGCTGATCAAGGGCGGCGGCGCGCGTGTCGGGGCCGACAAGGTCGTCGACGAGGCGCTGATCATCAAGGTCGGTGCCGAACCAGTGAGGATCGCCGCGGGCAAGAAGCATCACGGTCTGTTGGTCGCCGATCAGGGTTAAGCGTGGAATCCTGGATCAAGCCCTTGATCCGGAAATGCTTCGTGCCGGCGCAAGCCAGCGTTAAACAATTTCGTTGCGACCCGATTCACTCTTTTATTCTAGCCTCGCGGCTTCGAGGGAGGGGGCGATGGCAGCATCCGGCAATGCGAGAGCAGCGGAAGATCTCGAGGCGCCGCGCGACGAGGTGCACTTCCGGGCTCGTGCCTTCGGTCCCGATGCGCGCCCGCTGAACCTGCTGGTCGTCAGCATTTCGGCGCTCGGCCTGATGGCGCGGTGCGACATGCCCTACAAGGTCGGCGACCGGCTGACGATCACGCTGCCGGTGGTGGGCGTGGTCTCGGCGGAGATACGCTGGTTCCTTGGCGGACGGATCGGCTGCGAGCTCGATACGGCGATCGAACTGGCCGACTATTATGATATGCTCGCGGTCGTGCTACGCGGCCGGTGATATCTCAGCCCGAGCGCAGCAGCGCCACACCGGCGTCGCGCTCGAACAGATACAGCGCCGTCCGCGCCGCCTGCCCACGTGGCCCCTCCAGCCCGCCGTCGCGATCGATCAGCAGCCGTGCATCCGCGGCCGCGGCCGGCAGCAGCGCCTCGAGCGTTTCCGCCGTCGCGAGTTTGAACCCAGCCTCGCCCGACTGTTTCGTGCCGAGCAATTCGCCCGCGCCGCGCAGGCGCAGATCCTCCTCGGCGATGCGGAACCCGTCATTGGTCTCGCGCATCAGCGCGAGCCGCGCCCTTGAGGTTTCGCCGAGCTGGTTGCCACGGATCAGCAGGCAGATCGACCGGCCGCTTCCCCGGCCGACCCGCCCGCGCAACTGATGGAGCTGGGCCAGACCGAAGCGGTCGGCATGCTCGATCACGATCAGGGTCGCATTGGGCACATCGACGCCGACTTCGATCACCGTCGTGGCGACCAGCACGCCGGTCCGCCCGCCGGCGAAATCCGCCATCACCGCGTCCTTTTCCGGCCCCTTCATCCGCCCATGCACCAGCCCGACCCGGGCGCCGAACCTTGCGCGCAGCGTTTCCGCCCGGTCCTCGGCGGCGGCGAGATCGCTCTTCTCGCTCTCCTCAACCAATGGGCAGACCCAATAGGCCTGACCGCCATCCGAGAGATGCCGCGCCAGCGCATCGACCACCTCGGGCAGGCGCTCCTCCGAAATCACCCGCGTCTCGATCGGCTGGCGGCCCGGCGGCATTTCGTCGAGCTGGCTGACGTCCATCTCGCCATAATTGGCGAGCGTCAGGGTGCGCGGAATCGGCGTCGCGGTCATCGCCAGCAGGTGCGGCGGCTTGTCGGCCTTGGCTTGCAGCATCATGCGCTGCGCCACGCCGAAGCGGTGCTGTTCGTCCACCACCACCAGCGCGAGATCCTTGTAGGTCACTGCCTCCTGGAAGATCGCATGCGTGCCAATCAGGATATGGATCGCGCCCGAGGCAAGCCCCATCAGCGTCGCCTCGCGCACGCGCCCCTTGTCGCGCCCGGTCAGCACCGCGATCTCGACCGGCAGGCCGCCAAGCTGGCGCCGCAAGGTGTCGTAATGCTGCCGCGCCAGAATCTCGGTCGGCGCCAGCAACGCGCCCTGCGCGCCGGCCTCGACCGCCATCAGCAGCGCCATCGCCGCGACCAGCGTCTTGCCGGATCCCACATCGCCCTGGAGCAGCCGTAACATCGGCTGGGACTGTTGCAGGTCGCCCTCGATCTCGCGCACCGTCCGCGCCTGCGCGCCGGTCAGGGTATAAGGCAGCTCCAGCGCGTCGCGCAGCCGCCCGTCGCCGGCAAGTGCCCTGCCCCGCCGCGCCCTGGACGATTGCCGCACCAGCATCAGCGCGAGCTGATTGGCGAACAGCTCGTCATAGGACAGCCGCTCCTTCGCCTTCGCATCGGACGGGTCGGCATGTACGCGTGCCAGTGCCTCGCGCCACGACGGCCAGCCATGTTTCGCCAGCAGGCCCGGCTCGATCCATTCGGGCAGGTCGGGTGCGCGTTCCACCGCCTGCGCGGTCAGCTGCCCCATGCGCCGCGATGTGATCCCTTCCGACAGCGGGTAGATCGCCTCGCGCTCGCCCACCTCCGGCGCTTCGTCGAGCGGCAGCACATAGTCCGGATGGACCATCTGCAATTCCTGCCCGTACATCTCGAGCCGGCCGGAGACGCGCCGCGGCTCGCCGGTCGGCAGCAGCTTCTTCGACCAGCCCGGATGCCCGCCGAAATAGATCAGGCTGACATAGTTCCCCTTGGCGTCCACCGCGCGCACCCGCGCTGGCCCGCGGCCATTGCCCGACCGATGCTCGACCGCGGTCAGGGTGATCGCGATCGTCCGCCCGGCATCCGCCATGTCGAGCTCGTCGCGCGGCACCCGGTCGATCCAGCCGGTCGGCAGATGGAACGCCATGTCGATCACGCGGTGCAGGCCAAGCTTGTCCAGCGGCTTGGCCAGCGCGGGGCCGACGCCTTTCAACGCCGTGATCTCGGCGAACAATGGATTGAGGATATCGGGCCGCATGACTATCTGACCCTTACCTAGTCCCAGCCGACGGTTGCTCCAAGCGCCGCCGGCCAATCGCCGTTGGAAATATATGGATCGAGAGACCCGCCTGAAACGCCTGCACTTCCGTGCCTGGCACCGTGGCACCCGGGAAGCCGATTTGCTGATCGGCGGCTTCTGCGACGCCGCTGCTTCAGGCTGGAGCGACGCCGAGATCGATCTGTTCGAGGAACTGCTCGAGGAACAGGATGTCGACATCATGGCCTGGGCGATCGGCACCGATATCTGCCCGGCGCGTTACGAAGGCCCGATCATGGAAGCGATGCGCGTGCTCAGCTACGTACCGATCCAGAAATGACCTGAATTCTCCGTCACCCCGGACTTGTTCCGGGGTCCATCGATCCGCAAACGCAACCGCCGTGGTGCACGAGGAGGCATGGATGCCGGAACAAGTCCGGCATGACGAAAATTGTCGAAGCCCCAAAGCCCCTCCCTTCCAGGGAGGGGGGAGATAGAATGCCCGACCTGAAGACGATCCTCTCGGCCAAGACGCCCCTCACCCTCGCCGGCGTGCCGACGGGGTTCGAGCCGTGGCTGCTCGCCGACCTTGCCCGTGCCGCGAAGAGCCGCGCGGTGTTCATCGCGCCGGACGAAGCGGCGATGCGCGCCATCGCCGCGACGGCGGCGATGTTCGCGCCCGAGCTGGAAGTCCTGGCCTTTCCCGCCTGGGACTGCCTTCCCTATGACCGCGCCTCGCCGACGCTGCACGTCATGGCCGAGCGCATGGCGACGCTGCACCGCCTGCAGCAACCCACCAAGGGCCCGCAGCTTCTCGTCACCACCGCCAACGCCGCCGCGCAGCGGACCCTAACCCCGTTCCGCATCCGCCAGCTCGTCGCCACGCTGGCCCCCAAGGAACGGATCGGCCGCGACCGCCTGGCCGAACAGCTCCAGGCGAACGGCTATGTCCGGGTGGAGACCGTCGCCGATTCCGGCGAGTTCGCCGTGCGCGGCGGTCTGGTCGATCTGTTCCCCTCGGGCGCCGAACAGGCGCTCCGCCTCGATTTCTTCGGCGACGAGATCGAGAGCGTCCGCACCTTCGATCCCGCCGACCAACGCACCACCGGCCGGATCGACGGCTTCACCCTGCTCCCGGCCTCAGAGACGCTGATCGACGAGGAGAGCATCAAGCGCTTCCGCAGCCGTTACCGCGAGCGTTTCGGCGCCACTGCGACAGGCGATCCGCTCTATCAGGCGATCAGCGACGGCCGCCGCCTTGCCGGCATGGAGCATTGGCTGCCGCTGTTCGAGGAGAAGCTGGCGACCCTGTTCGACCATCTCGGCGGCGATGCCGTGGTGGTGCGCGACGCCGGCGTGCTCGGCGCGGCGGAGCAGCGTTTCGAGGCGATCACCGATTATCACGCGAACCGCGTCAAGGCGCAGTCGAGCGATCCCGGCAGCTACCGGCCGCTCCCGCCCGATGCGCTGTATCTGACCGCGAAGGACTTTGCCGAGCGGCTGGAAGAAACACCTGCCCATCTCACCACGCAATTCCACGAGCCGGAAAGTGCGACCGTTCTCGACTTCAACGTCGATGGCCCGCGCGATTTCGGCGCGGAACGGTCGAGCGGCGCGAATGTCTATGAGGCGGTCGCGGAACATGTCGCCAAGCTGCGCCGGCAGGGTCGCAAGCCGATCCTCGCCAGCTATTCGGGCGGCGCGCGCGAGCGCCTGTCGACCCTGCTCACCGACCACGGCCTTAAGGGCGCGGGGAAGGCCGACACCTGGCAGGAAGCGCTCGGCGTCGCGGACAAGGGTGTCGCCCTCATCGTCCTCCCGCTCGATCACGGCTTCACCACGCCCGACGTCGCGCTGCTCACCGAGCAGGACATGCTCGGCGACCGGCTCGTCCGCCGCCAGAAGCGCAAGAAATCCGCCGACGCCTTCCTCGCCGAACTGGCGATGCTCACGCCGGGCGACCTCGTGGTCCATGTCGATCATGGCATTGGTCGCTATGAAGGCCTGACCTCAATCCCGGTCGGCCAGAGCCCGCATGATTGCGTCGCGCTGACCTATGCCGGCGGCGACAAATTGTTCGTGCCGGTCGAAAATCTCGAAGTCCTGTCGCGCTACGGATCGGACAGCGAGGGCGCGAGCCTCGACAGGCTGGGCGGCGAGGCGTGGCAGCGCCGCAAGAGCCGCATGAAGGAGCGGATCCGCGAGATCGCCGGCGAGCTGATCGCGACCGCCGCCGAACGCGCGCTGCGCCCCGCCGATGTGATCGAGCCCGACCAGGGAGGCTATGCCAGCTTCGTCGATCGTTTCCCCTATGAGGAAACCGACGATCAGGACCGCGCGATCAACGACGTGCTCGGCGATCTCGCCGCGGGCACGCCGATGGACCGGCTCGTCGTCGGCGATGTCGGTTTCGGCAAGACCGAGGTCGCGCTCCGCGCCGCCTTCGCCGCGGCGATGTCGGGACTTCAGGTGGCCGTGGTCTGCCCGACCACCTTGCTCGCGCGCCAGCATTTCCAGAATTTCACGGCGCGCTTCGAGGGCTTTCCGCTGAAGGTCGGCCGCCTGTCGCGCCTCGTCACGGCGAACGAAGCCAAGGCGACTCGCGAAGGCCTGGCCGACGGCACGATCGACGTGATCGTCGGAACGCATGCGATCCTCGCCAAATCGGTCGAATTCAAGCGGCTCGGTCTTGTCATCGTGGACGAGGAGCAGCGTTTCGGCGTCACCCACAAGGAGCGGCTGAAGGCGCTGAAGACCGACGTCCATGTGCTCACGCTCACCGCGACGCCGATTCCGCGCACGTTGCAGATGGCGATGTCGGGTCTGCGCGAATTGTCGGTGATCCAGACCCCGCCGGTCGACCGCCTCGCGGTGCGCACCTATATCATGCCCTGGGATCCGGTCGTGCTGCGCGAGGCGCTGCTGCGCGAGCATTATCGCGGCGGGCAGAGCTTTTTCGTCACCCCGCGCGTCGCCGACGTTCCCGATATCGAACAGTTCATGCGCGAGCAGGTGCCGGAGGTGCGGGCCGTCACCGCGCACGGCCAGATGTCGCCGACCGAGGTCGAGGAGCGCATGTCGGCCTTTTACGACAAGAAGTTCGAGGTGCTGATCTCCACCACCATCGTCGAGAGCGGGCTGGATATCCCGAGCGCCAACACGATGATCATCCACCGCGCCGATCGTTTCGGCCTCGCCCAGCTCTATCAGCTGCGCGGCCGGGTCGGCCGGGCGAAGACGCGTGCTTATGCCTATCTCACCACCCCGCCCGACCGCATCGTCACCGAGACGGCGGAGAAGCGGTTGAAGGTGCTGAGCGATCTCGACAGCCTCGGGGCTGGTTTCCAGCTCGCCAGCCACGATCTCGACATTCGCGGCGCAGGCAATTTGCTTGGCGACGAGCAGTCGGGGCATATCAAGGAAGTCGGCTACGAACTCTACCAGTCGATGCTGGAAGAGGCGATCATGGACGCCAAAGCCGGTGGCATGGCGCAGCGCCCGCGCGACTTTTCGCCGCAGATCACGGTCGACGCGCCGATCCTCATCCCGGAGGAATATGTCCCCGACCTCGACCTGCGCATGGGTCTGTATCGCCGCCTCAACGATCTCGACGAATCCCAGGCGGTCGAGGCGTTCGCGGCGGAACTGATCGACCGGTTCGGCCCCCTGCCCGATCCGACCGAGAATCTGATCCGCCTCATGGAGATCAAGCTCAACGCCAAGAAGGCCTGTGTGGCGAAAATCGATGTCGGTCCGCGCGGGGCCCTGGTCAGCTTCCACGACGACAAGCCGCCCAATATCGACGGGCTGCTCGCCTGGATCGCGCGCCTCGACGGGGTCGCGAAGCTGCGGCCTGACTCGAAGCTGGTGATCAACCGTAGCTGGGGTGACCCCAAGGCACGGCTCAACGGCGCGCTGCAACTGTCGAAGGGACTGGCCAAGGCAGCCGGGTAACGCGTCGCGCCCGCGCCTGGTTGGATGGCGCTAGGCAGCCACGCCGAGCGGCGGCACGATCAGCAGGTCCCCGCACGACCGGATCAGCGCGGTCCGTGCCGCCACGGTCGGCGCGAGCACCAGCGAGCTCTGCCCGAACACGAAGCCGTAGAACAGCACGCCCCGCGTTCGCGCGGCCTCGGGCGACAGGCCCAGTTGCTCGAACAGTTCTGCGACATGCGCCAGCCTGGCCTCGTCGACGCGCAGCACCGCCGCCGCTGCCGCTTCGTCGCTCCGCGCCCATTCCCGCACGGCAAGTTCGATCGCCAGACCCTGAGTGTTCAGCCGCGCCGCGAACAGGTCGAGCAGGGACCGTAGCCGGTCCGCCGGGCCATCGTCGACCAGCCGGGTCTGCTGCTCGATCGCCGCGATTCGGCCGGACGTCCATTTCTCCAGCATCGCGTCGAGCAGCGCGCGCCGGTCCTTGAACCGGCGATAGAAACCACCTTTCGTCACCCCCAGGCGCTGCGCGATCACCTCGACCCTTACCTGATCGAGCCCATGCGCCATCTCTTCCAGCGCTGCGTCGACCCACGCCTGAGACCCGTCGTCCATTCACCATTCCTTTTCTGATACGGCACCGTATTGACTTATGCCGCGCGACTCGATACGGCACCGTATCACGCAGCGCGACAAAGTAAACGATCGCGCCGATGCCGCGGGTCGCATGACGGCATCTTTCCGAAATTGAAGCATGGAGAAGATCGTGGAGCTATTGCTCAGTCATGTTCGGGGGGAATCCTCGCCCCCGCTGGTCGAGGAAACGATCGGCGCCTGTTTCGACAGGATCGCCACCGCTCACGCCGCGCGCGAAGCCCTGGTAGTGCCGCATCAACAGGTCCGCTGGTCCTATGCCGAGCTGAAGCGGCGCGTCGATCGCCTTGCCGCCACGCTCGCGCGGCTAGGCCTTGAGCGCGGCGACCGGCTCGGCATTCTTGCCCCCAATTGCGCGGAATGGGTGGTGGTCCAGCTCGCGACCGCGAAGGTCGGAATCATCCTGGTCACGATCAATCCGGCCTATCGCACCCACGAGCTCGAATATGCGCTGACCAAAGTCGAATGCCGCGCGCTGGTCCTGGTCCCGCGCTATCGCGGCACTGACTATGACGCGCTGTTGCGCGAGATCGCGCCTGAACTCGCGACCGCTCATCCGGGCGAGCTCCGTTCGGCGCGCTTGCCGGCGCTGCGCCACGTGATCGCCCTGGGAGATGACCTGATCCCCGGCATGCTGGCTTATGAGGATCTGATCGATTTCCCACCGAATGAGGGCGTCGCCTGCCCAGATGCGATCCTGCCGTCCCTGTCGCCCGACGACCCGATCAACATCCAGTTCACCTCGGGCACCACCGGCAATCCGAAGGGCGCGACGCTCACGCATCGCAACATCCTGAACAACGGCATGTTGATCGGCCATGCGATGCGCCTGTCCGCCGAGGATCGGCTGTGCATTCCCGTGCCGCTCCATCACTGTTTCGGCATGGTGATCGGCAATCTTGCCGGCCTGACGCACGGCGCCACCCTGGTCTTTCCCGGTCAGGCCTTCGACGCCGAAGCGACGCTCGCCACGGTGCATCGGGAACGGTGTACCGTGCTGCACGGCGTCCCGACGATGTTCGTCGCGATGATCGAGGCGCCCGGCTTCGCCCGGCATGACCTGTCGAGCCTGCGCACCGGCGTCATGGCCGGCGCACCCTGCCCGATCGAGCTGATGCGCAAGGTCATCGATCGCATGCACATGGCCCAGATCACCATCGCCTATGGCATGACCGAAACCGCGCCGATCAGTTTCCAGAGCGCGGTCGATGACCCGCTGGAACGCCGCGTGTCCACGGTCGGCCGCGTGCATCCTCATGTCGAGGTCAGGATCGTCGATGCCGCGGGCGCGACCGTTCCGCGCGGCGTGAAGGGCGAACTGCTCACGCGCGGCTATTCCGTGATGCGCGGTTATTGGGGCGATCCGGCGCGCACCGCCGAGGCGATCGATGCGGACGGCTGGATGCACAGCGGCGATCTCGCGACGATCGATGCGGAGGGGTATTGCAACATCGTAGGACGCGCCAAGGACATGGTGATCCGGGGCGGTGAAAACATCTATCCCCGTGAGATCGAGGAATATCTCCACCGCCACCCCGCGATCCAGGACGTGCATGTCGTCGGCGTTCCGGACGAGCGTTACGGAGAGGAGCTCTGCGCCTTCGTCATGCTGCGCGCGGGCCATGAGGCGTCGGAGGCGCAGCTCCGGGATTTCTGCCGGGGGAAGATCGCCCATTTCAAGATTCCGAAACATGTCCGCTTCGTCGACGCGTTTCCGATGACGGTCTCGGGCAAGGTGCGGAAGACCGAACTACGTGCCCGCATCGCGGAGGAACTCGGCGCGCACGCGCTGGCAACGGCTTGAATCGGATGTCTTTTATGGAAAGAATGTTGACCTATCGCGGTGCCGTCTACCCGTGGCATTGCGACCATGTCGGGCACATGAACAACATGTGGTACGCAGGCAAGTTCGACGAGGCGAGCTGGAACCTGCTCGGCCAGCTCGGCATCACGCCCTCCTATCTGCGCGAGAGCCATTGCGGCATGGCGGCGCTGGAACAGGCCACGACGTTCAAGCGCGAACTGCTTGCCGGCGACATCGTCGAGATCCGCAGCGAGGTGATCGAGCTTCGCGAAAAGATCATCCGGTTCGCCCACACCATGTACAATGCGGAGACCGGAGAAGTCTGTGCGACCTGCGCCATCACGGGCATCCATATGGATCGACGGATACGGCGTTCCTGCCCGTTTCCGGAGACGTTGCGCGCTCGCTTCGATGCGATCGCCCCCGTCGCGGTGGCGGCATGACGCGTCACCTGGGCGCGATCGATTCAACATTCCGGGTGACTGGCGCAACAGGGATTGGACGAGTCGTTGCCGGCTCGTCCCGCTCTTTCTCAGTGACGGCGTGATTTCCCTGTTACCGAGCGGAAATTCCCTGTTCCGTGATAACAGGGAATGCCCAATTAAAGACAATTATTTCAAAGATTTATTGATAGTAAATTGGCCCGAAACGCGCGCGAAAAATTCAATTCCCTGTTAAATTCCCTGCTAATCGGCCGGAACAGCGAATTCCCACCAACCGATCGCTCGCCGAATGCCGCCGCGCGTCAGAAACGGATCGTCACCGAGGATGCGCTACGCGCCGCCTCGCCGTGAAATACCGCTTCGATATTGTTGCCGTCCGGATCGAGGAAGAAAGCAGCGTAATAGCCGGGATGATAAGGATGCTCATCCGGGGCACCATCGTCTTGTCCGACCCGTTCCGTCGGCAAACCAGCCTCGGCGCCTTCCCTTTAGCTGCTGTGATCGGCGACGATCTTCCAGCCGGCCCCGCGCTTCTTCTCGAACAGCAGCGAGGTCGGGCCGGTCTGGTCAGCCGCGCCATCGATCTTCAATCGATAGCGGGCGACGAGCAAGGCGTGGGAAGCATCGATCAGGCGGAAATCGATCTCCGCGAAAGTCAGCGCACCGCGCTTCGCCGCGCGGTCACCCGAGAAGCGGGGAGCATAGCGCGCGGCGATCGCGGCCTTGCCCCGGATCATGCCGTCACCGACCACGAAGGTCGCGTCGTCCGCATAGACGGCCATGAAGCGGCCGAGATCGCCGGCCGTCCATCCCGCCGCGCTGTCGGCCATCGCCGCCATGATCGCCGCATGCGCATCCTGCCGCGGCGCGGCCGTAGCGGGCACCACCAGCGCGGCGGCAGCAAAGGCGGCGATCATCCTCATGCCGGATTCTCCATCAGCGCCACCAGCGCCTCGGTCGAGATCGCTTCGGAGCGCAGGAAGCCCTGATAGATCTGGCACCCTTCCCTGGCGAGCAGATCGAGCTGCTCCTGCGTCTCCACCCCTTCGACGATGACGACCAGGCCCAGCGCCCGCGCCATGTCGATCACGCCGCGCACCACCACCCGGTCGCGCGGGGCGCCGGTGATGTCCTGCGCCAGCTGCTTGTCGATCTTGAGATAATCGAGCGGCAGCGACTTGAGGTAAATGAGGCTTGAATAGCCGGTCCCGAAATCGTCGATCGCGACGCGCACGCCCGCGCCGCGCAAGGCCGCGAGCGCCGTCGCGGCGGCGCCCAGATCCTCGATCAGTCCGCTCTCGACGATCTCCACCGTCAGGCGCACTGCCGGAAAGCCGCTGGCGTGGACGCGATCGAGGAACAGATCGGCAAAGCCCGGCCGCGCGATATCGCCCGCCGTCAAATTGAGCGACAGGCGCAGGCTATCCAGCGGCGCGGGCCATGCTGCGGCCCGCTCCAGCGTGATCCGCTGGATATGGTCGGACAGGCCGACTTCGAGATCGGCGCGCGCCGCCGCCGCGAACAATATCTTCGCGCCGATCGTCCCCAATGTCTTGTGGTCCCAGCGCGCCAGCGCTTCCACGCCGACGATCGCCCCGGTCGCGACCGATACCTGGGGCTGGAACAGGATGTCGATCTCGCCCCGGCCCATCGCATGGCGCAGCTCGACCGCGAGCGCGTCGATCGATTCCTCGGCGCCGCCCGCCTCCGCGATTCGCACCGTGGCGCTGTCCGAGGCGCGCGCGTTGGCCAGCGCCTCGCTCGCCCGGCGGATCAGGCTCACGGCGGTGTCGTCCGGCTCGCGCCCGGCAATGCCGATCCGGCAGCCAAGCACCGCGATGGTGTCGCCGGTCAGGAATGGTCGCGCCAGTTCGCTCGCGATCCTTTGCGCGGCAAGGTCGATACGGGCGCCGTCATCCTCGATCGCGACGAGAAATTCCGGTCCGTCGAGCCGGGCGATCAAGGCACCCGCCGCGACCTCCTCGACCCGCCTGAACGCAGCGCGGAGCAGCGCGTCGCCCGCGGTCCGGCCATAGGCGGCATTGACCATCTCGAACCGGTTGAGCGCGACCAGCATCGCGGTCAGTGGCCGCGCATCGGCATGCGCCAGCCGCCGTTCGAGCCAGTCCCGCGCGCCCGCGGTGTCGCGGATGCCGGTCAGTGCGTCGGCGTCTCCCAGCGGTTCGGCCGGCGCAGTCGCGCGCCGGTTCCCGGCCAGGCGTTCGACGTGGCGCGCGGCGTAGCGCAGCGCCTGGAGGAAGTCGTCATCGCTGAACGGGGCGGTCAGGAAATGCGTCGCCCCCGCATCGTAGAAATCGCCGATCGCCGTGAGGTCGTCCTGCGGGACGAGCGCGAGCAGCGCTCCGCCACTGGCGGCGATCGCGCTGCCCAGCGTCGACGCCGCCGCCCGTGCTTCGCGCGGTGCATCGCGGGCGTCGATCACCGCGACCGCCGCCCCGCTTGTCGCGAGCCGTTGCCCGGCACCGGCCGCCTCGCGCGCCGACACGACCCGCCAGCCGGCGCCCGCCGCAAGCCCACCGAGTTCGTCATCCTGCCGGAACGACAGCATGAAGAGGGGCGCGGTGCCATGGCTGGTCTCGGCGTCGATCAGGGCCTCCCGTTGCGTTCGTCCCGCGCCTGTCGCGGGACCGATCCTTCATCCAGGCTTTGGCGGTGAAGAACAAGGCTTGCACGCTCCCGGACCGGAGCGGAGACCGTGCCAAAAATCCCGAACGGGGTTGTTAGCGCCTCCGCAAAGGCTTAGCTCCTGCACATGGCCAGCGCCCCCGCCCTGATCGACCGCCATGGCCGCACGATCAGCTATTTGCGGATCTCGGTGACGGATCGCTGCGACCTGCGCTGCCGCTATTGCATGGCCGAGCAGATGACCTTCCTGCCGCGCGCGGCGCTGCTCAGCCTGGAGGAGATCGCGCTGATCGCCGAGCGCTTCATCGCGCGCGGCATCACGAAGATCCGGCTCACCGGCGGCGAGCCGCTCGTCCGTCGCGATGTCGGCGATCTGGTGCGGCGCCTGGGACGTCATGTCGGCGTGGGGCTCGACGAGCTGACCATGACGACCAACGGCAACCATCTCGCCGATCATGCCGCCGACATGGCCGCCGCCGGCATCCGTCGCATCAATGTCAGCCTCGACAGCCGCGATCCCGAGACATTCCGCTACATCACCCGCCATGGCGACGTGGCGCGCGTGATCGGCGGCATCTTCGCCGCGCGCGACGCCGGCCTGTCGGTCAAGATCAACATGGTCGCGCTCAAGGGCCTGAACGAGGCCGAGATCGCCCCGATGCTCGAGTGGTGCGTGGCGCAGGGGTTCGACCTGTCGCTGATCGAGACGATGCCGCTCGGCGCGATCGACGAGGACCGCACCGACCGCTTCCTGCCGCTGACCGCGGTGTTCGACGATCTCGCCGCGCGCTTCCCGCTCGTCCGCGACACATATCGCAGCGGCGGCCCGGCACGCTATTGGCAGGTCTCGGGCACCGACACGCGCCTCGGCTTGATCTCGCCGCTCACCGCCAATTTCTGCGACACCTGCAACCGGGTGCGCCTGACCACCGAAGGCGTGCTCTACACCTGTCTCGGTCATGACGATCAGGTCGATCTGAAGCGGGCGCTGCGCGATGGTGGCCTGGCCGGGCTCGACGCCGCGCTCGACCGGGCCATGGCGACCAAGCCCGCCCGCCATGATTTCGACATCGCCGCCGCGGCGCCGGCGGTGTCGCGCCATATGAGCGTCACCGGCGGATGAGACTGCCCCAATGAGCATTCGCCGGGCGCTCGTCGCCTCCCCGACGCCCCCCGCCCAGGCAGCGGCGGCGGAGCTTGCCGATGCCTATGACTGGGTGCCGGTCGAGGATGCTGAGATGATCGTCGCGCTCGGCGGCGACGGCTTCATGCTGCAGACGCTCCACGCCATGCTCGAGCGGCGCAAGCCCGTGGTGCCGGTGTTCGGCATGAACCTCGGCACGGTCGGCTTCCTGATGAACGAATGGCGCCGCCACGGGCTGGACGAGCGCCTGTCGCGCACCAAGGAATTCAAGGTCATCCCGCTCAGCATGACGGCGGAGACGGCCAATGGCGAGGTCTTCAAGCTACCCGCGATCAACGAGGTCTCGCTGCTGCGCGAGACCCGCCAGACCGCCAAGCTCGAGGTGACGGTGAACGAGCGGGTGGTGATCGACGAACTCGCCTGCGACGGCATCCTGGTCGCGACGCCCGCGGGGTCGACCGCCTATAACCTCTCCGCTCACGGCCCGATCCTGCCGCTCGGCTCGGCCATGCTGGCGCTGACCCCGATCAGTCCGTTCCGTCCCCGGCGCTGGCGCGGCGCGATCCTCCCGGACAAGGCGCGCATCTCGCTGCGCGTGCTCGAACCGGCCAAGCGCCCGGTCAGCGCGGTCGCCGATCAGCGCGAGATTCGCGAAGTCGCGAAGGTGGATATCGCGATCGACCGCGCCCGCGAGCTCACGCTTTTGTTCGATCCGGAACATGCTCTGGACGACCGCATCACGATGGAACAATTCATCGCCTGATGGGGTTGCATCGTCTGAATCGCAGGCTATACAGCCCGCCTCCGCACGGTATTCCCTGATAGCTCAGCGGTAGAGCTCTCGACTGTTAATCGAGCGGCCGTTGGTTCGAATCCAACTCAGGGAGCCACCGTTCCACCAGCAGGAACGGATGAAGCGATAGCGCCACATACCTGCGGTCAACGCGCGCCGAAATGCACCGTGCCCGTGAGACCCCAGGTCCGCGGCTTGGCGTAGACGCCCGCGACGGTGCCGTCGAACAGCGTGTTGTCATAGCCATAGACGCGGTAGCGCTCCTCGAAGATGTTGTTCACGAAGAACGCCGCCTCCCAGAGACCGCCCGGCGACACATAGCCGATCCGCGCATTGGCGACGTCATAGGCCCCTTCCCGCTCGACGGGTGCGCAGAGCACGGTGAAGCAGAAGCTGCCGCTATGCTGGAAATCGCCCTGCACCGACGCCATGCCCCCGATAAAGGCGAATTCGTACCGCGCGAGCGCATTGCCGGAAAAGCCCGGTGCCTGGGGCAGGTCATGCGTTTCGATCGTCGCGAGATCCGGCAGCGCGACGTTGCGGACCTCGCTGTGCAGCACCGAACCGCTTGCCTGAAGCGTGAGGCCGCGAAGCGGTCGCGTCGCGAATTCAACCTCGATGCCTTCCGATTTCGCGGGGAGGTTCACCACCGTCTGCACCGCGCCATATTGGGCAAAGGCCTGATAGTCGTGATATTCATAGTGGAAGGCGGCGATGTTCAGCGTCGTGCCGGGCGCGAGCGTCGCCTTCGCCCCAAGCTCATAGGCATCGAGCTTTTCGGGGCGATAGGGAATGCCGTTGAGCGTCGCGACTTCGGCGCCCGGAAAGGGCGTGCCGGTCGAAAAGGTGAAGCCCCCGCTCTTCGACCCCCGGTTGTAGCTCGCATAGAGCAGCAATCGATCGACCGGCTTGTAGTCGATCTCCGCGCGCGCGGTGAGGCCGTTGAACGTCGGCGTCGCATTGGCCGGCGTCGTGACGACCCCGGTCGCGGGCTGAGTGACGCCGAACGACCCGTAGGATACCTCGCGCGGGTTGAAGGTGATCGAGACGCCAGTGCTCGGCTCCGACCCGAAATAGCTGCCGCGGCGCGAATCATGCCAGTAGCGCAGCCCCCCGATCAGCTTGACCTTGTTGGTGACCGCCCATTCGTCCTGCGCGAAGAAGGCGAAGGATTCCGTCCGCTGAGAAAAGGCGACCAGGGGGTCATAGCCGTAGAACAGATCGGCATATTTGCCGGTATAATGGCCGTTGACGATCAGTCCGTAGCCACCAACGGTGAGTTCATTGGCGCCGAGGTGCGCCTGCAGCCGCACTTCCTGCGAGCCCTGGTCGAGCTTCGACCCCTGGTAGAAGAACACGCCGTCGGCTGGCGACGAATCCCCGTCCTCGACATAGAATTTGGTGCCGTGCTGGTAATCGGTGATCGAGATGAGATCGAGGCCATCGGCGAGACTCGCTTCGACCCGCAGCGTCGCGCCGAACACCTTGCGATCGACATAGCTCGGATCGGTTGCCGCGGTCTTGTACGGATCGCCGCCACGCGTCGGGTTGATCGCATCGTTGCGATAGCCGGCGCCCGTCTCTCCCGGGCCCGATCCCCAATAGCCGCAGCTCTCGTTCGCGCCGAGTACCTCGCCCTGGAACTGCGCATTGGGGCAGCTTGCGACCAGCGAATACAGGCCCGCCTGGCGCTCGCGCGGCGCGCGCATGTACCGAAGTGTCAGGCGTGTCGAAATGCTCTCTGTCGGCTGCCATGTGACGATGCCGCGCAGCGCCCAGTGATTGTTGGCGCCACGCGCCGGCATGCCGGGATTGATGTTCTCGATATAGCCTTTGTCGCGATCGCGGATGCCGGCGAGACGGATCTGCAGCGTATCGGTGATCGGCCCGGAGACCGCGCCCTCGGTGACGATCTGGCCGTAGCTGCCGACGGTGACCGTGGCATAGCCGCTAAAGCTGCTCGTCGGCTGGTTCGAGATGAACTGCACCGCGCCACCCGTGGCGTTGCGTCCGAACAACGTGCCCTGCGGCCCCCGCAGCACCTCGACCCGGGCAAGGTCGAAGGTCGGGAAGCTCGCCAGGTTGATCGAGCTCGAATAGCTGTCGTCCTGGTAGACCGCGACCGGCGGTTCCTGCTGGTCGCCATAGTCGTTCTGCGACACGCCGCGGATGTTGAACACCACCTGCGCCGACGAATAGGCGTTCATCTTGAGCGTAGGGACCGCACGGGTCAGGTCAGTCGCATTGTTGATGTTGAACTTCTGCAGCGTATCGCCCGACAGTGCGGTGATCGCGATACCGACGTCCTGCAGTTTCTGTTCGCGGCGCTGGGCGGTGACGACGATGTCGGCGGGATTTTCGGAAGCCGGGCTGGCTGGCGCGGTCTGCGCCACCGCGCCGTTCGGAACCATCGCCAGCAGCCCGGCAATCGATGCGCTCGCCAGCCATGGGCCGCGCAGATCGGTCATTTTCATCGCCATTTCCATGCCCCTTTATCGTCGGATTACCCCACTCCGCTTTTGATCGAAGCCTGCCGCTTCACCGCGCAGCTCTGGTCGACGGCGCACCTCATCCGGACATCGCGGATGCCGAGGGCGCCGGCCTCTTGACGAGAAGTGCCGTGGCGACCGCCACGAGCATCAATGCGAGGAACACGAGGAATATCGCCCCGTTGTAATAAATCATCGCCGCCAGCGCGACGACCGACATCGCCAGCGCGAACCCGGGCGCGAGGGGATAGAGCGGCGCGCGATAGGGTCGATCGAGCGCCGGCTCGGTCTTCCGCAGGCGGAACAGGCTGGCCATGCTCATCATGTACATCACCAGCGCGCCGAACACCGACATGGTGACGATGCTCGCGGTCAGCGACTGGCCGGCGATGCCGATCAGGCTGTCGCTGTAGATCGCCGCGACGCCGACCACGCCGCCGGCGACCGTCGCGATATGCGGCGTACGGAAGCGCGGGTGCAGCCGCGCGAAGATCAAGGGCAGATAGCCCGCGCGCGACAGCGCGAAGATCTGCCGGGCATAGCCCATGATGATCCCGTGGAACGAGGCGATCAGGCCGAACAGGCCGAGCCAGACCAGCATGTGCAGCCAGCCGCTCGACGAGCCGACCACCGTTTTCATCGCCTGGGGCAGCGGATCGTTGAGGTTCGACAGCGCCTTCCAGTTGCCCGACCCGCCTGCGAAGATCATCACCCCGAACGCCAGGGCCGTAAGCGTCAAGATGCCCGCGATATAGGCGATCGGGATGGTGCGCCGCGGCTCGCGTGCTTCCTCGGCGGCCATCGCGACCCCCTCGATCGCCAGGAAGAACCAGATCGCGAACGGGATCGCGGCGAAGATGCCGCCGATCGAGCTGATCGTGAAATGGGCGGCACCGCCCCAGCCATCGGCGGCGAAGCTGGTCCAGCTGAATGCCGGCGCCACGACCCCCATGAACACCAGCAGCTCGCCGACCGCCAGGAGCGTCACGAACAGCTCGAAGGTGGCGGCGATGCGTACCCCGACGATATTGAGCAGGACAAAGACCACATAGGCGCCGAGCGCGGCATGCTTCGGGTCGAGCCCGGGAAACTGCACGTTGAGATAGGCGCCGATCGCCAGCGCGATCGCCGGCGGCGCGAACAGGAATTCGATCAGCGTGGCGAAGCCCGCGATGGCACCGCCGACCGGCCCGAAAGCGCGGTGACTATAGGCGAACGGCCCGCCCGCATGCGGAATCGCGGTGGTCAGTTCGGTAAAGCTGAAGATGAAGGCGACATACATCGTCGCGACGACGATCGTCGTGACCAGGAAACCGAGCGTCCCAGCCGTCGCCCAGCCATAGCTCCAGCCGAAATATTCGCCCGAGATGACAAGCCCGACGGCGATGCCCCAGAGATGGAAGGCATTGAGATTCTTGGCGAGCGTGACGTCCTGACGGTCGTGCATCGATGTCCCCCGGGCGCCCGGGAGCGGCCATTTGCCTGGCACCACCGGGGACACCCCATAGACGGAGTATCATCGCGTCCGCCGCTGCTGGAAAGACCCTGTTGTGCGGCGCAGCGAAGTAAAAGCGCTTCTTATGCGGGGTATAACGAAAGCCGACTTCACAGCATCAAGGGCAAGCGCCAAGCATCGGCTTTTCGCTCGCATCGGGATCAGTGCATGGCTGGCGCCAAACCCAATATCCTGATCCTGATGGTGGACCAGATGGCGCCGGGCGCCCTGCCCGCCTATGGCAACATGATCGTCAAAAGCCCGAACATCGACCGGCTGGCCAAGACCGGCGTGGTGTTCGATTCAGCCTATTGCAACAGCCCGCTCTGCGCGCCGTCGCGCTTTTCGTTGCTTGCGGGCCTGCTGCCGTCGCGCATCGGCGGCTATGACAATGCCTGCGAATTCCCGGCCGATCGCCCGACCGTCGCGCATCACCTGCGGCGTCGCGGGTATCGCACGATCCTTGCCGGCAAGATGCACTTTGTCGGCCCGGACCAGCTGCACGGGTTCGAGGAGCGGCTGACCACCGACATCTAYCCGGCCGATTTCGSCTGGACGCCCGACTGGACCCGGTTCGACGAGCGGCCAAGCTGGTATCATTCGATGGATTCGGTGCTGAGCGCAGGCCCGTGCATCCGGACCAACCAGCTCGACTATGACGAGGAAGTGAGCTTCGTCACGCGCCGCAGGCTGTTCGAGATCGCGCGCGACAGCGACGACCGGCCCTTCTTCATGGTGATGTCGCTCACCCACCCGCATGATCCCTTCGCGATCCCGCAGCGTTACTGGGATCTGTACGACCATGCCGGGATCGGCCTTCCCCGCGTCAGCATCCCGATCGAGCGGCAGGACCCGCATTCGCTTCGGCTGCGGCACGTCTGCGGGCTCGACCTGGACGAGGTCACCGATGAGCAGGTCCGCGCCGCGCGGCATGCCTATTATGGCGCGATCAGCTTCGTCGACGAGCAGATCGGCGCTGCCCTCGAAACGCTCGCCGAGACGGGCATGGCCGACGACACGATCGTGCTGCTGATCGGCGATCATGGCGAAATGCTCGGCGAGCGTGGCCTCTGGTACAAGATGAACTTCTTCGAGGGAGGCGCGCGCATTCCGATGATCGTCAATGCGCCGGACAGATTCGCCCCAGGGCGCGTGGCGGAGAGCGTGTCGCTGGTCGACCTGTTGCCGACGCTGATCGATCTCGCGGGTGGCGAAGACGACGCCGGCACCCCGCACGACGGCACCAGCCTGATGCCGCATCTGGCCGGCCAGCCCGGCCATGACCTGGTGCTGGGCGAATATCTCGGCGAGGGCGCAATCGCGCCGATCGTGATGATCCGCCGCGGACCGTTCAAGTTCATCCACTCGCCGGTCGATCCCGACCAGCTATTCGATCTTGCCGCCGACCCGGACGAACTGGTCAACCTCGCGCCGTCGCCCGACCATGCGGCACTGGTGGCCGACTTCCGGCGCGAGGTCACGGCGCGCTGGGATCTTGGCCGGATCGAGGCTGAGGTGCTGGCGAGCCAGCAGCGCCGCCGCCTGGTCGCCGCCGCGATGGCCGAGGGCAAAAGGACGTCCTGGGATTATCAGCCCCGCCGTGATGCTTCGCAGGAATATGTGCGGGGACATATGGACCTCGAAGAGCTCGAAGCCTCGGCCCGATTCCCGCGGGTTCGCAGCGAATAACGATCCAGCTGAAGCAAGTTCAGCATGACGGCAGGTTTGTCATGGAACGAACTTAAGGTTCAGGGCACCAGGTTTCGGCCTTCGCCGGGGAAGGAGAAGGGTGAGGCGGGCGCGTCCGTCAGGCCCCGGCGGGGCTCTGCCGCAGCGCGCGCAGGATGTCGGTGCCCGAGCAGACACCGACGAGCCGGCCGCCTTCGACCAGCAGCACCGGATGGGCGGATTCGGCGCAGATGCGGATCAGCGTGCGCACCGAGATGCCGGCCGGGCATGCGACGACGGCGTCGGGAAAGGCGTGGTGCGCATCGGGATCATCGATCGTGGTAATGGCATGCGCCTCGCCGGCGATGGTCAGGCTACCCAGTCCCTCACCTTCCACCAGCCGGTACAGGCCATGCTCGTCGAGATGGATTTCGCCGTCCCGCGCGACCAGTCCAGCCGCCGGGCGCATCACCGATGCGCCGTTCATGACGTTGAGCGGGTTCATGTGGCGCACGAACTCGGCGACATAGTCGGTCGCCGGACGCAGCACGATATCCTCTCCCGAGCCGCTCTGGATGATATGCCCGCCTTCGAGGATCGTCACCTGGTCGCCTAGCTTCAATGCCTCGTCGAGATCGTGGCTGACGAACAATATGGTCTTCTGGACCTGCTCCTGCAGGCTCAGCAGCTCGTCTTGCAACTTGGCGCGGATCAGGGGGTCGAGCGCGGAAAAAGGCTCGTCCATCAACAGGATATCGGCGTCCGTCGCAAAGGCACGAGCCAGGCCGACGCGCTGCTGCATGCCGCCGGAAAGCTCGCCGGCATAACGATCGGCCCATTTGTCGAGACCGACCAGGGCGAGGCGTTCGTCCACGATCTCGGCGATCTCCGCCTTGGGCGTGCCCCGCAGCTCGAGGCCGAAGGCGACATTCTCGCGCACGGTGCGCCAAGGCAGCAACGCGAATTGCTGGAACACCATCGCCACCCGGTTGCGGCGGATATGGCGCAGCGTCGCCTCGTCGCAATCGGCGATATCCTTCGATCCAAGACCATCGCGCACCAGCACATGCCCGCGCGTCACCTTGTTGAGCCCGTTGGCCGCCCGCAACAGAGTCGATTTGCCCGAGCCGGACAGCCCCATCAGCACGGATATCTTGCCCTGTTCGACCACCAGGCTGGCGTTGGTGACACCGAGCACGACATTGGTCTGCCGCGCGATCTCGGCGCGGTCGGCACCCTGGTCGAGCAGCTTCAGCGCCGTCGCCAGGCTGTCGTCATGCCGCTTGCCCTGCCCCTTGCAGAACAGGATATCGACATTGCGGAATTCGAGCGCGACGGTCATGGCGTTCCCTTCGCGTCGTTGCGCGTGATGCGATCGAGGATGATGGCAAGCAGCACGATGGCGAAGCCGGCCTCGAAGCCCATGCCGACCTGGACCGTGTTGAGCGCCCGCACCACCGGCACGCCCAGCCCGCCGGCCCCGACCAGCGCGGCGATCACCACCATCGACAGGCTGAGCATGATGCACTGGGTGATGCCGGCGACGATCGATTGCCGGGCCGCGGGCAATTCCACCTTGGTGAGCAGCTGCCAATTGGTCGCGCCGAAGGACTTGCCCGCTTCCAGCAAGGGCGTCGGCACTGACATGATGCCGAGCTGAGTCAGGCGGATCGGCGCGGGCAAGGCGAAGATGATCGTCGAGATCAGCCCGGGCACGACGCCGAGCCCGAACAGTACCAGCGTCGGGATCAGATAGACGAAGGTCRGCAGCGTCTGCATCAGGTCCAGCACGGGCCGGAGCATGTCGAACGCCCGCGGCCGATGCCCCGCCCAGATGCCGATCGGCACCCCGATCACGGTCGAGACCGCGGCGGCGAACATCACCAGCGACAGCGTCTCCATCGTCGCTGCCCAATAGCCCTGGTTGATGATGAACAGCAGCGCGAGCGGCACGAAGATCGCAAGCGCGACGGAGCGCCGCAGATAATAGGCAAGCCCCGCCATCAGCGCCACGAAGAGCAACGGCGGGATGAACATCAGCACCGCGGTCAGCGCATTGACCGACGACCCGACGACCGTCGTGATCAGCGCGAAGATCGCGGCATGGGTTTTAATGCCCTCTACCAGATCGTTCATCCAGACCCCGACCGGGATCTTGTGCTCGGTGATGAAGCTGCCCCGCGCCGCCGGGGCGAGCGCCGCCATCACAGCCGCGTCGCCCGGCTTGCCGTCGAACGTCGTCACGCCCTTCAGCCAGGTTCGCACCTTGTCGGGGTGATCCCGCAGCCAGTCGCGCGCGGCGATCGTCGGACTGCCCTTCTCGACACCTGCCTCCATCAAGGCATTCTCGTCGCCGACCTCGAAGACCAGGTTCCTGAGCAGGCGCCCGACATTGGGGCATTGTTCGAGATAGCCCGAGCGCACATTGGTATAGACCTTGGCGCCGCCGAAATTCGGCCCGAACACGGCATCACCACCCGACAGGTAGCGCATCTTGAAGCGGCTGTTCATCGGGTGCGGCTGCCAGCCGAGAAAGACGATGGAGCGATGATTGCGCACCGCGCGCTCCACCTCGGCAAGCATGCCCTGCTCGCTGCTTTCGATCAGCTTGAACTGGCCGAGCCCGAACTGGTTCTTGCTGATCATGCCGAGCACCAGCCGATTGCCGTCATTGCCCGGCTCGATCCCGTAGATTTTCGCGCCGAGCGGGCCGGCAAAGCGCTGGATCGAGTCGAAGTTCTTGAGCCCGGCATCGTAGAGATAGGACGGGACCGCCAGGGTGTAGCGGGCATCGACCAGGTTCGCGCGAACCACATCGATCGAATGATCGTCGAGAAAGGGCTTCTGATCGGCCGACTGAGTCGGCATCCAGTTGCCGAGGAAGATGTCGATGTCGCGGTTGCGCATGCCGTTGAAGGTGACCGGCACCGACAGCACGGTAATCCGTCCCTCATAACCCAGGCCACCGAGAAGCTGGGACGCAAGAGCGGTAGTGGCGGTCACGTCGGCCCAGCCGACATCCGCCAGTCTGACCTGCCGGCACAGTGGCGGATCGCCCGCCGCCTCGACTGCGGCGGGAAAGCCGAGTAGAAGAAACACGGCAAGGACTACCGACCTGCTAAACCAGCCCCTTGCCATTGGCGTTTTCCCCGAAAGCCCAAGCTGGCATAGTTGACTAAATGTTCAACGGATGTGCAAGCGCTATGTCTGTTCGAGCGCATTATCTTTGCAACGCCTGATATTGGCGTGCATATTATCGATTGAACGGTGATTCAGGAGACGCGGAAAGTGTTGGTTTCGGCTGCTTCAACGGCGGTATCGAGCGACGATCGGCGCGCGCGCCAATTGATCGAGATGACGATCGACAGCCTGGCCGAGATGGGGTTCGTCGGCACCACGCTGGCGGAGATCGGCGGGCGTGCCGGGGTGTCGCCTGGTCTGGTAGCCCATTATTTCGGTGACAAGAACGGCCTGCTCGAGGCGGCATTCCGTTTCCTGGCCGGTCGCCTGGGCGAAAATCTGCTCGTCCGGCTGGCCAGTGCCGAGGGCCCCCGCGCCCGGTTGCAGGCAGTGATCGACGCCAACCTGGCGCCGGAGGAGTTCGATCCGCGCACCAGCACGGTGTGGCTCGCCTTTTGGGGCCAGGTGCTTCACGCGCCGCATCTGGGCCGCATCCAGCGCGTCTATCAGAAGCGCATGCTGTCGAACCTGCGCTACGCGTTGCGCCAGCTCGTGCCGCCGGCGGACGCCACCAAGCTCGCCGCGATGATCGCCGCGATGATCGATGGCGTCTGGTTGCGAGGCGCCCTTTCCGGCTGGGTCGAGACCGACAGCGAGACGGCGCGCTCCATGCTCACCTCGTTCGTGGACAATTATCTCAGCGACCTGCCGCCTCTTGCCGCCGCGAGGCCAGTGTCGCGCACGGTGATCACGCCGATCAATCCGGCTACCGGCGAGATCCTCGCCAGGATCGCCGTCACGCCATTGGCGGCGGTGGACGCGGCGGTTGCCCGGGCAAAGGCAGCACAGATCGGCTGGGCGGCGATGCCGCCGGTCGAGCGCGGCCGGATCCTGCGCCGCGCCGCCGATATCCTGCGCGCCCGCAACGACCGGCTCGCACGGATCGAGACGCTCAATACCGGAAAGCCGATCCAGGAAACGCTGGCCGTGGACGTCCTGTCCGGGGCGGATTGCCTGGAATATTATGCCGGCGTCGCGGCGACCATCGCGGGCCAGCATCTCGATCTGGGCGCCGGCGCCTTCGGATATACGCGGCGCGAGCCGCTCGGCGTCGTCGCGGGCATCGGCGCGTGGAACTATCCGTTGCAGATCGCCTGCTGGAAGGCGGCACCGGCGCTCGCCTGCGGGAACGCGATGATCTTCAAGCCGGCCGAGCAGACGCCGCTGACCGYGATCGAACTGGAGGACGTGTTCCGCGAAGCCGGGTTGCCCGACGGGGTCTTCCAGGTGGTGCAGGGCTTCGGCGAAACGGGCCGCGCGCTGACCGGCCACCGCGACATCGCCAAGATCTCGCTGACCGGCTCGGTCGAGACGGGCAAGCTGGTGATGGCGGACGCGGCGCGCAGCCTGAAGGCCGTGACGCTGGAGCTGGGCGGAAAATCGCCGATGATCGTGTTCGACGATGCCGGCATCGACAATGCGGTGTCGGGTGCGATGCTCGCCAATTTCTATTCGAGCGGCCAGGTCTGCTCGAACGGCACCCGCGTTTTCGTGCAGCGGTCGATCCTGAAAACCTTTCTCGACCGGCTGGTCGCGCGCACCAGCGCACTGCGGATCGGCGATCCGCTCGACCCCGATACGCAGATCGGCCCGCTGGTCAGCGAGGCGCAGATGGAATCGGTGCTCGCCCATATCGCGCGCGCGCGGCACGCCGGCGTGCGCCTGGTCCATGGCGGCGAACGGCGAGTCGAGGGCGCGATGGCTAGCGGCTATTATGTCGAACCGACCATCTTCGAGGCGGCCGACGATCGCCCGGCGATCGTGCGCGACGAGGTGTTCGGCCCGGTCATGACCATCCTCGCCTTCGACGACGAGGAGGAAGTGATCGCCCGCGCCAACGCCACCGAATTCGGGCTGGCCGCGGCGGTGTTCACGGCGGACCTGACCCGGGCGCACCGCGTCATCGCGCGTCTCCAGGCCGGGACGTGCTGGATCAATCAATACAACATAACCCCGGTCGAAATGCCGTTCGGTGGCATGAAGGCGTCGGGGCTGGGCCGCGAGAATGGCCTGGCCGCGATCGAACATTATACGCAGCTGAAGAGCGTCTATGTCGCCATGGCCGATATCGACTGCCCTTACTGACGCCATTCGGGAATCCAGGTGGAATACGATTACATCATCGTCGGCGCCGGATCGGCCGGTTGCGTCCTGGCCGACCGGCTGAGCGCCGATGGGGCCAACCGCGTGCTCGTGCTCGAATTTGGCGGATCGGACCGGTCGGTATTCATCCAGATGCCGAGCGCGCTGTCGATCCCGATGAACAAGGCCAAGTATAACTGGCAATATGAGTCCGAGCCCGAGCCGCATCTCGGCGGGCGGCGCATGCATACGCCACGCGGCAAGGTGCTTGGCGGCTCCTCGTCGATCAACGGGCTGGTCTATGTCCGCGGCAACCCGATGGACTTCGAACGCTGGGAGGAAGAAGGCGCAGCCGGCTGGGGCTATCGCCATGTCCTCCCCTATTTCCGGCGCGCCGAGACGCGCGAGGAAGGCGGTAACCTCTATCGCGGTGACGAAGGCCAGTTGCACACCCGCTACGGGCCGATGACCAACCCGCTCTATCAGGCCTTCCTCAATGCCGCCGAACAGGCCGGCTATCCACTGACCGACGACATCAACGGCGAGCAGCAGGAAGGCTTCGGCCGAATGGACATGACCGTCCATCGCGGCCGCCGCGCAAGCGCCGCCAACGCCTATCTGAAGCCGGCGATGGGCCGTCCCAATCTGACGGTAGAGACTCATGCGCTCGCCACGCGCATCCTGTTCGAGGGCCGCCGCGCGGTGGGCATCGCCTATCGCCAGCATGGCGCCGAGCATCAGGCACAGGCGCGGCGCGAGGTCATTCTTTCGGGCGGCCCGATCAATTCGCCGCAATTGCTCAAGCTCTCGGGCATCGGCCCGGCGGCGGAGCTGAAAGCGCACGGCATCGCCGTGCTCCATGACCTGCCCGGCGTGGGGGAGAATTTGCAGGACCATCTGGAATTCTATTTCCAGAAGGAATGCCTGCAGCCGATCACGCTCTATTCGTCGATGAACTCGCTGGCCAAGCTGGCGATCGGGGCGCGCTGGCTGCTGCGCAAGGATGGGCTCGGCGCCACCAACCATTTCGAGAGCTGCGGCTTCATCCGCAGCCGGGCGGGCATCCCCTATCCCGACATCCAGTTCCATTTCCTGCCGCTCGCGGTGACCTATGACGGGCGCTCGCTGGCGAAAGGCCATGGCTTCCAGGCGCATGTCGGGCCGATGCGATCAAAGAGCCGCGGCAATGTCACGCTGGCGTCGTCGGAGGCGGGC
This sequence comes from Sphingomonas sp. P2_B6, assembly GCF_056404755.1. NCBI lineage: Bacteria > Pseudomonadati > Pseudomonadota > Alphaproteobacteria > Sphingomonadales > Sphingomonadaceae > Sphingomonas > Sphingomonas sp. P2_B6. The sequence goes on from NZ_JBFUDK010000002.1 coordinate 384,653, forward strand.
GACAAGCCGGTCATCCGCTTCAACTATATGAGCCATCCCGACGACTGGGCGGAGATGCGCGCCTGTGTCCGGCTGACGCGCGAGATTTTCGCGCAGGACGCGCTCGCGCCCTATTCGGGGCGCGAGATCCAGCCGGGCGAGGACGTGACCAGCGACGAAGCGATCGATGCCTTTGTCCGCGATCATGTGGAAAGCGCCTATCACCCGTCCTGCACCTGCAAGATCGGCAGCGACGACGATCCCATGGCGGTGGTCGATGCCGAATTGCGCGTGCGCGGCGTCGAGGGATTGCGCGTGGTGGATTCGTCGGTGATGCCGTCGGTGACGACCGGCAATCTCAACGCGCCGACGATCATGATCGGCGAAAAGGGCGCGGATCACATCCTCGGGCGGCCGCTCGCCCCGGCCTCCAACGCGCCCTTCTATACCGCGCCTGAGTGGAAAACGGCGCAGCGCTGACCGGCGTTACGGCTGCAGCACCACCACCTGCGGCGGATGATTCCAGCGATCGAGCATCGCGACCAGGTCAGCGAACGCCATCGACAGGGTCGCGGTGTTGCGCAGCGGGTGCACGTTGATCGTGCCCGCGGGATCGAACGCCGCATCAAGCACGACCGATACGTCGCCACCTGTATCGTTGATCGCCGCCAGCGGCGTGACCGAACCGGGCTCGACGCCGAGCAGCCGCAACAGATGCTCGGGCCGGGCGAAGGAGAGCTTGCCCGCGCCAGTCTGCTGGCCGATGAACTTCAGGTCGGCGCGCCGGTCATGCGGCATGGTGACGAGCCAGAAACGGTCCTTGCCGTTCTTCAGGAACAGATTCTTGGTGTGGGCCCCGGCGATGCGATCATGCAGGCCGGCGCTTTCGTCCACGGTGAAGACGGCCTCGTGTTCGTGGACGGTGCACGCGATGCCGGCGGCATCGAGATCGGCCATCAGGCGGGTTTCGTCGGGCGTCATTGGCCAAGCTCGCTTTGTGTTACCGTCACCCAGCCCGTATCGGCGGCGATCGGCGGGGTGAGGCCGGCATCGCGCTCCATCGCGGCGCGCGCAACCCGCTTCTGCGCCAGCTCGGGCGTCGCGCTGCCCTTGCGGTCGACCCAGATCCGCACGCCGCCGGCATAATAGAGCATCGGCCAGTCGCTCCGGCTGTCCCCGGCCGCGAGGAGGGGGCGGCGGACCGGATCGATATAGGCCTGGATGCCGGCGACCTTGCCTTCGTGCCAGGTCAGCGGCGACCAGAGTGTCGAGGTGAGGATCATTCGGGCATTCAACGCCGCCGGATACTGCGCGTCGAGATAATGGCCGTTGGCGATCTGCTGGCGCGCGGTGGTCACGCTGTTATCGTCGGGATTGCGCAGCAACTGGGTGACGCCGATCACATTTTCCGGCGCGACATCGAAGCCATAGGCCGGATCGGACACGATCGCCCGGACCAGTTCCTCCAGCGAAGCGCTGACGACATAGACCTTGATGCCGTGCGCGCGCAGATAGGCCATCAACTGGCGCTGCGCCGGGAAGATCGCGGGCGCGAACACCGTGCCGTCGACCTGCTTGCCGTCCCTGGCATGGCGCACCAGGATCGGCGCCTTCGACACCATCATCGCGTCGACATCGCGCTTCAGGGCAGCGAGCGGCCGGCCGGCAAAGACCTGCGCGATCCAGGGATAGCAGAGCTTCTCGTCGATATCGCACATCCGCTCATAATAGCCGTACAGGCTCTCGCCCGGCAGTAGCGGGATCGGCTTTAGCGAGGGATCGAGCGTCGCGACCGACAGCACGCCCTTGTTTTCGAGAAACGGCAGCAGGCCTTCCTCGACATCATTCTTCCACAAGGTGTTGTCGGCATCGAAGGTCGCGTACGAGCCCGGCGGCGCCTTGGCGACAACGCCTTCGATCTGCGCGCGGGCCGCCGCCGGCCAGAGATCGAGGTCCGCGGCCAGGGCCGTGCCGGAGAAGAGAAGCCCTGCGGCCATGCCGAGAAGGCCGGCGACACCCCGCGCGGTCACGCCGGCACCTGCGCGCCGATGGCGGGATCCGATTTGCTCGGCTTGCCGGTCTCGACATGGCCCGCGAAGCGCCGCCGCCAGGTCGATCCCGGCGTTTCGACGAGCAGGTCGTACCAATGATCGTTGCGCGCGATCGGATAGCGGATGACGCGCGACGCGCCGGCGGCGAGATCGACCGGCCGGACCGGCGCCGTGCCATAGGCCAGAGGGCGAAGCGTGAGCCGGCAGGCCGCTGGGCCATGATTGGCCAGCTTGACGAGCAGCGTGCCGCCATCGGCGCTCGGCTCGACCATCGCCTCGGCGCCGGCGCCCTCGCCGGAAAACTCCCGCAGGAAGCCGTTCGGGCCATGCACCGCGAACGCTGTCGCCGGGGATGGCAGGCCCGGCAGCTGATCGGCGATCGTTTCGCCCGCGCCGACGGTGTAGAACCAGGGACCGGCCGCGCCGCCCGCGGCATAGACGTTGAAGACCGCGGCCGCCGCGCCCCTGTTGACGAAGGCGAGCGTCAGGCCGGGCTTGCCGTCAGCGACCGCATGCACGTCCAACGCATAGGGCAAGGCGCGCGCCGGGCGCTGGCCGGTCTCCTGTTTGGGCAAGGCCTGAGTCGCGGGAACGACCGGTGCGGGAAGTTTGGAAGAGAAGGTCACGCGCGCGATATAATCGGCGGTGCCGGGGAAGCCGCGCATCGCCGAGGCATCGGGATCGGCGAAGTCGAACATCGAGGTCAGGTCGCCGGTGATCGCGCGCCGCCATGGCGAGATATTGGGCTCCATCACCCCGAAGCGCCGCTCGAGGAAACGGATCACCGAGCTGTGATCGAAGATCTGCGAATTGACCCAGCCGCCACGCGTCCAGGGCGAGACGATCAGCAGCGGAACGCGCACGCCAAGCCCCACGGCCTGCCCCTTGTAGCTCTCCCCGGCCGTGTCGACCGTGCTCAGCCCCATGCTGCGGTCGGTCGCCGGCAGCGGCGCCGGCATATGATCGAAGAATCCGTCATTCTCGTCATAGTTGATGATGAATGCGGTCTTGGCCCACACTTCGGGATTGGCGGTGAGCGCGGCGAGCAGGCGGTCGGTCAGCGATTCCCCGCAGGCGGGCGGCGCTTCGGGATGTTCGGAATATTTGGCTGAGGCGACGATCCAGGAGACCTGGGGCAGCCGGTTCGCCGCGACATCGGCCGCGAAGGCCGATACCAGATGCTGCGCTTCGCTCTCCTTCGCGTTCGCCGCGGTCGATCCCGGGACGATCGCCCTGCCCCGCACATAGAGATCGTCGTCGGTCTTCAGGCCGCGAAAGGCCTTGAAATAAGCGAGCGAATTGTCACCGAAATTGTCGAATTCCTGATAGACGCGCCAGCTGATGCCGGCCTGTTGCAGCCGCTCCGCATAGGTCGTCCAGCCGGCCGCCTTGAAGCCCGGTCTGTCGCGTGCGGCATCGCCGGTCCAGTTGCCGTCATCGGCATTGTCGACCGCCTGCCGGCCCGCGTCCCCGACCGTCAATCCGCTGGTCCCGGTGAACAGGTACATGCGGTTGGGATTGGTCGGTCCGTGGATCGAGGCATAATAGCCGTCGCCCACGGTGAAGGCATCGGCGAGCGCGTGGTAGAAGGGGATGTCCGCGCGCCGGAAATAGCCCATCGTCAGCGGAGTCTTGTGCTTGATCCAGCAATCGTAGCGCGCCCATTCCGCCCAATCGCCCTTCCAGCTATGGTCCAGGCTCTTGATCAACGGGCCGCTCGTCGTCCGGCTGTCCATCAGGAACGGCAGGACATGGCCCGCGCCGTCAGGCCTGGGCTGGCGGAAGACGCTGTCGCCCGAGGGCAATCTCACCGGGCGTGGATCGCCATAGCCGCGCACGCCGTTCAACGTGCCGAAATAATGATCGAACGAGCGGTTCTCCTGCATCAGGATCACCACATTCTCGACATCGGCGATCGACCCGGTCCGGCGGTTGGCGGGCAAGGCCAGCGCCCGGCCGATCGAGGCGGGCACGGCGCCCGCCGCGCTCAATCCCGCTATGGTCTTCAATATCTGTCGGCGGTCACGCAGCGGCATGGCGACTCCCTTGATCCTCGATCGTGACGAACCGTCCCGGACACATTGAACCACCTATCAATGTTGGCAAGCGATTCGATGTTGCGCTGCGGCGGCGGCGCATCGAACGACCCGGGGCTGTCATCAAAATGGCATAATTCTCCTAGTAATAGGCCAAATCTGTTGCTTTCGCGCCACAGCTTGAAACCAGCTTCAATCAAGCGACGGCGCGCGGCGAATTCGCTTGATTCTGTTGCGACGCAGCAACAGACTTCGCGCCATCGCCGGACCTCGCACTTCAATCCGGGCCATAAGGGGATAAGTGACATGCGCCTTTCGAAGACTGTGCTGCTTACAGGCTCCATGCTGAGCGCGATCATCCTGCCCCAGGCAGCTTTCGCCCAGGAGGCGACCGAGCCGGCGGCACAGGCCGCGCCCAGCGAGGACACTCCCGACATCGTCGTGCTCGGCTTCGGCCAGAGCCGTCAGGTGCAGAGCGTCAGCGCCATCGATATCGAGCGGATCGTGCCCGGCGCCAGCCCGCTCAAGGCCATCGAGAAGCTGCCCGGCGTGAACTTCCAGTCGGCCGACGCCTTCGGCAATTACGAATGGGCGGTGCGCATCTCGCTGCGCGGCTTCAACCAGAACCAGCTCGGCTTCACGCTCGACAACATCCCGCTCGGCGACATGAGCTATGGCAACGTCAACGGGCTGCACATCAGCCGCGCCATCATCTCGGAGAATATCAGCCGAACCGAAGTGGCTCAGGGCGCGGGCGCGCTGGGCACCGCGTCGACCAGCAATCTCGGCGGCACCATCCAGTTCTACAGCGACAACCCAAGGGACACACCCAACGTAACCGGTTCGGGCACCTATGGGTCGGACGACACCTGGCGTGGTTATGCCCGGCTCGATTCCGGGCTGATCGGCGAGCGGTTCAAGGGTTATGTCAGCTATGCCTATTACAAGACCGACAAGTGGAAAGGGTTCGGCGAACAGCGCCAGCAGCAGGTAAACGCCAAGCTAATGGCCGATCTCGGGCCGTTGGGCGACATCTCGGCCTATTTCGCTTTTTCCGACCGGCATGAAAACGACTATCAGGATCTCAGCCTGGACATCATCAAGCGGCGCGGCCTCAACGACGACAATATCAGCGATGATTATGGCACTGCGCTGAAACTGGCTCAGGTCTATCAGAATCAAGCTGCGCTCGCCGCCTATCAGGCAGCCCATAACGGTTCTTCCGTGGGCTTTACGGCGCCCTATGCGGGCATCGGCTTCACCTTTCCCGCCGGTTTCGGCACCGTCGACGACGCTTATTATGACGCAGCTGGCCTACGCCGCGACTATCTCGGCGGGGTCACGGTCAACGCGAATCTCGCCCCTGGTCTAACCATGAAGACCACCGGCTATTATCATGTCAACAAGGGCCAAGGCTCCTGGATCACGCCTTATACGGCGACTCCTCTGGGCGCCCCAAATGTGGACGGCACGCCGATCACCAACCCCGCCGCAATCTCGTTCCGCACCACGGAATACGGCATGCATCGTGGCGGGGCGCTCACCTCGGTCAGCTATGAGAGTGGCATCAACACCTTAGAAATTGGCGGCTGGTACGAGAGCAATACCTTCAACGCATCACGCCGGTTCTACGGCATGACCGCAGGCACCACCTCCAATCGCCCGGCGATCGATTACCAGAGCAACCCCTTCTTCATTCAATGGGACGGCAAATACGACACCGAGACGGTGCAATATCATGTCGAGGACACGATCAAGCTACTCGAGGACGACCTCGTCCTGAATGGCGGCTGGAAGGGCGTTCGTGTCGTCAACAAAGGCGTCCTGCGCGTCGGCACGCTCGCCTCGGGTCGTCTCGAGGCGAAGGACTGGTTCCAGCCACAGGCCAGCATCCTGTATCATGCCACGCCCAGCACCGAGCTCTTCGTCAGCTATACCGAGAATATGCGCGCCTTCGTCGCCTCGGGCGGCGCGGCGCCTTATTCCGGCACGCAGGTCACCTTCGACGCGATCAAGAACACGCTAAAGCCGGAAACCTCCAAGACGATCGAAGGAGGCATCCGCTTCCGCTCCGGCGGCCTGCAGGCTTCGGCCGTCGGCTATTATGTCAACTTCAGTGATCGCCTGCTGGCGTTCTCCATCGGTTCGGGCATCGTCGGTAATCCGCCCACGCTGAACAATGCCGGCAGCGTCCATACCTATGGCGGCGAAATTTCCGCGAATTACCGCTTCATGCAGGCGCTGTCCCTGTTCGCCAGCTATTCCTACAATGATTCAAAATATCAGGATGATGTGAAGGACTCGAAGGGTGTCGTCCTCTCCGCGACGGCCGGCAAGACGGTCGTCGACAGCCCGAAGCACATGCTCAAGGGCGAGATCGTCTATGATCAATATGGCTTCACCGCCCGCGTCGGCGCCGATTATATGAGCAAGCGCTACTTCACCTATCTCAACGACCAGTTCGTCCCGGCGCGGCTGACGATGGACGCCAGCATCGGCTATCGCTTCGGCGGCGATGGCGCGCTGCACGGCGTTTCGATCACCGGCAACGTGACCAACCTGACCGACAAGAAATATATCGCGACGATCGGGTCGAACGGCTTCACCGCGCTCGGCGACAACCAGACGCTGCTGGCCGGCGCACCGCGCCAGTTCTTCGTTACGGTGAAGAAGGGCTTCTGATACGGTTGCGGTGGGATGACCCGCGGTCATCCCACCGTCGATCGTCCGGAGGCCTCTAATGCCAGCCTATGAAGTCGATCTGGCCGGCACCCGCTACCATTTCCAGAGCCTCGCCCAGGTCCTTGCCGCGGCGACGCCGCCACGCTCGGGCGACCAGCTCGCCGGGATCGCCGCGGAAAGCGCGGAACAACGGGTCGCCGCGCGCTGGCTGCTCGCGGACCTGCCGCTCGCTGTCTTTCTCGACGACCTGCCGATCCCCTATGAGGACGACGAGGTCTCGCGCCTCATCATCGACTCGCACGATCGCACGGCGTTCGCGCCGATCGCGCATCTGACGGTCGGCGGCTTTCGCGAATGGCTGCTGGCCGAAGGCACCGACGACGCGGCGATCTCGACCGTGTCGCGCGGCGTCACGCCGGAAATGGCCGCCGCCGTCTCGAAGCTGATGCGCAACCAGGATCTGGTCGCGGCGGCGCGCCGGATCCGGGTCATCACCGCCTTTCGCGATACGATCGGCCTGCCCGGTCGCCTTTCGGTTCGCCTGCAGCCCAATCATCCGACCGATGACCCGACCGGCATCGCCGCCTCGATCCTCGACGGGCTACTGCTCGGCGCGGGGGATGCCGTGATCGGCATCAACCCCGCCGGGGACGATGTCGAGCGGGTGGGCACGTTGCTCGCGATGATCGACGAAATCCGCGAGGGTTTCGATATCCCGACGCAAAGCTGCGTGCTGACTCATGTGACCAACACGATCGAGCTCGTCCGCCGAGGGGCGCCGGTCGATCTCTGCTTCCAGTCGATTGCCGGGACCGCGGAAGCCAATCGCGGTTTCGGGATCGATCTGGCCCTGCTGCGCGAGGCGCAGGACGCGACCCTGGGCCTGGGGCGCGGCACGATCGGCAGCGACGTGATGTATTTCGAGACCGGCCAGGGCTCCTGCCTGTCGTCCGATGCGCATCACGGCGTCGACCAGCAGACGCTGGAATGCCGCGCCTATGCCGTCGCCCGCGCGTTCCGGCCGCTGCTGGTCAATTCGGTCGTCGGCTTTATCGGCCCGGAATATCTCTATGACGGCAAGCAGATCCTGCGCGCCGCGCTGGAGGATCATTTCTGCGGCAAGCTCATGGGCCTGCCGATGGGACTGGACATCTGCTACACCAACCATGCGGAGGCCGATCAGGACGACATGGATACCATCCTGACGATGCTCGGCGTCGCGGGGGTGAATTTCGTGATGGGCGTGCCGGGGGCGGACGACATCATGCTCGGCTATCAATCGACCAGCTTCCACGATGTGCTCTATGCGCGCGATGTACTCGGCCTGAGGCCGGCGCCCGAATTCGAAACCTGGCTGAGCCGGGTCGGCCTGGCCGACGACCGTGGCCGCCTGATCGAGACCGGCCGGCCGTTATTGCCCGGCCGATCCGTCGCGGCCCTGGCGGGATTGCGTGGCTGAGCCGCCCGTCCCCGCCGATCTCCCGTCGCGACTGCGCGCCGCGACCACCGCGCGTGTCGGGCTCGGACGGATCGGCACGGCGCTGCCGACGCGCGCATCGCTCGATTTCCAGCTCGCCCATGCCCGTGCCCGCGACGCGGTGCAGGCGGAACTGGCGCCGGGCAGCTTCGGCGAAAGCATCGCCGGACGGCCGGTGATTGAAGTCCGCAGCCAGGCCGGGACGCGCGCGGATTATCTGCGGCGACCGGATCTCGGCCGCCGCCTCCATGCGGAAGACCGCGACGCGCTTCTCGCGGGCGAGCATGATCTTGCCGTGGTGATTGCGGACGGCCTGTCGGCCACGGCCGTGCTCACACATGCCGCCCCGCTCGTGGAGACGCTGATCGAGCGCCTGCCGGGCTGGCGCATCGCACCAATCGTGATCGCTCATCATGGCCGGGTTGCGCTCGGCGACGAGATCGGCGCCGCGCTCGGCGCGAAAATGCTGGTGATATTGATCGGCGAGCGGCCCGGGCTGAGCGCGGCGGACAGCGTCGGCGCCTATATCACCTGGGCGCCGCAACCGGGGCTGCGCGACAGCGCGCGCAACTGCATCTCGAACATCCGCCCGCCGTACGGCCTCGCTTACGACGATGCGGCCGACCAGATCGCTGCGATCCTGCACGCCGCCCGCGCCGCGGGACTGACCGGCGTGTTGCTGAAGACCGGCGCGCCGACCGCGCTGCCGCCCGCCGGTTAAGCCACGCGCATTAATCTCACGGAGCGTTCGTGAGGGGGCGATCTTCCCCGGCGAAGGCCGGGGTCCAGTTGGGAGACGATCGTGATAAGGCGTTGAGTTTCCTTTATAATGACCTTTCCAACTGGACCCCGGCCTTCGCCGGGGAAGTGAGCGTGTCCGATAGCCCTGGCGTAACGCTGTCGGGCTAAAGCGCGAAATCGCTCGCCGCGAGATCCAGCGCCTCCCAGAGATAGGCGGCGAAGGAGCGCCACACCTCGAGATGGAAGGACTGTTCGCCGGTCCGCCAGAGAATGATTTCCACGCCGTCGAACAAGGTACGGGTGGCCTTGCCGGTCGGAAAGGCCCGCTGAAGATCGAGCGCGCAGCCGGTGAGGAGCAGCACCTCCGCCATGGGTCCTTCGACGGTGAGGCCGAGGTTGCGATGGCCGATATCGGTCAGCGCGTGCACGCCCTCGATCGCAGGCGCGGCCGCGCCCATGGGCAGGAGCAGCAGCCATTCGTCCGGACCAAGGCACAGGGCAGTCCCGCCGCCGAACGCGGAACTTGCCGTTACCTTGCCCGGCAGCCCGGCCGGCGCGCGCGTCCGCACACTGTACCGCGCCAGCGGCGCCGCGAGCGACAGCGTCACGCCCAGGTGGCGCGCCGGCTCCACCGGCACGGGATAAGCGAGTTCCAGCCCCTCAATCACGCAGCCGTACTCCCTCGCGGTCGTAGAAGACGCTGTCCGCGACCGTCACCCGGTGCACGCCCTCCGGCATCGGCACGAACAGGGTCTCGCCGATCCGGGCGCGCCCGTCGGCCACTACCGCCAAGGCGATCGACCGGCCGAGCGCCTCGCTCCAGTAGGAGGAGGTGACATGGCCGATCATCGGCACCGGCATCGGCGCGGCGGGATCGGGCACGATCTGCGCGCCTTCCTCCAGCACCAGCGCCGGATCCTCCGTCAGCAGGCCGACGAACTGCTTGCGCCCCGGCGCCACGATATCGGGCCGCGCGAGCGAGCGGCGGCCGACGAAATCGGGCTTTTTCCTGCCCACGGCCCAGCCGAGCCCGGCATCGTCCGGGGTCAGCGTGCCGTCGGTGTCCTGGCCGACGATGATATAGCCCTTTTCGGCGCGCAGCACGTGCATCGTCTCGGTGCCGTAAGGCACGATCCCGTGCTTCTGTCCTTCCTCGTACAACGCGTCCCACACGGCGCGGCCAAAGCCGGCAGGCACATTCACCTCGAAGCCGAGTTCGCCCGTGAAGCTCACCCGGAACAGGCGCGTCAGCACGCCGCAGATCGTGCCCTCCGCAACACTCATATGCGGCAGCGCTTCGGGCGACAGGTCGATCCCGCCGACGAACGGCGCGATCACGTCGCGGGCACGGGGCCCTTGCAGGGCGATCACGGCATAGTGCTCGGTGGTCGAGGTGAGCCAGACATCGAGGTCGGGCCATTCAGTCTGGAGATAATCCTCCATCATGTTGAGCACGCGGGCGGCACCGCCCGTGGTGGTGGTGACGTGGAAGCGGTCATCGGCCAGGCGCGCGGCAACGCCATCGTCCATGATGAAGCCGTCTTCCCGCAGCAGCAGCCCGTAGCGGCAGCGCCCCGGCGCCAGCGACTTCCACGGATTGGTGTACAGGCGGTTGAGGAACTCGGCGGCATCGGGGCCGACCACCTCGATCTTGCCGAGCGTGGAGGCATCGAACATGCCCACCCCCGCCCGCACCGCGCGGCACTCGCGCGCGACCGCGGCGCGCATGTCCTCGCCGGCCTGCGGAAAGTAGCGTGCGCGGCGCCACTGGGCGACATTCTCGAACACCGCGCCCTGCCCTTCCGCCCAGCCATCGATCGCGGTCTTGCGGACCGGCTGGAACAGCGCGTCCTTGGCCATGCCGGCCAGCGCCCCGAAGGTGGTCGGCGTGTAAGGCGGACGAAAGGTGGTCAGGCCGACCTGCGGCGCGGTACGGTCGAGCGCGCCTGCCGCGACCTGCAGCCCGTTGAGGTTGCTGGTCTTGCCCTGGTCGGTCGCCATGCCGTTGGTGGTGTAGCGCTTGATATGCTCGACCGACCGGAACCCCTCGCGCACGGCTAGCCGGATATCGCGCGCTGTGACGTCGTTCTGGAAATCGACGAACGCCTTGAAGTGGGTCGGATCGTGCGGACCGGGCAAGGCCTCGACGCTCACGCCGCTGCCGGAGATCGCGCCCGAGCAGCTGCCGATACAGGTCACCAGGTCCACCGCGCCGTCGGGCACGAAGGCGCCGAGTTCCTCGCGCCAGGCCAGCGCGCCCTTGCCATGCGACCAGAGATGCACCGTCGGCGTCCAGCCGCCTGCCATCAGCAGTGCGTCACAGGCGATTGTTCGCGTCTGCCGGCCGCCCACCGGCGCAATCGTCACGCCGGTGATCCGCTTCGCCCCTTGCGTGCCGATCACGGCACAGCCCGGGATCATCTTGATACCGAGGTCGATTGCGCGCTCCTTGAGCGCCGGATCGATCTCGGGGCGAATATCGACGATCGCGGCAATGCCCACCCCGGCCTCTGCCAGATCGAACGCCGCCTGGTAGCCGCTGTCATGCGTCGCCATCAGCGCGACCCGCCGCCCGACCGCGACGCCATAGCGGTTGAGATAGGTCCGCGCCGCGCTCGCCAGCATGATGCCGGGGCGATCATTGTCGGCAAAGACGAGCGGCCGCTCGATCGCGCCGGTCGCTAACAGGATCCGCCCGGCGCGGATGCGGTGCAACCGCTCGCGTGGGCCCTTCGCCGCGCCCGCCGGCAGATGGTCGGCCAGCCGCTCGACCGCGCCGACGAAACCGTCATGATAGAGGCCGATCGCGGTGGTGCGCGACAGGCAGGTCAGGTTGGGCGCCGCGCCGAGACGGGCAAGTGCGTCGGCGAGCCAGGCCGCGCGACCCGGTTCGGCCAGCAGCTTGCCGCCCAACTCGGCCTGCTCGTCCAGGATCATCACGCGCTCACCATTGCCGATCGCATCGAGCGCGGCTTCCAGCCCGGCCCGCCCAGCGCCGACGATCAGCAGGTCGACGAAATCATTGGTGGCGGCATAACGATCCGCATCGACTGTGGTCGGCGCCGCGCCCAGCCCCGCCATGCGCCGGATCGCCGGCTCGTAGAGCTTCTCCCAGAAGGAGCGCGGCCACATGAAGGTCTTGTTGTAGAAGCCGGCCGGGAACAGCGGCGAGAAGACATTGTTGATCGCGCCCAGATCGAAGCCCAGCGACGGCCAGCGATTCTGGCTTTCCGCGACCAGGCCGTCATGCAGCTCGACCGTCGTCGCGCGCAGATTGGGCGTGTAGCGCCCCGCCCCGCGATCGATCCCGACCAGGGCGTTCGGCTCCTCGACCCCCGCCCCGAGAATGCCGCGGGGGCGATGATATTTGAACGASCGGCCGACSAGATGCACGCCATTGGCGASCAGCGCGGAGGCGAGCGTGTCGCCCGCCAGCCCGGTCATCGGCTTGCCGTCGAACTGGAAGGTCAGCGTCCGGGCGGGGTCGATCCGGCCGCGATCCTCGACGCGGAACCCGCTCACGTGATTCCCCCGGTCTCGCCGGTCCAGGCATCGGCCTCGCCAAGGCGCGGCAGGCCGGCCTTATAGGTCTGCTCGAAATGGTCGTTCACCGTGTCGCGCACCGCGTTGAAGAAGCGGCCGCAGCCATGGATATGGCGCCAGCGCTCGAAATGCCGGCCGCGCGCGTTGGTGCGCTGGAACAGGTAACCCTCCCATTCGGCATCGTTCAGCGTGTCGGGCTGGGCCGGCCGGGCAATATGCGCCTCTCCGGCATAGCCGAACTCGATCTCGGGCCGGCGTTCGTCGCAATAGGGGCAGTGGATCAGCAGCATCTCAGTGCGCCACCGCGGCGGCGGCCGCTTCGTCGATCAGCTGCCCGGACCGGAAGCGCTCGAGGTTGAAAGGCGCATTGATCGGGTGCGGTTCATCCTTCGCGATCGTCCAGGCGAGCAGGTCCGCCGCGCCCGGAGTCGCCTTGAAGCCGCCCGTGCCCCAGCCGCAATTGACGTACAGACCCTTCACCGGAGTCTTGCCTAGGATCGGCGATCGATCGGGCGTCACATCGACGATCCCGCCCCAGTTGCGCAGCATCTGCATGCGCCGGACGACCGGGAATATCTCGCAGATCGCCGCCAGCGTGTGCTCGACGATGTGCATCGCGCCGCGCTGCGAATAGCTGACATAGGCATCCGTGCCGGCACCGATCACCAGCTCGCCCTTGTCCGACTGGCTCATATAGGCGTGCACCGTGTTGGACATGACGACGCAGGGGAAAAAGGGCTTAACCGGTTCGGATACCAGCGCCTGGAGCGGGAAGCTCTCGAGCGGGAAGCGCAACCCCGCCATCTCCATCACCACCGAGCTGTTGCCGGCGGCCGACACGCCGATCTTTTTCGTGGCAATGAAACCGCGCTCGGTCTCCACGCCCTCGACCGCCCCGTCGGCGCCGCGCCGGATGCCGGTGACGGCGCAATTCTGGATGATATCGACCCCGAGCGCCGAGGCCGCCCGGGCATAGCCCCAGGCAACGGAATCGTGCCGGGCGGTGCCGCCGCGCCGCTGCAGGGCCGCGCCGAGCACCGGGTGCCGCGCGCCCGGATCGATCGACAGCGGCGGGCAATAGGCTTGCGCCTGTTCCGGCGTGAGCCATTCATTGTCGACGCCGTTCAGCCGGTTCGAATGAATGTGCCGCTTGAAACTCTGCACGTCATGGACGTTGTGGGCGAGCATCATCACGCCACGCTTCGAATACATGACGTTGTAATTGAGCTCGGCGGACAGCCCGTCCCACAGCTTGACCGCATGGTCGTAGAGATGCGCGCTCTCGTCATAGAGGTAATTGGAGCGGATGATCGTGGTGTTCCGGCCGGTATTGCCGCCACCCAGCCAGCCCTTCTCGATCACCGCGACATTGGTGATGCCGTGCTTCTTCGCCAGATAATAGGCAGCGCCCAGGCCATGCCCGCCGGCGCCTACGATCACGGCATCATAAGCGGGTTTCGGCGCGGCGTCCGGAAACTGCACCGGCCAGCTCTTGTGATGGCCGATCGCCTTGGCGACCAGCGTCGCGACATTATACCGGATCACGCGCCCCTTGCCTCCAGCGCGGCGCGCGCGCGATCGAGATAAAAGCTCTTGAAATTGCCCACCAGCTTCTCTTCGCGCGAATAAGGGCCCTGGCGATAGCCATCGGTCATGATCCCGAGATGGTTGATCGCACAGAGATGGCTGTCCTGGCGATTGGTCGCGCGCCAGACCGCGGTCAGATTGGCCGGGTCGTAATCCACGCCTTCCTCCGCATCCTCCCGCACCAGCCAGCTGGTCCGCAGCAGCGTCTTGTCGGGCGCAAGCGGCGTCAACGAGAAGGTGACGACATGATCGCAGCAGAAATGGTGCCAGCTATTGGGCTGAGTCCAGACCGAAAGGCTCGAGGTATTCGGCTCCGTGAACGGGCCGAGCAGCTTCGTGCTGGCGATCTTCCCGTCGACCGTCTGGCTCACTGCCCCATTGGCGAGCGGCAACCGGGCGACGCGGTGCCACCAGTCGCCGGGAAACTCGATCAGGTCGTGATAGATGCCGAGTTGCCGCCACTCCTCGCGCTCGGCCGCGATCCGCGCCTGCGAGGCAAGGTCGTCGGCGTCCAGAACCGCGTCTTCCGGCAGGCCCTTTCCGAAACCGCTCGATCCAAGGCACGAGGTCAGTTCGGGATGGTTGCCGTCGCAGTGATAGCATTCGCGATTATTCTCCATCACGAGCTTCCAGTTGGCGTCCTCGATCAGATCGTCCTGGACCGCCACCTTGCAATGCTCGAGATCGTACATGCCGATCTGCGCCGCGATATCCGCCTTGACCCGGTCGATCGGCGGGGGGGTATCGCTGAGGCAGAGGAAGATCAGGCCGCCGATATTTTCGAGCGCCACCGGCGTCAGGCCGAACAGCTGCTTGTCGAAATCCTCGGGCATGTCGCGCGCGGCGAGAAGCCGGCCGTCGAGACCATAGGTCCACATATGATAGGGACACATCAGCCGCGGCGCGCTGCCCGACGGCGCCGAGCAGATGCGCGCGCCGCGATGACGACAGCTGTTGTAAAAGGCGCGAACTTCGCCGTCGCGGCCGCGAACGATGATGATCGAGTTGTTGGCGAGGTCGAACAGGTAATAGTCGCCGGGCTTTTTCACATGCGCGACGGTGCAGGCGTAGAGCCACACCGATTTCAGCATCACCTGCATGTCGAACTCGAACGCCTCGCGCCCGACATAGAGTTGCTGCGGCAAGGTATAGCCGGGGCGATCCTGTTCGAGCAGCGATGCGATATTCTCATAGCCGGACATGAGGATCAGCTCCTCAGCCGGTCATTCTCGGGATCGAACGGCGAATCCGCGATCACGGTGGCGCGGTGGCGTTTGCCCAGGATGACGATGTCCAGGTCCCTGCCCGCCTCGGCGAGATCCGGCCTGACCATCGCCAGCGCCAGCGACTTGCCCGTCCGCCAGCCATAGCCGCCCGACGTGGCGCGCCCGACCAGTTCGTCGCCGACAAGGATCGGTTCCGCGCCGCGCGCGTCCGCATCGGTCACGCCGTGCACCTCCAGCGTGACGAGCGCGTTCGCCTCCCCGGCGTCGCGCCGTGCCAACAGCGCCGTCCGACCGAAAAAGTCCGGCTTCCTAGTGCCGATGAAACGCGCCAGGCCACTCTCATAGGCTGAATATTCGACCGAAAGCTCGCGCGGGATCAGCTTGTAGCCCTTCTCCAGCCGCATCGAATCCATCGCGCGAATGCCGAATGGCCTGAGATCGTCCCCGCCCGCCTCGAACAGCAGGTCGAAGATGTAGTTCTGCATCTCGATCGGGTGGTGAATCTCCCAGCCCAATTCGCCGACGAAATTCACGCGCAGCGCCTCGACCGGCGCTACCCCGATGCTGATGGTCTTGCCCGTGAGCCAGGGGAAGGCGGCGCTCGACAGGTCGGTCCCGGTCACCTTGGCCAGGATCTCGCGAGACCTGGGGCCAGCCAGGACGAGCACCCCCATTGCCGTCGTCAGCCGCTCGAACGCGACCGAGCCGTCCCGCGGCATCGCCTTTTTCAGATAGTCATGATCGTGTTTCTCATAGGCCCCGGCCGACACCAGGTAGAAACGCTGCGGCCCCTGTTTGTAGACGGTGAACTCGCTGCGCACCCCGCCCCGCGCGGTCAGCAGGTACGACAAGGTGACGCGCCCGATCTTTTTCGGCGCCGCGTTCGTCAGCAACCCGTCGAGCCATGCTTCCGCGCCGGGCCCGGAAATCTCGCATTTCGCGAAGGCGCTCATGTCGAGCAGCCCCGCCTTTTCAGTGACATGGCGGCATTCATTCCCGACATGCTCGAAGTAGTTCGAGCGGCGGAACGACCATTGTTCGCGGATCGGCGCATCGCCTTGCGGCACCGGATAGTTGCGGTTGAGCAGGACGTCGGGCCGGACCAGGTCATCCGCGCTCAGCTCATAGCCGGGGGGCGCGAACCAGTTCGGCCGCTCCCATCCGAAAACGGTCCCGAACACCGCGCCCTTTTCCTTCATCCGGTCATAGCAGGGCGTGCGGCGCAGGCCGCGCGCGCCCTCGCGCTCCTCGTCCGGATAATGTACGGTGAAGACCTTGGCATAGGCCTCCTCATTCTTGGCGGTGAGATAACCCTTGCCGGCATAATCGCCGAAGCGACGCGGATCGACGCCCATCATGTCGATCGTCGGCTCGCCGTCGACGATCCAGTGCGCGAGCTGCCACCCTGCCCCGCCCGCCGCGGTGATGCCGAAGCTATGGCCTTCGTTCAGCCAAAAATTCCTGAGCCCCGGCGCCGGGCCGACGATCGGGCTGCCGTCCGGGGTATAGGCGATCGCGCCATTATAGACGCGCTTGACGCCGACCTCACCAAAGGCCGGCACGCGGGCGATCGCTGCCAGGATATGCGGCTCGAGCCGCTCCAGATCCTCCGGGAACAATTCATATTCGGACTCGGCCGAAGGTCCGTCGGGATAGCAGACCGGTGCACCGACCTCATAAGGGCCGAGGAGAAGGCCGCCCGCTTCCTCGCGCATATAATAGCTGGCGTCGGATTCCCGCAGCACGCCCATCTCGGGAAGGCCGGCCCGCTTGCGTTCCATGATCGCGGGATGCTGCTCGGTGACCAGATATTGATGCTCGACCGGGATCACCGGAATGTCGAGCCCCACCATGGCGCCGGTCCCGCGCGCGAAATTGCCGCTCGCGGAGACGACATGCTCGCACAGGACATCGCCCTGGTCGGTCGAGACCAGCCATGAGCCGTCCGGCTGTTGCGCGATCGCGGTCACCACGGTGTTGCGGTTGATCTCCGCGCCAAGCTGGCGCGCGCCCTTGGCCAGCGCCTGGGTGAGGTCAGCGGGCTGGATATAGCCGTCGGCGGGGTGGCGGATCGCCGCGATCACGCCGGTCATATCGGCCAGCGGCCACAACGCCTTCACGTCGTCCGGCGTGAGCATGTCGACATCGACGCCGATCGTGCGCGCGACCCCGGCATAATAGAGATATTCGTCGAGCCGGTCCGGGGTGCAGGCAAGGCGGATGTTCGACACGTTGGAGAAGCCGACATTGAGCCCCGTCTCGGCCTCAAGCGTCGGATAGAAGCCGACCGAATATTGGTGCATCTTGCCGACCGAATAGCTCAGGTTGAACAGCGGCAGCAGCCCTGCGGCGTGCCAGGTCGACCCCGAAGTCAGTTCCTTGCGCTCGATCAGCATGACGTCGGACCAGCCCAGCTTCGCCAGGTGATACAGCGTCGATACCCCGACGACGCCACCACCGATCACCACGACACGAGCATGTGTTTTCAAGGCATGTTTTCCGATCGCTGAGGAAATGCGGGTGTTCCGGTCGTCGGCCTTCCTTTTCAGGGGCGATGGCCTGATATGCGAGATTAGTGTTGCTTATCCAACGGCCGCCGAGGCTATGCTCCCCCGCTCGACGGGCCGGGACATGGCGGGCATGCTGACGTCGATCGTGCGAGGACCTGCCTGAGATCATGAAGCTGCCGCCCGGATATGAACTGAATTCGATCGAGGTGTTCGTCCTCACCGCCGAACTCGGCGGCATGACCCAGACGGCGCGGCATCTCGGCATGACTCAGTCCGCCGTGTCGCAAACCATCTCGAAGCTCGAGGCCGCGTTGGGCGTGCGCCTGTTCGATCGCGCGATGCGGCCGCTCGCGCTTACCCCCAGCGGGAAGGTCCTGCTGCGCGACGGCGTGACCCTCGTCGCCACGGCGCGCGGCCTGGCGCGCCAGGTCCGCGAGGGCGGCGAACGCGTGGTCGATTGCGTCACCATCGCCATGGCGGAAAGCATGGCCAATCATTTGACCGCACCGCTCCTGAAGGAGATGGGGCCGCGCGCGCATCAATGGAAATTGCGATCCGGCATTTCGATGCTGCAGCACCACGACTTCCTCGCCCGCAAGCTGGACATGCTGATAACCGGCAGCAGCCAGCTCGAAGAGGTCGAGGACATCGAGCATTTCCCGATCATGACCGAGGATTTCATCCTGATCGCCCCGGCCGATCACCCCGGCCCGCTCGACCCGATCGAGGCGCTCGCCGGCATGCCGTTCGTCCGCTATTCGCTGCTGTCGGCAATGGGCCAGCGGATCGAGCGCCAGATGACGCGGCTCCGGCTCAAACTGCCGAATATCGTCGAAGTGGATTCGACGATGCAGCAGCTTTCCGCCGTCGCCGCCGGCGTTGGCTGGAGCATCACCACGCCCTTGTGCCTCGCAAGCCATATCGACCTCCTGCCGGCGCTTCAGGCAGCGCCGATGCGCCGCGCGCAATTCCGGCGCCACGTCCAGCTCCTGGTTCGGCGCGGCGAGTTCGGCGCGCTCCCGCGCGACATCGCCGCGCTGTCGCGCGAAAGCCTTCGGAACGGCCGGCTCAAGCGACTTTCGGAGGAGCTGCCCTGGATAAGCGCGGCATTGCACTGGCCGTCCGAAACCGAAGATCCGTCGCCCTAGGTGCCGGTCAAGTGCCCCACGCCACGGAAAAACGACCCGGTCGCCGCGTGCACGCCCCGGTGGCCGCGATCGGCTTGCGCCCTGATGGACGTTAATCGTTATGCCTTTGATTCGATTGCGGATCGGCGATAGGCCGGTTGAGGACCACTCCAGCTCAGAGACGTGAATGACTTCGCTTACGATCGCGCGCGCCCCGACGGCGCCGAAACCCGGGATGGACGCGCGCGTAGTGGTGGGCCTCGCCATCGTGATCCTGTTCTTCCTGGTCAGCGGCGCGATCGCCTATTCCAACATCAACGTGTTGCGCGAGGACGATGCGAAGATCCGGCATTCGCATGACGTGATCGCCTCCCTCTACGACCTGCTTTCGACCGTGCAGGATACGGAGACCGGCCAGCGCGGCTATCTGCTGACCGGCGATGCGAAATATCTGGCGCCGTATGAAGACGCCCGTGCGCGGGTGATGCCAGAGCTTGCCAACATCGCCTCGCTCACCCGGGACAATGACTCGCAGCAGGCCCGGATCGCCACGTTGCGGCGCCATATCGACGCCAAGCTCGCCGAGCTGAAGCGGACCATCGATCTCCGCCAGAATGCCGGTCTCGCCCCCGCCCTCGCGATCGTGACGAGCGACCGCGGCAAGATCGAGATGGACGCGATCCGGGCCGAACTCGACCTCATGCAGCAGGAAGAGAGCCGGCTGCGCCAGATCCGCATCGACGAAATGGCCGCTGCCTACCGCACGGCATGGGTCAGCGGCGTGCTGTCGGGCCTGCTCGGCGTCCTGCTGACCCTCGTTATCGGTTTCCTCATCCGCCGCGCCTCCATTGCGCGCGAACGCCAGCAATGGTTGCAGACCGGCCAGGCCAGCCTTGCCTCCGCCATGCTGGGCGACCAGGCGACCGAGCAGCTGGGCGAGAATATCCTCAGTTTCCTGACGAGCTTCCTCGGCGCGCAGGGCGGCGCCGTTTTTGGCGGCGAGGGAGCCCATTATCGCCGCATCGCGGTCGACGGCGTGCCGGCGGATGCGAAGATCGTCGATCGTTTCTCGCTCAAGGAAGGCCTGTTGGGCCGCGTGGCGGCCGACCGCGTGCCGACCATGCTGAGCGACATTCCCGATGGCTATCTGACCATCGGTTCGGCACTCGGCCAGGACAAGCCGCGCCATTTGACGATCTCGCCGGCGGTCGCCGACGATGTGGTGCACGGCGTGATCGAACTCGGCTTCCTGCATCCGGTCGGCGAGCATGCACTTACCTTTCTCGAACAGGTATCCGGATCGATCGGCGTGGCGCTGCGCTCGGCGCGCATCCGGACCGAATTGCAGAATCTGCTCGAAGAAACGCAGCGCCAGTCCGAAGAACTGCAGGTGCAGAGCGAGGAGCTGCGGGTTTCGAACGAAGAGCTCGAGGAGCAGGGCCGCGCGCTCAAGGAATCCCAGGTCCGGCTGGAGCAGCAGCAGGTGGAGCTCGAACAGACCAACGCCCAGCTCGAGGAGCAGGCCCAGCTCCTCGAAGCGCAGCGCGACGACCTGACGCGGTCGAGCGCCGCGGTCGAGCTGAAGGCGCGCGAGCTGGAGCAGGCGAGCCGCTACAAGTCCGACTTCCTCGCCAACATGTCGCACGAGCTCCGGACGCCGCTCAATTCGCTGCTCATCCTGTCCAAGCTGCTCGGCGACAATCCGAACGACAATCTGTCCGAGGAGCAGGTCAAATATGCCCGGACCATCCAGTCCTCGGGCAACGACCTGCTGTCGCTGATCAACGACATTCTCGATCTCTCCAAGATCGAGGCTGGCCATATCGAGGTGCGGCCGGAAACGGTGGCGCTGGAGCGGCTGGCGACCGACATGCGGCAGATGTTCCAGCCGATCGCCGGCGAGCGGGGCTTGCAGTTCGACATTGCGGTCGCGGCGCATTGCCCGACCACGATCGACACCGATCGACAGCGTCTCGAACAAGTCCTGAAGAACCTGTTGTCCAACGCCTTCAAATTCACTGAGCAAGGCAGCGTACGTTTCTCCATCGACTGTCTCGACGGTGAACGCGTCGCCTTCGCCGTCACGGATTCAGGGATCGGCATCGCGGAAGAGCAGCAACGCGACATCTTCGATGCTTTCCGCCAGGCCGACGGCACGATCAGCCGTAAATATGGCGGCACCGGCCTCGGCCTGTCGATCTCGCGTGAGCTGGCACGCCTGCTTGGCGGCAGCATCGCGCTCGCCAGCACGCCGGGCGAGGGCAGCAGTTTCACGCTAACGCTTCCGCTGGCGTACGATCCGGCGATGGTGGCGCCGCGGGACGAGCGCGTGCCCGCGCCACGCGAGGCTTCCGCCGCTTCGGCACCGGCCAACCCGCCCAAAGCGGCAAAGCTCCCGCGCAGGGTCGAGGACGATCGCGACACGCTTGCCGGATCGAACCGGGTCCTGCTCGTGGTAGAGGACGATCCGAGCTTTGCCGGGATCGTCCGCGACCTGTCGCACGAGATGGGCTTCCAATGCCTCGTCGCCGGCACCGCGGAGGAAGCCCTGCACCTAGCCCGGCAATTCAAGCCGAGCGCCGTGGTGCTCGATGTCGGTCTGCCAGACCAGTCGGGCCTTGCCGTGCTCGACCGGCTGAAGCGCGACGTCGAGACGCGGCACATCCCGATCCATGTCGTCTCCGGCAGCGACCATAGCCAGACCGCGTTGTCGCTCGGTGCGATCGGCTATCTCGTCAAGCCGGTGAAGCGCGAGGAACTGGTCGATGTTCTCGAGGCGCTGTCCTCGAAGCTTGCGCGCACGGTCCGCCGAGTCCTGATCGTCGAGGACGATCCGGTACAGCTCGACGCCGTCAGCAGACTGCTCGCCTCAGGCGTGGTCGAAACCGTCGGCGCGCGCACCGCCGCCGAATGCCTCCAGCGCCTGCAGGAAGAGACGTTCGACTGTATGGTCCTTGATCTCACCCTGCCGGATTCGTCGGGCTTCGCCTTGCTCGAGAAGCTGAGCGAGGACGGCGCGCACAGCTTCCCGCCGGTAATCGTCTATACCGGCCACGACCTGTCGGCGGACGACGAGCAGCGCCTGCGCCGCTATTCGGACTCGATCATCATCAAGGGCGCCCGCTCGCCGGAGCGGCTGCTCGACGAAGTCTCGCTGTTCCTGCACCAGGTGGTGACCGAGTTGTCGCCCGAACAGCAGAAGATGATCCAGAAGGCGCATAATCGCGATGCGATCCTCGAGGGACGGCGCATTCTCATCGTCGAGGATGACGTCCGCAACGTCTATTCGCTGACCAATATCCTCGAGCCGCGCGGCGCGCTGGTCGAGATTGCCCGCAACGGCCGGGAAGCGATCGACGCGCTGGAGAAATCCGCCGCGGACGGCGGAAACGCGATCGACCTGGTGCTGATGGACGTGATGATGCCAGTGATGGACGGCCTTACCGCGACGCGCGAGATCCGGAAGGATGCGCGGTGGAAGAAGCTCCCGATCATCTCGCTGACCGCCAAGGCGATGCCCGACGATCAGGAGCGCTGCATCGAGGCGGGCGCGAGCGATTACATGGCCAAGCCGCTGGACGTGGACAAGCTGCTCTCGCTCGTCCGGGTCTGGATGCCGCGATAGGCCCGCTCATGCCCAACGAGACCGAGGATATCGAATTCCGGCTGCTGCTGGAGGCGCTGTATCAGCGCTACCATTATGATTTCCGGCACTATGCGCAGGCGTCGATCAAGCGGCGCCTGCGTCAGGCGCGCACGCAGATGGGATTCGCCAATTTCTCCGCGATGCAGGAACGGCTCCTGCACGACGAAGCGATGCTGCCGCGCCTGCTGAACTATCTCACGATCCAGGTCAGCGAGATGTTTCGCGATCCCGCCTATTTCCGGGCGATCCGCGAGAAGGTCGTGCCGCATCTGCGCACCTATCCGTCGCTCAGGATATGGATCGCGGGGTGCAGCGGCGGGGAGGAGCTCTATTCGCTCGTCATCCTGTTCCGCGAGGAAGGGCTTGAAGAGCGGACGATCTTCTATGCGACCGACATCAACCAGGACGCGCTGGATACCGCATCGAAGGGCATTTATTCGCTCGACCGGATCAAGGCGTTCACGGAAAATCATCGGCTGTCCGGCGGCAAATCGTCGCTCTCCGACTATTACAGCAGCGCCTATGGAGGCGCCGCGTTCGACAAGACCCTGCGCGACCGGGTGGTGTTTTCGGATCACAGTCTGGTCACCGACGCCGTCTTTGCCGAGATGCACCTGATCTCGTGCCGCAACGTCCTGATCTATTTCGATCGCGAATTGCAGGATCGGGCCATCGGCCTGTTCCGCGACTCCCTGCCGCGAAACGGGTTTCTCGGGCTGGGCTCGAAGGAGAGCCTGCGCTTTTCCGCGCATGCGGCCGCCTTTGGCGAATTCGTCCGCGAGGAGAAGATCTACCAGAGGCGCGAGCCATGAGCGATGTTGCCGCACGGGCGATCGTGATCGGGGCGTCGGCGGGCGCGGTCGAGGCGTTGTCGCAGATCCTGCCGGCACTCCCCGCCGATTATCCGCTACCGATCCTGATCGTGGTGCATATTCCGCCTGACCGCAAAAACATGCTTGCGCCCTTGTTCCAGGCCAAATGCCGGATGGTGGTGCGCGAGGCCGAGGACAAGGAGCCTGCCCTTGGTGGCGTGATCTATTTCGCGCCACCCGATTATCACCTTCTGGTCGAGGCGGAGGGCACGCTGTCGCTATCGACCGACGATCTGGTCCTGTATTCGCGCCCTTCGATCGACGTCCTGTTCGAGAGCGCTGCCGATGCCTTCGGCCCGGCGCTTGTCGGCATCGTTCTGACCGGTGCCAATGAAGATGGCGCAAAGGGCCTGAAGGCGATCGCGGACGCAGGCGGAACCGCGCTCGTCGAAGACCCGTTATCGGCTTATGTGAACACCATGCCGATGGCAGCCCTTAACGAATGCGCCACGGCACGCGCCATGCCGCTTACCGCGATCGCGGACTATCTGGTGAAAGAATGTGCGGTATGACGAGCGTAATGGGACCGGTGCATTGTCTTCTCGTCGACGATCTCGAGGAAAACCTTCTCTCGCTGGAGGCCCTGCTCGGTCGTGAGGGTCTGGTCCTGCTCAAGGCGCGATCGGGCGACGAAGCGCTGGAACTGCTGCTGCGCCACGATGTCGCGCTCGCGTTGCTCGATGTGCAGATGCCGGGCATGAACGGGTTCGAGCTCGCCGAGTTCATGCGCGGGAACGAACGGACGCGCCATATTCCGATCATCTTCGTGACCGCGGGAAGCGCCGACAACCAGCGCCGCTTTCGTGGCTATGAAGCGGGCGCGGTCGATTTCATCCAGAAGCCGATCGAAGCCGATATCCTGCGCAGCAAGGCGACCATCTTCTTCGACCTGTATCGCCAGCGCGGGCAGATCGCGGCGCAACGCGACGAGTTGAAGGAAGCATCACAGGCGCTCAGGAACGCCGATCGGCACAAGGACGAGTTCCTTGCCGTCCTGGCGCATGAGCTGCGCAACCCGGTCGCCGCGCTCGGCGCGGGCCTGCATCTGCTGAAGAAGCGTGCGGCATCGTCCGACCAGGCCGACGCCATTCGCGAGCAGATGGAGCGCCAGCTTTTCCATCTCTCCCGGCTGGTCGAGGATCTGCTCGACATATCGCGAATCAGCGAGGGGAAGATCTCGCTCCGCAAGGAACGGATCGAGCTGAACACGGTCCTGCGGTCAGCGATCGAGGCGAGCCAGCTCAACCTCGATGCCGCGCAGCACAGCTTCACCGTCGATCTGCCATCGGAGCCGGTATGGATCGACGCGGACCACACCCGGATCGCCCAGGTGGTGGCCAATCTGCTGAACAACGCGGCCAAATACACCCCGGCCGGCGGCGCCGTCTCGCTCACTGCACGCTGCGCGGACGGCTCTGTCGAGATCAGGGTAAGCGACAACGGCATCGGCATCCCGGTCGACATGCAGTCCCGGATCTTCCAGATCTTCACCCAGGTGGAGGATCATCGGAAACAGGCCGCCGGCGGCCTCGGTATCGGCCTCGCGCTGGTCCGCCAGATCATTGCCCTTCACCACGGATCGATCGAGGTGAAGAGCGATGGCGAGGGCAAGGGCAGCATGTTCTGCGTCAGGCTCCCGCTCAGCGACGATCCCGCAACGCTGCCCCGCCGCGATGCGGATGGGACGAGCGATCTTGCAACGGCGGAGATATGATGGCCGGCGTGCGCTGAAGCCTTATTCCACCAGTCGCGCCAGCTGCGCCGCGACGGTGCCCCATCCGTCATGGAAGCCCAGCTTCTCATGGGTATCCCGGTCGGCCCGGTTCTTGTGCATCGCATGGGCGTGATAGTCGGTGCCCTCGGGATGGTCCCTGAAGGTAATGACCGCGCTCATGAAACCACGTTCGGCCGGCCGCCATCCACCGAGCAGGCAGTTGGTGAAGACGATCCGCTCCATCTCATCCACCGCGAGGAAGCAGGCGTCGAGATGCGGCACGAAATCCCCGCCATCCTCGCTCATCAAGGTCGTGAACGCACCGCCGGGGCGCAGGTCCATCGCCACGACCTTGCACAGCGTCGGCGCCGGGATCCACCACTGCGCGAACTTCGCCGGATCGGTCCAGGCACTCCACAGCGCAGCGCGCGGCGCCCTGATGATGCGGGAGATGGTCAGGTCGAGGTCGGGGTTCATTGCGGTTTCTCCTCAATACTGGTGACGAACTGTTCGAGCCGGTCGGTGCGTTGCTCCCAAAGGGCGCGCTGATCGGCGAGCCAGTCGTCGATCGCGGCGAAGGTCGCTTTCTCGATCGAACAGGTGCGCACCCGGCCCTGTTTGCGGGTGCGGATCCAGCCGCTCTCCTCGAGCAGGTGGATGTGTTTCATGAAGGACGGCAGCGCCATATCGAAGGGCTGCGCCAGTTCGCTGATGCTGGCAGGCCCCCTGCCCAGCCGCCCGAGCACCGCGCGGCGTGTCGGATCGGCCAGTGCCTGGAAAACGCCGCTCAGCTGTTCTTGATACTGTTCCATAGGGCTAAGTAATATGCACCATCACTTAGCTCAATAGCTAAGCTTTACGGCCTCACGCCGCTCGCGACGTCTTCTCATTGGGCGCCGCTTCTGCCCTGTCGGTGTGTCCATGACGGCATGCTTAAGTATTTGTCACGGACACTTGGGCTGAGTCGTACGTTCCACATCTGACGGCCGATGCAGCACGCTTTGTCGCATCGGAACGTGCTGGAGGAAGACATGAAGACAGGAATCTCGCGGGCCGCCCTCGTCGCAGTGCTGGGCGCCGCAACCTTGATGACGGCGGGCTGCGCCACCGAAACCGCCTATCGCCCGGCAACCGGCACCGGCTTCGCGCGCGCGGGCTATAGCGACCGGATGATCGAGGCCAACCGCTACATGGTGAGCTTCGCCGGCAACAGCTACACCTCGCGCGACACGGTCGAGCGGTATCTGCTCTACCGGTCGGCCGAGCTGACGGTGCAACATGGGTATGACTATTTCATCCTGGCCGATCGCGACACCGACCGGCGCACCCGCACCTACACCACGCCGAGCGCTTTCGGCCCCGGACCCTATGGCTATTGGGGACCGAGCTGGCGCTATCGCGGCCGCGGCTTTGGCTGGCGCAGCTGGGATCCGTTCTGGGGCGACCCCTTCTGGGACCGCAGCGTGGATATCAACACGGTCGACAAATATGAGGCCAATGCCGAGATCGTGCTCGGCCGAGGCCCCAAGCCGCGCGACAATGTCCGCGCCTTCGACGCGCGCGAGGTGATGAACAACCTCGGTCCTTCGATCGTGATGCCCAAATAAAAGAAAGGCTCCCCCGCACTGCGGGGGAGCCTTTCCTTTACGCTACGCCGACCGCGCCGTGGCAATGCTTGTACTTGCGCCCCGAGCCGCACGGGCACGGCGCATTGCGGCTCACCTTGCCTTCCCATTCAGCCGGATCCTCGCCGACCTCGTCGCCCGTCGGGCGCGGGATCGATAGCGGCGGCAGTGTCGTGGTCAGCAGGCCGCGCGTTCCGGCGTCGAAATCCGCGCTGTCATCGTCACCGCTGAACGGGTCGAAATGAGTCGTGATGAAGTCAGGCAGGTCAGGCAGCGGCGGCGCTTCCTGGATCTGGAACTGGGCGTGCGCGATGGTGCGGGTCACATCCTCGCGAATGTTGCCGAGCATGCGCTCGAACAGCGAAAAGGCTTCCTGCTTATACTCGTTGATCGGCGTCTTCTGCGCATAGGCGCGCAGATGGACGACCTGGCGCAGCGCATCGAGCGTCGCCAGATGCTCTTTCCAGTGATGATCGAGATTCTGCAGCAGGATCGACTTCTCGACCTGGATCCATTGCTCCGGCTCCAGCATCGCGGCCTTTTCGGCGACCATCGCATCGGCCGCCTCGCGCACGCGTTCCTCGACCACTTCCGGATCGATCGCCTCTTCCTTCAGCCAGTCGTCGATCGGCGGCTCGAGCGCGAGCGTCTCTGCGAGCTTCGCGCGCATGCCCTCCACGTCCCATTGCTCGGGATAGCTATTGGGCGGGCAGGCCTCGCCGACGATCGAATTGACCAGCTCGGTGCGCATGTCGGCAACGACGTCGCCGACCGTATCGGCATCCATGATGTCCGCGCGCTGCTCGTAGATGACCTTGCGCTGATCGTTCATCACGTCATCATATTCGACGACCTGCTTGCGGATGTCGTAGTTGCGCGCTTCGACCTTCTTCTGCGCGGTCTCGATCGCCTTGGACAGCCATTTCGATCCGATCGCCTCGCCGTCGCCGATGTTCGAGCGCATCATGCGCGCGAACAGCGTGTCCGGGCCGAAGATGCGCAGCAGATCGTCGTCGAGGCTCAGATAGAAGCGGCTGAGGCCGGGATCGCCCTGGCGGCCCGAACGGCCGCGCAGCTGGTTGTCGATGCGCCGGCTCTCATGGCGCTCGGTGCCGAGTACGAACAGGCCGCCCGCGGCGAGCACCTCGGCTTTTTCGGCGGCGATCTCCGCCTTGATCGCGGCGATGGCGGCCTCGCGCTCCGGCCCTTCGGGCATTTCGGAGAGCTCATCGTTCACCCGGAATTCCAAATTGCCGCCAAGCTGAATGTCGGTGCCGCGGCCCGCCATGTTGGTCGCGATGGTGACGACGCTCTTCCGGCCTGCCTGCGCGACGATATGCGCCTCGCGCTCATGCTGGCGGGCGTTGAGAACTTCGTGCTTCACGCCTTCCTTGACCAGGAAGTCGGACAGCAGCTCGGATTTTTCGATCGAGACGGTACCGACCAGCACGGGCTGGCCCAGATCGGCGTGATGCTTGATCTTCTTGGCGATCGCCTGGAACTTGTCGGCGGTGTCCTTGTAGAATTCGTCTTCCTCGTCGACGCGCTGCACCGGCACGTTGGTCGGGATGGTAACGACGTTCATCTTGTAGATGTCATAGAATTCCGCCGCTTCGGTCGCGGCGGTGCCGGTCATGCCSGACAGCTTGGGGTASAKGCGGAAATAATTCTGGAAGGTGATCGAGGCCATGGTCTGGTTCTCGGGCTCGATCTGGACGCCTTCCTTGGCTTCCACTGCCTGGTGAAGCCCGTCCGACCAGCGCCGGCCGTCCATCATGCGGCCGGTGAACTCGTCGATGATGATGACCTTGCCGTCCTTCACGATGTAATCGGTGTCGAGCTTGAACATCATGTTGGCGCGCAGCGCCTGGTTCAGGTGATGCACCACCTGGGTATTCTCGAAATCATAGAGGTTCGCGCCCTCGAGCAGCCCGGCTGCCTCGAGCATGCGCTCGACCTTCTCGGTGCCGTCCTCGGTCAGGATGATCGACTTCTGCTTCTCGTCCTTCTCGTAATCCTCGGCCGCGAGTTGCTTCACCACCAGATCGACGCTGCGATACAGGTCCGACTTGTCGTCGGTCGGGCCGGAGATGATCAGCGGGGTACGCGCTTCGTCGATCAGCACCGAATCGACCTCGTCGACGATCGCCATGGCGAACGGGCGCTGCACCATCGAGGCGCGCTCATATTTCATGTTGTCGCGCAGGTAATCGAAGCCGAACTCGTTGTTCGTGCCATAGGTGATGTCGGCGGCATACGCGTCGCGGCGCTGCTGGTCGGTCAAATTGGGGATGATCACGCCGGTCGTCAGGCCAAGGAAGCTATAGATCTGGCTCATCCAGTCGGCATCGCGCGCCGCGAGATAATCGTTGACGGTGATGACATGAACGCCGGTCCCGGGCAGCGCGTTCAGATACACCGCGAGCGTCGCGACCAGCGTCTTGCCCTCGCCGGTGCGCATCTCGGCGATCTCGCCGCGGTGGAGCACGATGCCGCCGACCATCTGCACGTCGTAATGGCGCTGGCCCAGCGTTCGCTTCGCCGCTTCGCGCACCGTGGCGAACGCCTCGGGCAGCAGGTCGTCGAGCTTGGTGCCGTTCGCCAGCCGCTCACGGAACAGCACGGTCTGGTTGGCAAGCTCGGCGTCGCTCATCGCCGAGATGGTCGGTTCGAACGACGCGATCTTCGCGACGATGGTGCCGAGGGATTTGACGTAACGGTCGTTCGAAGAACCGAAAAGCGATTTGGCAAAGCCGCCGAGCATGGAGAATTCCCGATCTGTAAAGACATGGCCGCCGGGTCGTGCCGGGCGGCGAAATGGATATGAATGGAGCCGGCGACAGCCGGATCAGGCAGCCGCGCTATTCGCGACGGCGCTCCGCATAAAGCGGGATGACGGCATCGAGCGCAAAGACGGGCTCAACGCCGAAGAACGAGGTCGCGACGAGTGTCGGCACGGCCTGGACGATCGGCCGGGCCGCGACGCGCACCGTGGCCGGAGCACTCGTCCGGGCCGCGGACGATGCCTCGACCACTGACTGATGCAACCGCACCTCGGGCGCCCGCACGCCGGAAATCGCGCCGGTCAGCGCGCTCAGCAGAGCAGTGAGGATGAGAAGCAGTTCCATCGAGCCGTGCGATGTAGTGAGTCGCGCTGCGGGCGTCCAGCAATTGCTCATGGGGAAAGGCCGTTCAATTCTCGGGCAATACCCAGCGGACGGGCACCGTATAATCGCCAACGGTCGGCACACCGTTTCGATCCCGTGCCGGTTTGAACGTCGCACGTTTCATGAGGATCGAACAGGTCGTCGCGTCCAGGCTAGCCGATCGGCTGCTGGCGAGGATGGTACATGCCATCGGCGAACCCGCGGGATCGATCGCCAGTCTGGCCAGCACTCGCCCCTGCGCTCCTGCGCGGATCGCGTCGCTGGGATAGGCATCAGCGGTGAACCAGCTGCCCGGATTTACCGTTGGTATTGCCTTGGCGCCGGCACGCGCTCGGTCGGGAGGCGGCACCGGCCTTCCCCGTGTCACCAAATTGTCCATGCTCGTCGTTCCCGGATCCCCGATCGAGCCGTCGGGCAAGCGCGGCGTGGTTGGTACGGCCCGGCTTTCTGCCAGTACCGCTTTCCGGTCGGCAACGGCCCGCGCCGATTCCGGCGCCCCTCCGAAGACACCCGGGAGTTTGGAGCCATATTCCTCAATGCCCATCACGATAATGACGACCAGCAAAAGGAGCAGGGCGAAAACGGTCGCCATCACCACCAGGGTGACTGTCCTGCCTTGTCCGATCATCACCTCGCCTCCATCGCCGCCCCGGCGATGATACCGCCAAATTGCACGGTCGCCATGGTTTTGGCCGCGATGCCATTTGCCTCGCGCACGGCGCGCCTTATGAGGGCGCGCATGTCCAGCACCCGCTCCCCGCTCGCGCCTGAAGGCTTCCCTGTTTTGCCCGCGATTCCCGGCGTCACACCGCGCATCGCCCGGGCGCGCTACAAGACCTGGGATCGCTGCGACCTGACCTTCGTCACGCTCGATCCGGGCACCGTCGTGGCCGGCGTGCTGACCCAGAGCCGCTGCCCCTCGCCCGAAGTGGAATGGTGCCGCAAGGCACTGGTGCTCGGCCAGGCACGCGCGCTGGTAGTCAATGCCGGCAATTCGAACGCCTTCACCGGCGACCGGGGGCGCGAGGCCGTCGAGAATCTCGTCGCGCGCGTCGCCACGCKGCTCGGTTGCCAGCCTTCGGACGTGTTCGTCGCCTCGACCGGCGTGATCGGCGTGCCGCTGCCGATCGACAAGAGCGAGGCGGGCCTCGACGCTGCCTTCCAGGCCGATCCGTGCAGCTGGGAAGAAGCCGCGGCGACGATCATGACCACCGACACCTTCGCCAAGGCAGCGGTGACGCAGGCCGTGATCGGTGACAGGACGGTCAACCTGGTCGGCATCATCAAGGGATCGGGCATGATCATGCCCGACATGGCGACGATGCTCGGCTTCATCTTCACTGATGCCGCCGTCGAGCCGGGCTTCCTGCAGGCGGCGCTGTCGGACGCGAACGTGAAGAGCTTCTCCTGCATCACGGTCGACAGCGATACCTCGACCAGCGACACGGTGCTTGCCTTTGCAACGGGTGCAGCAGGCAATGCGCCGCTGACTTCCGCAGACGATGCCGGCGCCGACGCCTTCCGCGCCGCGCTGGCCGACCTCTGCCTCCAGCTAGCCCATCTCGTGGTGCGCGACGGCGAGGGCGCGTCGAAGTTCATCACGGTCGAAGTGACCGGTGCCGAGAGCGACCGCAGCGCGCGGGTGATCGCCCTGTCGATCGCCAATTCACCGCTGGTGAAGACCGCCATTGCCGGCGAGGACGCCAATTGGGGCCGCGTCGTCATGGCGGTCGGCAAGGCTGGCGAGCCCGCCGAGCGCGACAAATTGTCGATCCGCTTCGGCGAGACCCAGGTCGCGCGCGATGGCCTGGCGGTGACGGGCTATGACGAGACGCCCGTCGCGGCGCATCTCAAGGGCAGCGAGATCGATATCGGCGTCGATCTCGACCTGGGCGACGGCCGCGCGACGGTTTGGACCTGCGACCTGACGCACGGCTATATCGCGATCAACGCGGATTACCGGAGCTGAACTCTGTTTACCTCCCCTTCCTTCCACGGGGGAGGCCGGGGTCCATTTGGGGGACGATCATGGTTGAGCGCCGCGCTCAATTACCACGACCTCTCCGACTGGACCCCGGCCTCCGCCGGGGAAGGTAGTTTTGAAGGGCCGACGCAATGCTGACCATCTGGGGCCGCCTCAACTCGCACAATGTGAAGAAGGTCGCGTGGTTCGCGGAAGAAGCAGGCCTGGCTTATGTCCGCCACGATGTCGGCGGCCAATTCGGCATGGATGCCGAGTATCTCGCGAGGAACCCCAATGCGATGATCCCGACGATCGAGGATGGCGAGGTGACCCTGTGGGAATCCAACGCGATCCTGCGTTATCTCGCCGCACGCCACGCCCCCGATCGCTTCTGGCCCGCCAGCCCGGCGGCGCGGGCGATGGCCGATCGCTGGATGGACTGGCAGATCGACTATGCCGAGGCCCAGCGCGACGCGTTCCTCGACCTGATCCGCCGGCCCGAGGACCAGCGCGACGAGGACGCGATCAGGCGCTCGGCCGAGGCGTGCGCGAAGAAGATGGCCGTGCTCGACGCGCATCTCGCGCAGAGCCCCTGGCTGTCGGGCGACGCCTTCGGCATCGGAGACGTACCGATGGGCGTCTATGTCCATAGCTGGTTCACCTTGCCCATCGAGCGCCCCGACCTGCCCAATGTGGCGGACTGGTACGAAGGCCTCCAGGCGCGTGCCGGTTACGCCAGCCAGGTAATGATCCCGCTCACCTGAGTCGCCACGCGGCAAGGGCAGGAAGTTCGCTGTTCCTGCGCGATAACAGGGAAATTAACAGGGAATTCCATTTTTTCGGGCCTGAAGTTCGCCAGCTCTACCAAAATATAGATTATTTTACAATCACTTGATTGGGTTTCCCTGTTCCGGATTAACAGGGAATTCCGTCCGCATAACAGCGAAATTCGCGTGCGGGGCGCGCACCATCCACATCGCCATGAGAAAGAGCCGGCCGAAGCAAGGCCGGGCTTCGTCCGACGTCATAGTGGAGACATCGGATCAGGATTTGAATCGATCGATCGCATTGATGGCGCGGAACGCCATGATGATCATCGCTGATGAAAAAAGGGCCGCGCAGCCTCTGCCGCGCGGCCCCGATCCATTTCGACAGCTCAGATCAGGCGAGCTCGCCCTCGAGCCAAGCCTTGATCCGGCCCTTGGGCTCCGCGCCAACCTTGGTCGCGGCCGGGGCGCCGTTCTTGAACAGGATCATCGTCGGGATGCCGCGCACGCCATATTTGCCCGGCGCGTCGGGATTGTCGTCGATGTTCAGCTTGGCGATGGTCACCTGCTCGCCGAGTTCCTCGGAGATCTCCTCCAGGCTCGGGCCGATCATCTTGCAGGGACCACACCATTCAGCCCAGAAATCGACCAGCACCGGCTTGTCGGAGCTGAGGACGTCAGCCTGGAAGCTGTCGTCGGTGATGTGCTTGGTTGCCATGTCGGGAATCTCCTGTGTTGCCGGCAATCTAGGGAGCCCGGCCAAAGCACTCAACCCGGCAGGTCGTAGCTTTGTTGCGTCGGTGCATAGCCGGGCTTGTGCATCGCGAGGAAAGCGTCCGGCACGATCAGCAGTTTTGGCCCATTGGTGTAGAGCAGCGCGGCCTCGATGACGCGGCCGGGAAAGATCACCCCGAGCGCCTCGACATAGGCCGCCATCTGGCGTGCGTGATAGGGCGGGATCTCCTCCGGCGTCAGCGGGATCTGGCGTCCCGTCTTGAAATCGACCACCTGAATCCGCTCGGGCGTCACGCGCAGCCGGTCCACCGTGCCCGATACAACGACGCCGTCGCCGACCACTGCCGCGATCGGCGCTTCCGCCAGCGAGTCAGGACCGAACAGCTCAGCGAAACGGGTGTCTTCAAGGACAGCGAGCACCGTCCGTGCGATATCCGTCCGCGCATTGGCATCGGCGACCCCGCCGACCCGGTCGAGCCAGCGATCCGCCGCGCTCTTGCGCTCGTCAGGCGCCACGGCCGGCAAGCGCTCGAACAGCGCATGGATCAGCTTGCCACGCTCCGCGGCGACGCGCATCGCCGGCGTAGGCGGCGGATCGGCCACCGCATCCTCGCCCAGCGACGACGGCGCCAGCGGGCGCGGCGGCCGCGCTTCGACCGGCGCGCGCTGCTGAGTCCAGGCAGGCAGCGCAGTCTCGTCCTCGACCTCGGCCGCTTTCTTGGTCGAGACAGGCACCGCGCGTTGCGGCACGATCCCGGTGAAGCTCCGCGCTTCCGGCGAAGGCGGCACCTCCAGCGCGGTCATCGCCCGCTCGGCAGCGGCGTACCAGCTCGACGGCGGCGGTTCGCCCCTGGCAAGCGGCCCCAGCGCGCCCGCGATCACCAGCCGTTCCTCCGCGCGTGTCGCCGCGACATAGAAGAGCCGCCAATGCTCCTCCAGCTCGCGCTGGGCATCGGCTTCGAGCACCTCGCCCAAAGGGCCACCGCGCTCACTCGCGCGCGGCCGGAAAATCGGCAGCGCGTTCGCCATGCCCTCCAGTGTCCAGTCGAGCGTGGAGCGCGGCGATTTGGTCGGATCGACCGCCGCGTCGGCCAGGATCACCAGCGGCGCCTGCAAGCCCTTCGCGCCGTGCGCCGTCATCACCCGCACGGCGTCGAGCGGCGCGGAAGGATCGCGCTTGATGTCGACATCGCCGCGATCGAACCAGTCGAGAAAGCGCTGCAGCGAGGGCGTGCCGAGCGATTCGAAATTGAGCGCCGCGTTAAGCAATTCCTCGATCGGATCGCGGGCCTCCTGGCCGAGCCGGCGGATCAGCTTGCGCCGCCCGTCGAGCGGGCCGGACAGCATCTCTTCGAGGAACTGATAGGGGGTGGCGATATCCGCCCGGTCGAGCATCCGGTGCAGCGGATCGAGCGCATCGCGCGGCTGAGTACGCGACAGATGCCGCCACAGGCTGCCGGCCTCGCGTGGGGCTGCCTCCATCAGTCTTTCCTGGCTCCAGCCGATCAGCGGCGAGACGAGCAGGCTGGCGAGCGACAGATCGTCCCCCGGCTGAAGCACGAACCGGATCGCGGCGAGCAGATCCTGCACCGCCAGCGGCGCGTTGAGCCGCAGGCGGTCGACGCCGGCGACCGGCACATTCTCGGCATAAAGCCGCGCGACGATCAGCGAGGCCAGTTCGCCGCGCCGTTTGACCAGGATCATCACATCTTCGGGGCGGAGGGTGCGGCCCTGGCTCTCCAACACCAAAGTGCCGATCCAGGCCTTGATCTGCCTGGCGATCCGGCTGGCGAGCTCACGGGTGGAATCGGCGATCCAGCCTTCCTCATCCTCCTCACTGCCGCCGGCGACGGTGAGCGGCCAGAGCGTGACGGTGCCCGGCCCTTCCACCTCGCTGGCATGCGGCTCGCGCTCGGCGATGGCGCCGAGCCCGGGCTCCGGGATCGCCTCGATCGCCGCATCGACGAATTCGAGCACCGGCCGGGTCGAGCGGAAGCTGTGGGTGAGCGACAGCCGGTCGAAGCGCAGCCCCTCCCCGTCCGGCCCCTGCGCATCCTCGGCCAGCCCGCCGAAATGTCGCTCCGCCGCCTGGAAATAGATCGGGTGCGTGCCCTGGAAGCCGAAGATCGCCTGTTTGTAATCGCCGACCGTGAACAGCGTCCGCAGCCGCTCGTCATGCGCGCCGAGCCCCGCGAAGAATTCGTCGGCGAGCGCGCGGATGATCGACCATTGCTCGGGATTGGTGTCCTGCGCTTCATCGATCAGGATATGCTCGGTCACCTGGTCGAGCTTGAAGCGCACCCATTCACCCATGCCGGGCTGGCCGAGCAGGTCGATCGTCGCGCGGATCAGGTCATCGAAATCGACCCCGCCGACCCGCCGCTTGGCGCGCGCATAGGCGGCGGCGTAATCGCGCCCGACATCGAGCGCGTCCGCGAGCAGATCGGCGTAGACGGCACGCACTCGCAGATCGAGCAGTTCGGCGCACCAGCCATAAAGGCCACCCGCCAGCACCGCATAATCCTCTTCCTGCGGCGCCTGCCCCTTGCCGAAGGAGCGCACATCGCCGTCCGCCTTGGCCCAGACCTTGTGCAGATCGGCCAGCGACGCGGCGCGCTCGGCCACCGGCTTTTCCAGCCAGCCATAGATGACCCCGGCGCGCTCGATCCCGCTCTTGGTACCCCAGCCGCTGTTCATGCCGCCGATCGCGTCGAGTGCTTCGTGATCCACCACATCGTCGCTGCAGGCGCTCAGGATCACGCTCTCGATATCGCCCGTCGGCAAATCGAGCGCACGACGGATGAAGGGCCGCAGACCGTCACCGCGCGGCAGTTCCTCCATCGCGCTCGGCGCACGGGCGCAGGCACGCAGGAAATTCTCCGCCTCGCCCTCGCCCAGCCTTACGCTCAGCCGGCCGATCGTGTCGATCGGCTTGAGCCGGCCGTCGCGATCCGCATCGACCAGCATCTCGGCCAGCGCCTCGCGCGCCAGCACCGCTTCCTCGCGTCCTTCGAGGGGACGAAAGCCGGGCACCAGCCCCGCTTCGACCGGGAACGCCGCGAGCAGGCCCTGGCAGAAGCTGTGGATCGTCTGGATACGCAGGCCGCCGCCCGGCGCATCAAGCACCTTGGCGAACAGGGTACGGGCGTAGGCAATGCGGCGCGGATCGAGATGGTCCTCGCCCAGCGCGAACAGATCCTTTTTCAGGTCGTTCTCGGGCATGCGCACCCAGGCGGCGAGCCGGGCGCTGATCCGCCCCGCCATCTCCGCGGCGCCCGCCTTGGTGAAGGTCAGGCACAGGATCGCACCCGGATCGACGCCGCGCAGCAACAGGCGGAACACGCGCGCTGTCAGCACCTGGGTCTTGCCGGTGCCGGCCGAGGCGGACAGCCAGACATGCGCGTCGGGCGCGCTCGCCGCGGCCTGGTTGCCCTTCAGATGCGGAAAAGGCCGGTTATCCCCGCTCACGGCCATACCATTCATCGCGGCGCATCAGCTGGTCATAGTCGGCATAGGGCGCATATTCGGGGTGAAGCTTGGCGGTGAACGCCTCGCTGCCGGTCAGCCAGGCAGCCACCGCTTCGGTGAAATGATGCGCGGCGAGCGCAGGGAAGTCCTCCGGCCGCACCTTATCCGCCTTGCCCCCCGGATCGACCGGCGAGGTGATGTAACCGAAGCTGTCGTTGCGCTTGCCCAGCGACCAATATTCGAAACCCCGTGCTTCGCCGCTTATGCCCTCGAACCCGCCGCGCTCGGCAATCAGGCCAAGCAACCCGAGCTGCAGGCTGAACCCCGCACGCACCGAGGCCGGCGACGGCGCCTTGCCGGTCTTGTAGTCGATCACCGACAGCGACCCGTCGGGCAGCCGGTCGATCCGGTCGAACTTCCCGGTCAGCGTGACGCCTGCGATGTCGATCTTGCCGTCCTTCTCGACCGCGAGCACCTTGCGGCCCAGCGCCGATCCGCGCGCGATCTCCGCCGCTATCCAGTCGATCGCCTCCATCAGCCGCGGTTGCCATAGCGCGCGCATCATCGGGTGGGTGCGTTCGTCCGCCAGCATCGCCAGCGCGCGCCGGCGCAGCGTATCGGGCGCGCAATCGTCCTCGCGTGCCCAGACTTCGAGGATCTCGTGCACCGCCGTGCCGCGCCATGCCGCGCTGGGGTCGGCGTCGACCGGATCCAGCGACATCAGTCGCAGAATGCGTTTGGCGTAGAAAGCGTAGGGGTCGGCCTTGAGCCGGTCGACATCCGTGACGGCAATGCGCTTCGGCCGCAGGATCGCGGGCGGCGACGGCGCGGGCTGATCCGCCGGCTCGTGCGTATCCGGGCGGTCGAGCGCGCGGGTCCAGCGCTCCAGCGCGCGCGCGCGCTCGAACCGTTCGCCGGCCAGCGCCTGCAACCGCAGCCAGAAGCGCGAGGCAATCGCTGGCTGGCTGGCATCACGGCGCGCGCGCGTGATCAGTGCCTGGGGCGCCCCCAGCGCGCCCGCGAGATCATGCGCCGACACGCCGACACGGCGTTCGAGGCCCGGCAGGCCCAACTCGGCGCGGATGCGCGGTGCCAGCCATGGATCGGGCGCTGGCTGGCCGGGCCAGGTGCCTTCGTTCAG
The DNA here is from genome assembly GCF_056404755.1 of Sphingomonas sp. P2_B6. Taxonomy (NCBI): domain Bacteria; kingdom Pseudomonadati; phylum Pseudomonadota; class Alphaproteobacteria; order Sphingomonadales; family Sphingomonadaceae; genus Sphingomonas; species Sphingomonas sp. P2_B6. Next base: position 422,710 of record NZ_JBFUDK010000002.1, read on the forward strand.
GCCGCCGAGGATCATCAGGTCGGCGGTCTGCAACCGAGCCTCGATCAGACCATAGATCGCCAGGCGCGGGTGACCGCCCTGGGGTGGACGCACCGCCGTCTCATCCATCAGGGTCTTGAGCAGTGGCGCAAGGCTGGCAGGATCGACGCTGGCCGGTCCGGCATCGGCCTCCGCTTCGAGATCGGCGAGCAGTTCGGACGCGGCGCGCCCGGCCGGGCCGCTCCACAGCGCATCGCCGCACAGCGCCTGCGCCGTCTCGCGGAGCGCGGCGACCAGCATCGCCAAAGGCTGCGCATCGCCGTCGAAGACCGCTTCGATGGGCGACAACAGGGCGCGCGCCTCGGGCCACCAGGCCGCCGCTTCGGCGAACAACCGCCGTTCCCGCTCCGATGGATTGGCGAGATGAGAGTCGATCCCCGCCAGCCCCGCCGCTGGCCGCGGCCCGCGCAACACCCGGTCGAGCGCGCGCGCCCCTTCGAGCCATGCGCTACGTCCCTCGCCGAAACGCACCAGCGGATGCTTGAGCAAGGTCAGCAGCGCGAGCGGCGCGAACCGCTGGGTCGCGGCCTCGGCCAGCGCGGTCAGCAAGGTGCCCGAGGGCAGGATCGACAAGGGCCGACCGGCGGAATCGTCGATCTCGATTCCCCAGCGCGCCACATGCGCCGCCACCCTGCGCGCCAGCGCGCGATCCGGCGTTACCAGGGCGGCGGTGCGGCCCGGCATCTCCAAGACTTCGCGCAACGCCAACGCGATCGCCTGCGCTTCCTCGGCCGGTGTCGCCAGTTCGGCCGCGACGATGCCCGAAAGCCGGCGATCCTCCGCCTCGAGCCCGGTCCATTTCCCGGTGAATTCGGCGGGCGCCAGCGCATTGGCAATGGCGCGTCCTCGTGCCGCGGTCGCGTCATGCCCGCCGCCATCGCGCCAGGGCAGGAATTCGTCGCGGTTCACGCCCATCCGCCGGAGCAGCAGCTTCAGATGGAATTGCGGATGAGTCTCGATCGACCGGCGGCGGAACCCGGTGACCGGATCGGGCTCGTGCGGCCCGAGCGCCTGCCACTCCTCCTCGTCCATGCCGGTCGCCAGGTCGGCCAGCACCACCATGCCCCGCGGCAGCTCCGACACGCAGCGCAGCAGCAGCCCCACGGCCGGCGCGGAATCGGTAATGCCGGCGGCACACACGAAGCCGGCCGGCGGTATGTCTTTCCACCGCGCGGCCAGCCGGCGCAGCAAGCGTCCGCGCCGATCGGCGAGGTCGATCCTGCCCAGCCGCTTCAGCTCGCCCGGCCAGCGATCCAGCACGATTCCGAACAACGCCAGCGCCCGACGCCAATGGTCCGACAGCTCCTCGCTGAGTTCCAGGTCGCGCAACTTCGCCGGCGCCACCTCCTCGACCAGCAACTGATCGAGTGTCCGCGCCAGATCGCCCGCCAGCCGCACCGCTTCGGCGGCGTCGACCGGCTGGCCCGTCCGCGCCCGCTCCTCGGCCACCAGCCGCGCCAGGATCATCCGGCGCTGGAGTGGCGGTACCGCAGGCGGCACCGGATCGCTGTCGTCCGCCGGATCGAGCGCTGCGCCCGTGGCTTCGTCCAGTTCGCCGATCGACACCAGCCGCGGCAGCAGCAGCCCGCCCTCGCTTGCGCGCACGAAGGCGTCGGTCATCGCCCGCTTGGCGCGGTTGTTGGGCAGCAGCACCAGCCCGCGCGCGAGCCCCAGCGGTTGTCCGCCGAAGCGCCGGATCAGTCCGGCGGCGAGCGCGTCGGCAAAGGCCCGGTGCGCTGGGATGGTGAAGAGGGCCGGTTTGACGGCCTCAGCCATCAGCGAGGATCGCCTCGGTCTGTACAATCGCGCCCGGCGTGCCGACATCGAACCACAGGCCCTGATGGACAAGGCCGTAAGCGCGGCCGGCGGCGATCGCGCGTTCCCAGAAGATCATCGTCGAGAAGGGTCCCTCCGGCCAGTCCTGGATCACACGCGGCGACAGGATCTGCACCCCGGTATAGACGAACGGCGCGGGCCGCCCGGGCTGGCGACGCTTGGTGATCAGTCCATCGGGCGCGAGATGGAAATCGCCCTGCCCGCCATGATTATACGCCTTGGCGAGCGGCACCATGAGCAGCAGCGCGTCCATCGCCGCATCGTCCCACCGCGCGGCGAGCAGCCTGATCGCGTCGGCCGGTCCATCGACCCAGAGATTGTCGCTGTTGACGACGAGGAACGGCTTGTCGCCGATCAGGTCGCGTGCCTGAACGATGCCGCCGCCTGTCTCCATCAGCTTGCCCCGCTCATCGGATACGGCGATTTCAATGCCTTTGACCCGATTCATCAGATGCGCTTCGAGCGCATCGGCGAGATAATGGACATTGACCACGGCGCGCTTCACCCCGGCGCTGCGCAGCCGGTTGAACACATGATCGATCAGCGGCTTGCCCGCCACCTCGACCAGCGGCTTGGGTCGCGTCGCGGTCAACGGGCGCATGCGCTTGCCCAGGCCCGCCGCCATCACCATCGCGGTTTCGGGAACGTCGCCGCCGGGGTCGGGGCGGATCGCTAAAGTTCGCTTGGTCGTCATTGGCCGGAAATCACCATCGGGTCGCCGCGCCTGTCGGCAGGGATGTTGGCGTCGAACCACGTCTTGACCGGTGCCAGCGCCGGATGCGCCAGGTCGCGATCGAGATAGCGCCAGACGCGCGGGCACAGCGCCGAATAGCGCAGCTTGCCGTCGCGCTTCCACAGCCGGGTGAAGATGCCGACGATCTTCGCGTTCCGCTGCGCGCCCAGGACATGATAGGCGATGTCGAAATCCTCCCCGGCGCCGGTGATCCGCTTGTACCGCGCAAGCATGACGCTTTCGAGCGCCGGATCCACATCGCGCCGCGCGTCCTGCAACAACGAGACCAAGTCATAGGCGGGATGGCCGGCCAGCGCATCCTGGAAGTCGAGCAGGCCGAGCGTGTCGGTCCCACCGATCAGCATCAGATTTTCGGCATGATAATCGCGCAGCACCGTCACGACCGGCCCGGCGAGCGCCGCGTCGAACACCTTGTCCCACGCTGCGTCGTAGCCCGCCTGATCGGCCTCTATGCCGACCGCCGGGCAATACCATTCGGTCAGCAGATTAGCCTCGCGGTGAAGCACCGGACGGTCATAAGGCGCCAGCGGCCCGGCCTCGTGCTGGTGAAGCCGGATCAGGATATCGATCGCGGCCTCGTACAGGCCGGTCGCGCGCCCGGCCTGCGCGTCGACCGTTTCGCGCATCCGGATGTCGCCGAAATCGTCGAGCAGGACCAGGCCCCGGTCGAGGTCGACGCCGTGGATCGCCGGTGCGGCGAACCCCCGTTCGCCCAGCCATCGCGCGACGTCGATAAAGGGGCGCGGATCTTCCTGTGGCGGCGGCGCATCCATCAGGATCGCGCTGCGATCGCCCGCGACGACGCGAAAATACCGGCGGAACGAGGCGTCGCCCGCCACGGGGAGGATGTCAGCCCCTTCCCAGCCATTCGCCGCGAGGAAATCGGCCGCGGCGGCCGGCGGAGTCATATCTGCTGCCATCGCGCCCTCCAAGCCGCCGGCACCCCGGCTGTCAAGGCGCGGGTGCCATCGGGCTCGATCGTCAGGCTCAGTGCCAGCGCCTCGGGCCACATGCCGGGCGCACGTTCGGGCCATTCGACGATCAGCAGCGAATCGGACAGCGCCTCGTCGAGCCCGAGCTCCTCGATCTCGTCCGGGTCGTCGATCCGGTAGAGATCGACATGCAGCACCGGGAACCGCACCTCGGGCGGCACATAGGGCTGCACGATCGCGAAGCTCGGGCTCGGCGCCTCGCCCTCAAGCCCCAAAGCCGCCAGCAACCCACGCGCGATGCTCGTCTTTCCGGCACCGAGCGGACCGGTCAGCGCGATGACATCGCCCGGTCCGGCGAGTTCGGCGAGACGCGCGCCAAGCGCCTCGGTCGCGGCGGGGTCGGCAAGCGTTATCGCCATTTCAGTAGCCGATCATCAGCATGTCGAGCGCACCCATGATGGCGTCGTGTTCCCGATCGAGCGTTCCGACCCGATTGCCGATGAGATTCTTCCCGATGGCGGACGCATACTGCGTCATCATCACGACCCGTTGCCCTTCAACGTCGAAAATTGGATTGAGCCGGCCCGCCGGCTTGGGCGCATCCTCGAACACGAACAGGGGCACGGTGAAGCGCGTATCGAGATTCCGGAGCAGGTCGGATTGGCAATCCAGTAGGTATCCGCGCGCGCCGTGCCGTTGATAGATATCGAATCGGGCCATCAGAAGAGGCGGTATTTCTCGAGTGGCAAGCCGTGTTCGGCGACATAAGCGTTTGAGGCCTCGATCGCCTCGCGATTTTCCTCGAGCCAGCGCCGCCCGCGCTCTTCGGAAATCTGTTTCGCCAGCCCCTCTTCGCAAGCGCGCGAAATGTTGATGCCCAGTTCCCTGGCATCCTCGATCATCGCGGCATCGAGCGAAACATTAGTGGGTCGCCGAAACGGCGCCTTCGTTTCACGGACGGTAGATCGCGTCATGGACAGCCTCCATTCTATGCGCATATAGTATGCGCATAACCACGCACATTCAAGCTAGCGCCGCGGCAATGTGACAGTGATAAAAGTCCCTTCGCCCGGCTCCGATACCAGGTCGATCGTCCCGCCATGCGCCTCGACAAACTGCTTGGCGAGCGGCAAGCCGAGCCCCAGCGACCGCTCGCCGCCGGGTGAGACCCCCGGCTCCGCGAAGCGATCGAACGCATGCGCGACCGCCTCGGGCGTCATTCCAGCCCCGTCGTCCGACACCACGATCCGCGCCGCCGCCGCAGTGCCATCGAGATGGAGCAGGATACGGCCGCCCTCCGCGGTGCCGCCAATGGCGTGCCTCAGCAAATGCTCCACGACCTGGCGCAAGCGCTTTGCATCGCCCTTTACGGTGCCGGCAGAGGGTAAAATCTCGACCGCAAAATCGAGCTGCTTGCGCGCGGCCAGGGGCTCGACCGCCGCCGCGGCCTCGCGCGCGACGCCGTCCAGATCGACCTCGATCATCTCCAGCACGGGCGTGCGCCCCTCATTCTGGGTGAGATCGAGCACCTCGTCGACGAAGAAGCCGAGCCGTTCTACCGATTCGAGGATCGCCGCGACATAGTCATGCGCATCCTTGTTCAGCTTGCCGGCATAGCCCTCGGCCAGCATCTCGGCGAAGCCGCTGATCGACGTGATCGGAGTACGCAACTCATAGCTCATATTGGCCACGAACGCGGTCTTGACCCGGTCGGCCGCTTCCAATGCCTCGTTGCGATCGCGCAGCACGCGTTCGATCCGGCGGCCGTCCGAGATATCGAGCATCGTGAACAAGCCGTTGCCGTCAGGCAGCGGCACCGCGGCCAGCTCGAAGAAGCGCCCGTCGGCGAATTCGAGCTCGCCGCCGCGCTGCTGCCGTTCGACGGTCGCCGCCCGCACCAGATCGCCGATCAGCGAGGCGCGCCTCGGCTTGGCGAGTTGCCGCGCCGCGGCCTCCGCCAGTTTGTCCACGCCGGGATGGCTGGTCAGGAATTCCTCGTCGAAACCCCAGAGCGCGCGGAACTTGTTGTTCCACAACTGCAGCCGCCCGTCCGCGGCGAACACGCCCAGCGCTTCGTAGAGATTGTCGAATGTCGCGGTGCGCACCCGCAGCAGCGTATCGCGCGCGCTGGCGAGCTGGACCTGCTCGGTGCGGTCCTCGAAGATCAGCAACAGGCCCCCATCGGGCAAGGGCTGCGCCACGACACGCAGATGCACGCCGCCCGGCAGATGCCAATGCTCCTCGATCGCACCGTCCGCCTCGAGGAACCAGTCCCGCCGCTCCGCCTTCCAGCCCGGGAAGTCCCGTACCTCCGGCAAGCGGTTCGCTTCGCGCATGCGCTCGAGCACCCGGTCGAATTCCGGCCGGTCCGCGAGCCACTCGCTGTTGATCGCGAACAGCCGGCGGAAGGGCTGGTTGCAAAAGGCGAGCGTTCGATCAGCGCCGAACTGAACCACGCCGGCGGACAGCCGGTCGAGCAACGCGCGTTGCGCCTCCGCGAAGCGCTTGATGCCGCTTCGCGCCTGCTCCAGCTCCTCGATATCGACGGCAAAGCCCGCCACGCCACCGGTCGGCAAGGGCACGTCGTAAACGCACAGCATCCGCCGCATGGTCCGGATCGTCGCGGGCATGCTCTGCATTTGCGGCTTGCCCGTATCGCGCGCGACCACCGCGTTCGCCAGCGGTCCGCCGATGCCGGATCCCTCGACCAGCTCCACGCCGCGCCGGATGACGTCCGCGGCATCGGGTGCTTCGACTGCCTCGACATAGGCGGAATTGACCATTGCCAGGCGCAGGTCGGGCCCGCGATACCACATCGGCAGCGGTGCCGCTTCGATGAGCCCGGTCAAGGCATCGAAGGCGGCGCGTGCGTCCGCCCGCTCCGCGTCGAGCCTGGCGATCTCCGCCTCGCTCTCCGTCGCATCGAATATCCAGAGCACGACGCCGCCCGGCGCCTGCAGGTCGCGCGGCGCCCTTTGGCCCTTGATCATCAACGCGCGCGACGATCCACGCGCGCGGATCGACCGCGAAAAGCTGCGTCCGGACTTTTGCGCCGCCGCGACGTCAGCGGCGATGGCATGTGCGTCCTCCGGAGTCAGGCCGCCGTCCTGACCGGCCAGATCGTCGAGATAGCGGGGCATCGGCGACAGGCCGAGCCAGCCTGCCAGTCGATCCGACAATTCCAGCCGGCCATCGGCCCGCACGATCATGGCAAGGGCAGGAGCAGAGCCGAGCAGCGCCTCGAGCCGGGCATTCGCCGCGACGACCTCCGCGGCATCGCGGCGCGCCTTCAATCCCAGGTAGAGCAGCAAAACGGCTCCGCCGATGAACAGCGCCATGACGACGCCGGCAATGACCATGGAAGGGACCATGGAAGACGCGCTATCGTTCACACCGTTCCTCGCGTGACTGCGCCTTGCCTGTGCCGCCCGAATTCATGTTCGATCCTTACGGCAATCCACCGACAATAAGGAAGCGCTCGGACCACAAAAAGGCCCGATCATCGGCCGGGCCTTTTCGTGCTCGCGTTCGGGAGCGATCAGAACTTCGGTAGATTCACTTTCACGCCGGCATAGAGGAACCGGCCGACGGAGCTTACAGGATAGGTGGTGGTACCGATGTCGGGCTTTTGTCCGAACACGTTGTTCACGCCGACATAGAATTGCATCCCGCCCTTCACATCGACGCTCGCGAAGATGTCATGCTGCCAATGCTCCTTCACATAGACATATTTCGGATCGACGATGTCGGTATTCGTTGCCATCTCCTGGTTGGTGAAGCGGAGTGTCTTGTCGAACCACAGCAAGCCGTAGTTAACCGTGAACGCACCTAGCTTCCATGTCAGGTCGGCATTGACCGTGTATTTCGGCGCGAAGGCCTCGCGGCGCTCATTGGTGACCGGAGCGCCGGGCGAGCTGACGAACTCCAGCCGGTCCAGGTAATTGGCCATGACATTCAGATTGAAGGTGCCGACCTTGGCCGTCTCCATCCGATAGCTCACATTGAGATCCAGCCCTGCGGTGCGGAACTGCGCGACGTTGAACGGACGCAGCGTGAAGTCGACGATATTGCCCGGATCCGCCGTACCCGCGGCGCCGTTCTGGCGAACGATGCCCGCGCAATATTGGTTGGCGAGCGTCGGCTGGTCGACACACAGCCCGGCCAGTTCAGACGCCGTCGCGGTGTTGATCGCGCCCTTCAGCTTGATGTCATACCAGTCCGCGCGGATCGACAGGCCCGGCACGAAGCGCGGTTGCAGGATCACACCCGCCGTCCAGGTTGTCGCCTCTTCCTCGCTGAGATCGGGATTGCCGCTCTGGAGGCCGGGAATATTGGTCGACCGGAAATCGCGATACGTGCTCGGATCCGTCACGCCAAGCGATGTCAGCAACGCCTGGCAGTTTGCCGCGCGATACTGGGTCCCGTTCTGGATCTGGTTGGTGTTACAGGGATCGGTGATGAAATTGAACGTCTGGGACTGACCGGCAAACAGCTCGCCGATGTTCGGCGCGCGAACCGCCTTCGAATAGGTGCCGGTAAGGGTGAGGTCACGGACGGGCGCCCAGGCGCCGTCGACCTTCCAGGTCGTCGTGTTCCCGATCGTCGAATAATCGGAGAAGCGCACCGCAGCGCCAACCTCGAACCGATGGGCGAACGGCAGGTCCTTCAGTAGCGGCACCCGCAATTCGCCGAATCCTTCCTTGACCTCATATTTGCCGGTGTCGTTCGACAGGGAGTTGGTGAAGGTCAGCCCTTGCGCGGCGAGTGGGTCGGCAGTGAAGCTGCTCGTTTCCCGGCGATATTCGCCGCCGACCGCGAACCCGACCGGGCCGCCGGGCAGCGAGAAGAATTGCCCGAAATCGCCCGAAATCGACCCGGAAATCACTTGCTGCTCCAGACGTGCGCGATCGACCGTGTTGGCGCGGATGAATTCCAGCGCCGCCTGGGATGGTGCCCCCTCGCCGAACAGGTTCAGCGGCACGCACTGGCCGGGGCTGAACGTGGTGGGCGAAAAAACGTCACGCGTGTAGTTATACGGTTGATCAGGCGTCCAGCTCGAGTCGAGGTTCACGCGGCAGGTGGGCTGGCCGTTGGCTGGGTTGGTCACGACATCGATGGCGGCGTAGTAACGATCGTCCAGAATATCGTTGACATATTTGCTTCGAATATCGGTACGCCCCCAAGTGTATGACAATTCGTAATTGGCGTGCTCGCTGATGTCGCCGCGGGCACCGACGACAAAACGATAGGTCTCGCGCGTGATATCCTCACCGCGCTGCCCGAAATCGAAATTGTCGCGATTGACCAGCACGCCTCCATTGCCGAGCGCGGCAATTTGTGGGCGCAAGGCCGCAGGGATATAGGGATTGTCTTCGGGGATCAGCAGATAATAGTCGAACGTGGGCTGAGCGAGCGAAAAGCTGCGGATGTTCGCATATTTCCCTTCCGCGAACAGCGTCAGCGCGGGCGCGACGTCGAAATGCGTGATCGCATTGACCACATGCCGCCTGATCTGCGGCAACAGATCGTTGCCATAATCCGATACGAGGGTCGCGTTCCCGCCCTGCTGATAGAAATCCGGCACGAAAGTACCCGGGTCAAACTGAGTCAGTCCACCACCCGTACCGACGAAATAGTCCGGGAACCCGTCGAAATCGAGGTCGATGCCGCCCTGCCGGTTGGTATCGAAATAGCGAATGTTGTTGAGTGGGATATTGTCGGGAATCCCGTTGTCCGCAGGTCCGGTATAGCCGCCCTGGTTCTCGGGGTCGTCTGGATTGAGGTAGAAGGCGACCCGGTTCGTACCGGAAAGGCGCTTTCGGTTTCTGGTCTCGAGCCGATCCTCTTCGGCATATTCATAGGCGATCGCGAGATTACCGCGGCCTTCGGCGAAATTCTTGCCCGCGGTCACTGAAATGAAGCGTTTGCCGGCGTCACCATATTCGGAGATTCCGGCTTGAGCGTGCGCGGAGACGCCCTCGAAATTCTTCTTGGTAATGAAATTGACCACGCCGGTCACACCGTCGGCACCGTAGATTGCCGAGGCGCCGCCCGTCAGAATCTCGACTCGCTCGACAAGGTCGTTAGGAATGGTGCTGATGTCGATCGCCTGGCTGCCGGGAAGCGCCGCGACATGACGGCGACCGTCGACCAGGACAAGCGTTCGCTCCGTACCTAGGTTGCGCAGGTTCAGCAGGTTGAGGCCAGTCGCTCCGATGCCTGCATCGTCACCCGAATTGTCGGCTGAAGTGGAGGAACCTTGCAAGGCGGGATAGCCGGTCAGGAAATCGGTAAGGTTCGTCGATCCCGATTGCTGAATCTGGGCCGCGCCGATCGACAGAACCGGGTTCGGCGTGTCGAAATCGGGTCGGCGAATGCGCGATCCCGTGACGACGACATCGTTGGTGCCGTCATCCGCGGCTTGCGCTGTGTCGGCAGCAACGCTTTCCTGCGGGTCGGTCAGCGGCGGCGTCTGCGCCAGGGCGGGCGACGAGAGGCTGGCGAGCGCCAGGGCGAAGAGCGAAGCACTGAGCGAAAGGCCGGCACCGCATTTTGGCGTGCGAGTGGACATAAAGACCCCTTTTGTCTTTCGCCCCCCGGCCCCTTCAAATCATGACAAAATGTTCAGATAGACAACCCCAAGGCGGTGGCAGTTCACGACATTCGCGACGCTATGTTGCAACCTTGCAACAAAAGGCCGCGCCTGCTCCGAGGGCAGGCGCGGCCGGATTTCAGCAATTAAACGCTGAATGTCCTAGTAGCGGTAATGGTCCGGCTTGAACGGGCCCTCGACGGGCACGCCGATATAGCCGGCCTGCTTTGCGGTGAGCGTCGACAGCTTCACGCCGAGCTTTTCGAGGTGCAGCGCCGCGACCTTCTCGTCGAGATGCTTCGGCAGGACGTACACGTCGTTCTTGTAGTTCTCGCCCTTGGTGAAGAGCTCGATCTGCGCCAGCGTCTGGTTGGTGAAGCTGGCCGACATGACGAACGACGGGTGGCCGGTCGCGCAGCCCAGATTCACCAGGCGGCCCTTGGCCAGCACGATGATCTGCTTGCCGTCCGGGAACTTGACCAGGTCGGTGCCCGGCTTCACTT